>NZ_RHOB01000012.1 GCF_003946085.1 Levilactobacillus angrenensis | reverse complement strand
GCTTGAATAGCTCATCGATTGTTGTTACATTTTTAAAAGCGAATTGACTTCGCAAATATTGTTTGGGTTTGATACCAAGTATCAAACCGCCCTACACATATTTGGTTTGTCGAAACAATGTTCAGTTTTCAAAGGTCTACCATGTCATCTACTCTCGCAGACAACTTAATCATCATATCATTTAACTGATTTGATGTCAACAAGAAGTTTGATTTAACAACGTTTCTCGTTGATTCGTTATCAAGAAGCGACAACTTAATCAATATAACATTTTGTCATCACCTTTGTCAACAACTATTTTCAACTCATTGAATTGGTCTAGTTGGTGAATCGCCGTGACAACATATATAACTATACCAACCACAACCCCTACCGTCAACTAAAATCTGAAAATAATTGTAGCTTTTTTCAAAGGCATATCTTACTCGTGAAAGCACCAGAATAGTTATCCGACGGCCGTGTGTTTCCTGATTTTTCTCTAATAACCGTTCGTCTTTACTTTGGCACTAAAAAAGCACGAACGCACCCATCGTGCGCTCGTGCCGCAATATCAGCTTAATTAATCCGCAACTCGGACTAAGAAATAACGTTTCTTCCCGCGCCGGACGATTACAAACTTACCGTCAAAGGCACTGGTTGGATCGATTTCAATATCTGTTGCCGTCACCTTTTCGCCGTTGATGCGAATGGCCCCGTTGGTCAAATCTTCACGGGCTTGGCGCCGAGAGGATTCAATCTTCGTGTCATCAACCAGCCATTCAACGATGTTTTTCTTATCAGCGTTGACCGTGACCGATGGCATCTTCTTAAAGCCTTGTTCGATTTCACTAGCGGTTAAGTCAGCCACATCCCCGGAGAACAACGCCTTCGTAATGTGTTGGGCTTCAGCGACCGCTTCTTTACCGTGAACAAATTCCGTGACTTCTTCAGCCAGGCGAGTTTGGGCCAGGCGCTTTTCTGGATGGGTCGCCACAGCATCTGCCAGTTCTTGGATTTCGTCTTGGTCCAGGAAGGTGAAGTACTTCAAGAACTTGATAACGTCACGGTCATCCGTGTTGATCCAGAATTGGTAGAATTCGTATGGTGACGTCTTTTCTGGGTCTAACCAGATGTTGCCGCCTTCTGACTTCCCAAACTTCGTACCGTCTGCCTTCAACAATAATGGAATCGTCAGACCGTACGCCTTGGCATCCGCGCCCTCTTGTTTGTGGATCAGGTCGATACCGGCCGTGATGTTCCCCCATTGGTCCGCGCCACCAATTTGTAATTGGACATCTTCTGCTTGGTATAAATGAAGGAAATCGATTGATTGGAGGATTTGGTACGTGAATTCCGTGTAAGAAATCCCGACTTCTAGCCGTGAAGCCACGACTTCCTTGTTCAACATGTTGTTGACGTTAAATAACTTCCCATAGTCTCGCAAGAAGTCCAACAATGAAATCTTGGATAGCCATTGGTAGTTGTTCACAATCTTAAAGGAGCCGTCTTGACCGAAGAGGTGTTCCATCTGCTTGGTCAGGCAAACTTCGTTGTGGTGCACTTGGTCCATCGTTTGTAAGACCCGTTCTGCTTTCTTACCGGAAGGATCACCAATGGAACCCGTGGCCCCACCAATCACGATGTATGGGCGGTGACCCGCTAACTGGAATCGTTTCAAAATCATGAATGGAATCAAATGACCAATGTGCATGGAATCCCCAGTTGGGTCAATCCCGGCATACAAGCCGACTGCCTTTTCGTTGACCAAGTCGCCCAAGCCGGATTCGTCAGTCTGTTGGTTAATGGCGCCACGCCACTTCAGTTCATCAATAATCGACATATCTTTTCCTCCTAAAATTGCCCTCACTACAAAAAAGCCCCCAATGGCGTTATGCCATCAGGGACGAATTAAAATCCGCGTTACCACCCAAGTTGTTGTCGATCGACAACCGCTCGTCATCGTTAACGGAATGACCCGCCGAAATCTCGGCCGCTCCACAGCGTAATTCGTGACCACGGGCGTTTTGACTCCCAGCACCGTCAAATCTCTTAACCGGAGCCGCCATCACTACTGGACTGTTTCTTAGCTTATGTCCTTGATGATACCGACCCCGGCGATAAAAGTCAATAGACGCCGGCCAGGCTACGGATTATTTTTTGCTAAGACTAGTCCGTCAACAGCTAGGCTTAAAACAGGTCCGTTACCGTCGTCCAAACGATCTGAATGTTCAGCAGCGTCAGAACAATCGTGCAGACCCAAGCCGACACGGTGATCCACCGTTTATTGACCCACTGTTCCCCCATGATTTTCTTCGATGACGTAAAAATCGTCAGTGGAATCATGGAAAATGGCAAGGCAATCGACAAGAACACCTGTGAGTTGACCAACAGACTATCCAAAGCCCGTTCGCTCCCACCAAAGAAGATGGTCGCCGCAATCACGGGCAATACGGAAATCAACCGCGTGACTAACCGCCGCACCCACAACGGAATCTTCATATTAATGAAGCCTTCCATGATGACCTGTCCCGTCAGCGTCCCCGTAATCGTGGAGTTTTGTCCAGAAGCGAGCAGCGCCACCGCAAACAGCGTTGATAATAATGGTGAAGCCACCGCACCGGCTAAATGATTATCCTGTAGCGCTGCGTACAAATTACCAAAAGTCCCCAGTTGGTCCGTCCCTTTACCGAAGAACATCGCTGCCCCCAGCAACAGCAAGAGACAGTTGATGACAAACGCACCAAACAGCTGAATGTTGGAGTCCCAAGTCGTAAATTTCACGGCCCGCGCCATTTCAGCCGGGTCTTCGCGGTCAAATTTCCGCGTTTGCGAAATTGACGAGTGCAAATACAAGTTGTGTGGCATCACGGTCGCACCCACGATTCCCAACGCCATGGTCAGTTGTCCAGGATGCATAATTTCTGGTTTCGGAATGAAATTAGCTACGGCAGCGCCCATGTTCGGTTGCGCAATCACCACTTCGTAGGCAAAGACCACTAAGATGACCGCAATCAGGCAGACCACGATAGCTTCGATTTTCCGGAAGCCCAGCTTGGTTAATAACAATAGTAGTAAGACGTCAAATACGGTCAACGAGACCCCTAAAATCAACGGCACGCCGAACAACAGCTGCAGAGCAATCGCGCCCCCAATCACTTCGGCGATATCCGTAGCCATGATGGCCAGCTCCGTGACGACCCACAAAATGGCGCCAATGCGCTTGGTGGTATGGGCTCGCGTAGCTTGAGCCAAATCCATTTGCGTCACGATTCCCAGTTTAGCTGCCATGTACTGTAGCAACATCGCAATCAAACTCGAAATCAAGATCACAGACATCAACAGGTAGCCGTATTGGGCACCCCCACCGATCGACGTTACCCAGTTCCCCGGATCCATGTAACCCACGGCCACTAACGCTCCCGGCCCGGAAAAGGCCAACAGGTTCTTCAAGAAGCCCTTCTCCTTAGGAATCTTGACGGATCCATTAATTTCTTGCAATGACGGTCCGTTTGCGCTGCCGACCAAAGGCGACTTCGTTGAAACGTTGTCTGTCATATTTTCCCACTCCCCTATCTTGATGATATGCAATTATTATACTGACTCACCGGGGATTATCAAGCTTTTTTTAAACGTTCCTAACTTTTATTTTATATTACCCATTAAATAAATAACCCCAAAAATACCAAATTTTCTTGTGTTTTCACGGTTCTTGCTAGATAATGGTTGGACAATCTTTTTTCAGAAAGTGGTCCCGTAAATGTCAAATCTCAAAGTATTTTTGGAAATTTTAGCGCCGTTGTTCATCGCCATCTTGGTTTTGGCCGGACTCGCCGCCGTAATCACCCGCCAACTCACCCCGGCCGTCATTGGCTTGGGGGCGCTGGGCACCGGGGGCTTGTTGACCCTGGTGGTGGCCGGACTTATTGCCGATGGGTGGTCGCGTCACGCCGCCAGTCAGCAACTCCAAGCCTCACACAAACGTAGCCTATAGCCGGCTGGTCAGCTACCAGCCTTAACGCCAGACAAAATGAGCGAGTCTAGGAGAAGTTCTCCCGGACTCGCTTTTCTATTGACTGTAGTCTAAGGGGTGAAAATAGTATTAACCCGGTAGTTCCCGGAACAATAGTGTTCTGTCCACTAAAATTAGTGAGGCCAGATGCCTACGTCAGCCAGAGATTCCGCCTGCTCTGGGGAACACCTCCAGCCTGAGAAGCGGTCTTCCGGTTCGCTTGAAAGCCTGGCAAAACTCGCCAGTCTCTCAAGTCGTCCCACGCTGTAGGCTGAGAAAAAACCTCAGTCTACAGCGTCGACACAGCTGGCTCCACCTCTGGCTGCCTCCGGCGAGTTGACGATTATCAGTAACCTTGTGCTAGAGACCAGTTGCTAGATCAGCTGTTGCCTGGGGCTAAGTCGACTTTTACCGGCCAGTACAAACTACGAAGCTGTAAATATCTGACTTTAATGCATAGTGACAATAGTGCTAGCTGATTTTCATCTTTCAATCTTTAGTCTATTGACTATAACCGCCACTAAAACCCAAAGACCCGGGCACAGCACGCCCAGGTCTTCGGTCTATCTATGTAAATCAACGCTTATCCTGCAACGTCCGCAGCGTATTTTGTAAAATCGTCGGCAACTGCTGCCGAATCAGCGCCATCTTTTCCGTTCCCAACTGGGTCAACCCCAGATAGCGTCGACGCCGGTCGTGGTCCGCGACCTGTTGTTTCAGATACCCGCGCTTGCACAGATCGACGACGAGATTGGACGTACGCGTCGCGGAAAAATTCAGCTTGTGAGCCACCTGAGCAACCGTCATTTGTTCCGCCGCAACATAGCTCATCAGTTGGCACTGCGGTAAATTAATGGCCAACTCCGGCAACGGCTGATTGTAGCACTGCGTCACCAATGTATAAATTTGGGTCAACTTCTGTAACTGTTCCTGCTCTGGCATCCGAACCTCACTCCCATCAATAATGTATCCGCTTACATTGTACCACGAACCACATTCCTGTGGCACACCGCTAAGCTAGGCGGTAATCAACGAAGGCTTGGTAGTCATGTTGGACCTGGTCCGCGTACGCCCAGGCAAAATCAGCCATGGCGTCGTCGAACTGTTTTCCATTTCCCAAGTAGCCGCGAATCATGGCCGCGGTCGGGCTTTGGCAGTGGGCAATCGCCAGCGTCCAGGCGCAGGTGTTGGCGTACGTTTGAAATTGGTCCCAGTCCAGTTGGGTCAAGTCGATGGATTCCTTCATGTCGCGGAACTGGCGGACGTAAAAGCTCTGTTCGGCACCGGCGAAATAGCCCAGAAATGGGTCCGAGGCCGACTGCAGAATTTTCTGACAATCGACGATGCGTTGGCCTTCCGTCTTTTCCAGGGCAACCGTGATGTGGGTCGCTTGCTGGCTCCCTTGGCGCCGCGTTGGCAAGGCCTCTTTGACCTGCAAGACCAAATGCGAACCGTCGATGCTGGTCAACAGCACCAAATAGCACCGCGAGCCAAAGCTACCGACGCCGACGCTGTGCCGCACCACATCCGTGATGTGATACTGCGACAACAAGAGATTCACGTCGGGCCGCAACGTTTGGCGATAGGCCGCGAAATAGGCCGCAATGTGGCTAGTAAAGTCGTCATCCACGTGGGTCGTCCGCGGGGCATTTTCCCGAAAACACAGGTTGCCGCGCACATCGAGCGTGGTAAATTTACGCACGACTTGTTCGGAATCGCGCTTGCTAGCCCGCCCCATGATGGACGTCAACAGTTTGGAACTGTCCTCATCGAGCGCACTGGCTTTGACCAGCTTCTCCACCTCGTTCATCGGGTAGAAGCGGCTGAGCGTGGTCTGTTCAAACATGCGCTTGATGCTCTTACGATACGTCGCCGACACCAGCGGCAACAGTTGCTTGATTTTCTTTTCTTTGAAATCGTTGGCTTGGGCCGCGAGTAACACGCTGACCAGTAGGCGTTTCAAATCCCATTCCCAAGGATTGATCCCCGCTTCGTCAAAATCGTTGAGGTCAAACAACAGCCGCCGTTCTGGCGACGCGTAAAACCCAAAGTTCCCAATGTGCGCGTCCCCACAGATGAACGTGGCAATCGTCGAGTCCGGTTGCGCGCTCAGGTCCGCTTCCATCAGTTCAGCTGTCCCGCGGAAAAAAGCGAAGGCCGACGCCCCCATCCGCTGCGTCCGTTCGGGCAAAAGCTCCGGAATCAACAGTTGCCGAATCCGATCCATCATCTGATTACTGTCGCGGTTCGTTGGGGTGTAACTCCCCAGCGCCGCAAAGGGCACCTGCGTCCGGGCTGCCTTGCCCATGCTCCGCAGTTCTGCGATGGTTTTATTCACTTGTACCCGGCCGGTACTAAATGCTGCTGGCGTCATCACGCCACCTCCCATTGTTCATTCATTCCTATTCTACCGCACTTGCGAGTCATTTTGGCCATGCCACCAGAAAAACACTGGACAGTATGACCTGGCCGCCTACCGTTCGCCAACTATGGGTCGGAACGCGGTGGGCGGACGGGGCGAGCCAAAGAGCGGTCTCACCACCTCGCTTTGAGCCGAAGTTCACGTCTCAAAGACGCCAGTTTTCTAAGCGGCAAAGACCACCGCTAAGAAAACTCCCACGGCTGAACCCATATTTGACGAACTACCGGCTACAACAGATGACTACCCGACACCAAGCGTTTTACTGACAACCTGGACCAATGATTTTTCAAACTCTCCAATACCCTTCTGACCAGCATCCCCCCACACCACTATCAACACGAAAACGAGCCTAAGGGAACCCCCCAGACTCGCCAATTTGTCTTAATTTTATCAGCAATCACAGCTAATCGACTCGCTCGTCGTCGACACCCCAACACAATTACAGTCACTGGTACCACGGGCTTAGCCAACATCACTGACCACCACTATAGTAGCCGAGAGTTCGCTAGCTGTGAGTTCAGCCGTAGGAGTAGCCTGAGCAGCGCCTTTAGCTGGTTAGGCTACTGGCAGTTTGGAGACGCGATTTATCGGCTCCAAACTGAGGGGCGAGACCGCCTCTCAGGCTCGCCCCGTCCGCCTACAGCGTACCGACTCACAGCTAGCGAACGGTAAGGCGGCCAGACCCATCAACCTCGTCAGCCAGATTAACTTAATCCTCATCTTCCGGATGACTGTGGTTGTTGAAGTCTAGGGCGAACAGGGACAGCTCGTGGTGTCGCAATTTGCGAATCAGCCGGTCTAAGTTTTCCCCATATGGCAGCTCCTTGACCCAGTGAAAAATCTCCAGTTTTTCCCGCCGCGCATAGGCCTCGGCGCGCGGGTCGACGCCGTACACCACGATGTAGTTATCGCGATGTTGCGGGTCGATGGTCGTTTGGTCCGTCAGTAAGCTCAAATGCACGATGCCACTCAGCAGCCGGTTGAAGATATCCGTGGTCACCCCGATCATATCGTAGGTCACCAGGATTTCGACTTTGGCTGCGGTCAAGGTCAGACCGTTCGTGTACTTGCTCAAGTATTTCTGCACCATCCGCAGGTCCATTTTGCCGACCTGTTGTGGATACAGCAAGCCCATATTTTCCGCCATCACTAACGCGGCCGCGGACGAAGACGGCGTCGGCTGGTACAGCGCCGTGATTTCTGGTCGCAACAGTGGGTCCACTCTGAACAGTAACATGAACTGACACAGGGAAAACAACCAGTTGGCAAACCAGTCATCCCCCTGCGCAAAGTCGGCCAGTTCAGCCACGCCAGGTGCCAATTGGTAACGACCATTTCGATGACGCAAGCCGCGATACAGTCGGGCCATCGCCTTTGGTTGTAAGGCCCGCACGAAGTAAGGCGAACTCGTCAACAGGTAATCCAGCGTGGCCAATTCCGTCAAGGCCTGCTGCGGCGAGTCGCCCAGCCGCGTTTGAAATTGGCCCGCC
This sequence comes from Levilactobacillus angrenensis, assembly GCF_003946085.1. Lineage (GTDB taxonomy): Bacteria > Bacillota > Bacilli > Lactobacillales > Lactobacillaceae > Levilactobacillus > Levilactobacillus angrenensis. Next base: position 87,265 of record NZ_RHOB01000012.1, on the reverse strand, counting down.
AGTTCGCGCAGGTCCGTCAAATGGACTAACGGCAAGCGCAACGCGGGGTAGCGGTGACCCTGGGCCAACCGCAACAAAGCCAGCGTAATCATGAGGTCGCGCCGCTGCTGGAGACTGACCGCATCTTGATATAAGCCAGACTGCGTGTAGGTCTTGACCAACTGCTGGTGCAAGACCTGCAGTTGCGTGGGTACTACCGGTAATTCCGTGACCGGTGTCAGCGTCGTGGTAAATAACATAAAATAAAGTAGCTGAATCAGCGTTTCGTTGCCCACCAGACGCAAGGGACTGGCTGACAGCTGAAGATTATATTGAGCCAGTTCGTGTTTCATTGGTCGCATCCGGCGGTTAAAGGTTGACAAACTAATCTCGTGGGCCGCACAAAAGTCGCTGGTTTGCTGATATTCCCCGGTCAGCGTCGCCCGCATGGCTAAGTACGGCACGCTTTGCCGGTACAGCCAGTGCCGGTAATCGTCCATTGTCACCCGTGTGGTTAGTAAGTCTTTCGTCAAAACTGTCTGCTGGTCGAGCACCAACAGATCACTCCGTAAATTCAATAACACGTGATAGGCCCGCGAATAGCTCACGTCCGCCATCGTCGCGAAATCCGTGAGGCTAAACTCCCCGGCCTGGTCACGAATATACGTTAACAGCTGGATCTTCAAGAGGTCCTTGGCCGTTAACATCGCAAAATCAATTTTCACTGCTCTCTCCCCCTGTAATTCCCCCTGAGTATGCCGAAAGCCCCCGAGCCGCGACGGTTGTCGCCGGTTCAGGGGCAATCAGGGGTTCAGCTAATCAATGCTGTCAATGGTCACACCCTGCTCATCAAACTTGGCTAATGTTTCCTTCAAAATAATCCGGGGATCGTCGTAGCGAACGCCCGGTAGATTGGTGCTGACAAAATTGCCCGTCAGTTGGCCGTCAACGACCTCTGGCGATACCCGAACGTCTTCACCCTTATCCGTCGACAACGTCACACTTTCGCCTTCCGTCAGCCGTTGGACCAAGGGTAGGATTGGCATCTGTTGCATCATTTCGATCACCCTTTCAGTTTTTCTTTTCTTCTATATTTTACCACGGCCGCTGTTCACCGGCGCTATGGGCCGCTCAAGTAAATGACGTTTTCATTAAGAATATTATGAAAGGTTACGATTTCGTCATTTTTCATTTTAGGCTTTCCATTCTTCACCCGGCTGTGGTATGCTGATAGCCGCTAATTAATAATGTGAAGTGAAATTCTGGGGGAGAATACAAAGTTATGTGGTTTAACAATCTCAATACCGCCTTTGTGGTCGGGTATCCAATTTTCGTGTCCATCATTTGGATCACGGGCTGTCTGTTTTCGAGTCTTTATCGACGCCGACAACCGCGGACCCTCCTTGATGCGCAGACACAACCGTTTGTGTCGATCTTGGTTCCTGCCCACAATGAAGCGGACACACTAGACGCTGCCGTCCGGTCTTTAGCCAGTTTAAACTATGCACGATACGAACTGGTACTGATTGACGACTGTAGCACCGATGACACGTTGGCTATCATGAACCGGCTTAAAGCCACGTGGACCAACGTGCCGATGACCATCGTGGCTTTGCCAACGAACCAGGGGAAGGCCAACGCCTTGAACCAGGGACTCAAGGCTGCTAAAGGGGACTACCTCGTCGGCATCGACGCCGATAGTTTACTGGCACCCGACGCGGTCACGCAACTGGTCACCACCTTGACGTCACAACCCGACTTTGGTGCCGTCACCGGCAAGCCCGTCGTACGGAACCGTTCCAATCTGTTGGGCCGGCTACAATTACTGGAGTATATCGGGGTAATTGATTTAATCAAGAAGGCCCAGGCCTATTTGACCGGGTCCATCACCACCGTTTCTGGCGTCATCGTGGCCTTTCGTCGCGAAGCCTTAGAACAGGTCGGCGGCTGGAATCCGGCTGTCATGACCGAGGATATCGACATTACCTGGCGGATGTACCGCCACCATTGGCGCGTGGCTTATGAACCGCGGGCCATTTGCTGGATTTTGGTTCCCGAACGCCTACGGGGACTAATCAAGCAACGACAACGCTGGTCACGTGGTGGACTAGAAGTCCTGGTCACCAACTGGCGCGGCTTTTATCGCAATCCCTGGGGGCAACGGTTCTTACTGTTAGAAACCGTCGTCAGCAATCTCTGGGCCATTTCCACGGCGCTCAGCATCCTGGCCTACACCATCAAGCTGTGGTACCTCCACGGGCTGTCGCTAGACGGCAACTTGCTGGTCATCCTGTTGTGCCTCAGTGGCATTCAATTTACCGTGGGCTTCGTGTCCTCACAAATGACGGCCAAATTAGCTGGACCGGAACTGCTCTTAGTGCCCATCTACGTGCTGTACTACTGGATGGTCAACTTAGTCAGTTGCCTATCTGCTATCGCTTCTTACTTCGTCAGTCCCCAACGTAAAGGGACTTGGCGGAGTCCAGATCGGGGGTTATAACCGTGAAGAATCCAAATTTTGATCCAATCGTGCGTCACCAAACTAGCCGAGGTAGCCGCGTCTTACGGGCCGTGATTTTAATCGCCCTGTGGCTGTTCATCGCGCTAGTCGTCTTTGCCAATATCAGCTTCAGTCTGGGTTGGTACAGCGACGGCTTAGTCAGTTTGTACCTGCTACTCAACCTACAACCCCACGCCAATAACGCTATTTTGATTCTGATTGGCGTGTTACTGCTCATCGTCCCGGCCTATGGCTGTTTCCGATGGGTCCACCTGACAAAGGAGGACCGGGCATGAAACGTCATACGCGCCAAGGACTGTTGATTGCGTTGGTCTTGACACTGGTCTTCAGCCTCGGCTGGACTTACCAACATCAAGCCACCAAGCAACATCAAACTGAAGAAAGCTACGCGCTCCCTGCCCGTTTTCGAAAAATGAAGAACGGTATCATGGTCTTCTGTTACCATCGGGTGCTCAAACACTCTGTGTCGACGCAAATTGCGGAGACGCTTTCCAACAACTCACAGCTTCACGAATTCAATGTGCCGGCTGATGAGTTCGCTGAACAAATGGCCTTTCTCAAGAAGAATCACGTCAACGTCATCTCGGCCACGACCATGGCCCGCATGGTTCAGTCGCACCGGCCCATCAAGGGCAAGTACGTCGTCTTAACCTTTGACGACATCGACCGTAGTGTCATTGACAACGCCATCCCCGTGATGCGTCACTACAACTTCCCGTTCACGACCTTCATCATTACCGGGAACACCGGCATGTACCGGGAAGGTAGTCAAATGGCCACGTGGCGGCAGATCAAGGCTGCCCAAGACGAAGCCGGCCAACTGATGACCCTGGGGTTACACACCCACAACCTGCACCATTTAACCCCAAAAATGCAACCGGTTTTCCTGCAACCCCACTACTATGGCAAATTCCAACGTGACTTTGCCAAATCTGTTCAGGAGTTGAAGGACCACACCGGCGTCAATGCCACGTCGTTCGCCTACCCTTATGGTGGCGGAACCGCTCAAATCAACAACTTCCTGGCCCAACAAGACTTGGACTGGGTCGCGACGTTAGATTCGGGTATCGTGACGTCTGACACGAACCTCAACGAGACGCCCCGGCTCATCGTCAATCACGAAAGCTGGCCGTCCCTGCGTAACTGGCTCAAGTAACACCAAAGGCTTCCCGCCATCTCTTCGTGAGACGGTGGGAAGCCTTTTTTAGACTGCGTATCTGAAGAAAGACAAAAATCAGCTAGAACTATTGTCACCACGCGACTGATGGCGTAAGAATTAGTCGTTCACAGCTTCGTAGTTTGAGCTAGCCGCCTGCCGTCCGCCAACTATGGGTTGGAACGCAGTGGGCGGACCGGACCGATCCTGAGAAGCGGTCTCGGCCTCGCTTTGAGCCGGAAACCCGCGTCTCTGGCCTCATAGCCGAAACGTGCGCCAACAGGCAACTGGTTCCGCTTAACACCGCTAGTTAATCGCCTGTTGTCCCACTCTTTTTCAGCGGCTGAACCCATAGTTGGTGGACTCTCGGCTACAGGAGTGCTTGCCAGTAAGGGTCGACTTAGCCCCAGGTAACAACTGTTTTGGCAACTAGTCTTTGACTAACACAGTCTTGCTGGTAATCGCCAATCCCGCCGGAGGCAGCCAGGGTGGAGCCAGCTGTGACAACGGTGTTGGCTGAGGTTTTGTCTCAGCCTACAGCGTGGGACGACTTTGAAGCCTGGCCGGTTTTGCCAGGCTTCAAAGCGAACCGGAAGACCGCTCCTCAGGCTGGAGGTGTTCCCCAGAGCAGGCGGAACCCTGGCTGACGCAGGCCTTGCTTTCACCAGTTTTAGTGGACAAAACGCCATCGCTCCAAGAGTCAAGGTATTAACTCAGCCTTCAACTAACATAGGGTTGCTGATTGTCACCAATCATAGAAATGGCTTCCAGCTTTGGCAACACCAACCATCGTCCGCCAAAAACTCCCTCGCCAGCAAAGGACTGACGGGGGAGTTTTTAATTTTGGCTTCATTTGACAATTGGCCTTTCACCATCACCGACCAACTGTGAAGTTAAGCTACTTCGTAAGGGCCGCGGTGGCGTGACTGCGCGTAACGTGCATGCCCACCCAGTAAATGCCGGCGGTCACCGCCATGGCAATGAAGGTGGCGCCAACCGTGGTGGCAATCACCGTGACCTGTTTCAGGCCCCAATAAGCCACGACGCCCAGAACCCAGCTGGCCACGGCGACCCAATTGATGCCGTGACTGTACCAGTAAGCACCGCGCACCTTGGTCAATTCTGGCAGCCGGTATTGCTGGCCTTTTAAGCAGAAGTAATCGACTAAGAAAATCGCAATTTCTGGTCCCAGGAACATGCCGATACCGTCCAGGAACGTTTCAAACACGTCCAAGAAGCTGGCCAGATAGACCGGAATGAACGTCACCAATGTGGCCGCAATCGTGACGATCCACAGGCTGACGTTTAATGACAACCGGTGCGTCATATTCGTCAGCGCCGACCCAGCCGACATCAAGTTGACCGCGTTGGCCGTGGTGCTGGTCAAAACGATGACCAGTAAGGCAATCACACCTAGCCCTAATTTTGCGGCGACCGTGCTTGGGTCCGAGTTGTTGGGGTCAAAATGGTTCAGTGAGACCGCCGTACCAATCGTGGCGAACAGGCCAATGAAGGCAAACCAGAATAGCCCGAAATTGGCACCGAGAAATGATGCCATGGTCGCAGCCGATTTTTTCGCCGTGAAGCGACTGAAATCAGAAGCCGCGGTGACCCAGGCCAAATTGAAGGCCGCTAGCGTGTCGGCCGCCACGCCTGAAGACATCCGCAAGTTAGCGGGGGCGTGCCACGTGACAATTTCGTGAAATGAGACCGTTTGGAAGACCACGACGGATTCCCAAAGTACGAAGACGACCACCAAAATGATGCCGACCCGTTCAATCATGCGGACAGATTTCTCGCCCAATGAGATGCTTAACAAATGCAAGACACTCATAATCAAAATCCCGACAATCAGGCCAAACGTCCCGCCTGGCTTGCCGTACAGCGGCCAACCAAAGAGTTCACCGAAAATATAACTGATCGATGTGGCGGCGATAAACGTGTTGACGGCCGCCCAACCGATAAATTGAATCACGTTGATTGCCGAGGGAATGAAGCTCCCCCGTAAGCCAAATGAAGCGCGAGTGAGCGCCATGGCTGGTACGCCGGTGCAATACCCCATGTAACTGGCCACCGCCAGCAATGCATAGGAAATCAGGCCGACAATCACCAAGGTCGTCGACGCTGTGACAAAGCCACAGGCCGCAATGACCCCACCGATGTACCACGTTCCGTTATTGGCGTTAGCGCCAATCCAAGTCGCAAATAAATCCCAGTTGGACATCCGCCGATGTGCCATGGGGATTGATTCAACGCGTCCAAATGTTTTGGCCGTCTGCGTCGTTGCGGCTGTTTTAACCTCTTGTGCCACGGTTCCTCACCTTTCTTTTATTCACTTTTTTGAAATTATAGAGTGTTACTACCAGTTGCCTGCGGTTGGACTGAATGTCCGCCCACCGCGTTCCAGCCCATATTTGCCGGACGGTAAGGCGACCAATCTAGTCGCCGGGGGCATACTGGGTAGTCAACTTTACAAGATTTCGCCGACGAATTCGCCCTTAGCCAGGGTGTTGAAGTCGTACGTCTTGAAATCATCGACCTGCTTGGTGTACCAGTGCATGCTTTCGGTGATCATCAAGTTGACCGCCTCGTCCTTTTCTTGTAGCGCCAAGATTGGCTTGTTGCTCATCGTGGCGACCCCTAATTCATAGGCTGTTCCTGAATCCAGATTCTTCGCCTCAAAGTCAATGACCGTGACGATGACGTCCGCGGCCGCGATTTGGTCCATGTCGCGATGGAAGATTTCCGTGGCCCAAGGCTTGGTGAACTGTTCGTTAGCGGCGTCTTGATGCAGCCGGGGTGAATAGAAGTCCTTGACCGTGGGGTTCGCTGCCAACGCGGCTTCCAGGCGTTTGACCCGGTCGACCTGTTCGGGACTGAAAAAGGGACTTGCGACGTAAATTTGTGCCATGAAAAAACTCCTCCAATACTTTCTTTGCAACCGCCGGCCATGAAAAAAGCGGCCGGATCCCGCAAGGAGTCAGGCCGCTAGCTCACATTAAACTTAAGTGACTACCGGACCTTTGTTAGCCTCACGGGACTAAATTAAAAGGACAATTTGGTTGTTTCTAGCTATTATACGGGGTCCATTAGTGCTCGTCAATCCTCATTTTCACCGCAGCCGACCACGTTAAACGTTTGACGCCCACGGCTCTCGGGTGAAGGCCATTTTCAGTTTTTTGCATTAATGCCTTAACCGTCTATGCCAGCTTTAATTACATGATTGATTATTTATCACCCCCCATTGTCAAGCTGACTGGGACTTGCTACACTTAGACCTACAAGGGAGGAGTTCACTTTTTATGCCATCAACTAATCATCAACTACCACCACGCATCAAGCGTATCTGGGGGCTGAGCGCCCTAGGCAGCCTGGTCGCCCTGCTGGTCATCAGCGGGTTGCTCTGGCTGGCCCACCGCTACTGGGACTGGTCCATCTGGGTTCCCATATTTGCCCTGATTTTGACCGTTATCGAGCCGCTCATCGAAGCCGGCCTGATTCCATATCGCTACCGCTTCACCCGCTACCACATCACTGATTTGGCAGTGGAAATGCAAGCCGGCTTCATTTTCCAAAAACGGGTGGCCATCCCGATTGCCCGGGTACAAAACGTCACCCTAAACGCTGGCCCCCTGTTGCAGTGGCAGAAATTGACTAAGGTCTCGATTGCGACGGCCTCCACCAGCCACGACATCGAGGGTCTAGAGTTAGCCGAAGCTGAGCGCCTCCGTGAACAAATCATGCGGTTGGCGCAGGAGGCGCGCCATGACCAAGCCTAAACGCACGCACCCATTGGGTCTGCTCCAGCACATCGCTAAATCCATCAAGGACTACTGGTTTTTACTGATTCTGGTGCTCACCAGCCACGACTACACCTCGATTTGGTTCTGGGGCATCATGACGATTCTACTCGTCGCCTTCTTCATCTGGCCGCTTGCCAAATGGTTGACGCTGACCTACGTCATCGCGCCCGACGCGATAGTCGTCCACTCCGGCGTCTTCGTGCGACACCACGAGCACATCCCCTACGCTCGGATTCAAACGGTCCAAAACAAGCAGTGGTTTTACCTGCGTCCGTTCAAACTTGAAGAGGTCCTGATCGAAACGGCGAGCCACAGCGACAGTGCGCCGGAAGCCCGGTTGACCGCGGTGCCCATCACCGTCGCCCAGCTGATCAATCATTACCGGCAAGTCGCGACGACCGCCCCAACGGCAACGGATCCGCAGACAGACGATTCGCCGGCTACCGCAACTGAACCGGCCCCCGTCACCGCTACCCCCCAGCCAGCTGCCTATTATCAAATCAATTATCGTGACCTGGTCAAATTTGGCCTGACGTCCCTGATTTTCATTCCGTTTCTATTAGTCCTGCTGGGACTGTACAATAAGATTCCGCACAAGGTGGCCGATGCTTTAATCGACGACGCCAGTCATTTAGGGCTGACCCTGCTAATTGGCGGGGCTATCGTCATCGTCCTGATTGCCTGGCTGGGCGCCTTTTTGTGGACCCTGACGCGCTATTATCATTTCGAACTGTCCCGGTCCAACCACCAATTAGTCGCAGCCAAGGGTCTATTTCAACGTAACACCGTCACGGCTCCGCTCGACCGCTTGCAGGGGGTCCGCATCAAGCAAAATATCTTGCGGCAGTGGCTGCACCTCCAGACGATTCAGGTCCTGGTTGCTTCGAAGGCTGCCAGCGACGATGACGACAATGACCTGGTCGTGATGCCGGTGATTGACAATGCCATCGTCTACCGCACCATGCAGCCGTTCATTCAGTGGCTCCCCAGCCAGCAGCCGGACTTGTCCGCCCTACGTGTCGCCCGCAGCTGGTATCAAATCCGCAATACCATGCTGGTCGTCGCGGTGCCCATCGCCTTGCTGTGGTGGCTGTGGCCCAGTTGGGGCTGGCTCAGTCTGATTCTCTTGCCAATTGCCGCACTGCAAGGTCGCTTCGCCGCCAAGAATACAGCTGGCGCCCTGTTGTCCCCCAAGTTATTGGCGCTGCAAACCGGCCATTTCTGGGAACGGGAGCTGTACTACATCCCAACTGAAAAAATTCAGTCGATGAAGGTGACCCGGTCCATCTGGATGAAACGCACCCACTTGGCCCATCTGGTCGTCAACATCCGCCACGGCAACCACAACCAGGCCATCGAGCTGCGCTACCTCCACGCCGACGCGGCGCACGCTATCTATGATTGGTACTTGCACCGGACTTAGTATTTTATATGGCTGACGGGATTGTGGATACTGACCGCCTACCGTCCGCCAACTATGGGTTGGAACGCGGTGGGCGGACCGGACCGAGCCTGAGAAGCGGTCTCGGCCTCGCTTTGAGCCGAAGTTCACGTCTCAAAGACGCCAGTTGTCTAAGCGGCATGAACCGCGCCGCTAAGACAACTCCCACGGCTGAACCCATATTTGGCGAACTCTCGGCTACAGAAGTGCTTGCCACTAGCAATTGTCTTAGCCCCTGGTGACAACTAACTTGTCAGCAAGGTTCCTGCCTACACGTTGTTACTGATAGACGTCAACTTGCCGGAGGCGTTCCCCAGAGCAGGCGGAACCCTGGCTGACGCAGGCTCCTGGTTTCAGTAATTTTAACGGACAGAATACCCGTCCCAGCAACATTGCTAAAATCTATTTCAAACCAAAAATGGTGTTCCCACTGCGTAAACAGTCAGGAACACCATTTTTCATTTACCAGCGACTATCGCCGGCTTGTCGATCAGCAGCGTTCCCCAACGCCGCTGGTCACTCCCCTTGGTAATCCGTGGACTACCAGTTGTTTCGTTTAAATCCTACGCCGACTTACTCTCTAGCCTTCACGTTGCGAGCGCCACCGATGCCATTTGGCCATGATGCTGGGCCGCCAGAGCCAGAAATAGCCGAAGGCGGCGGCGACCAAAAAGCTGATGACGGTGCTGTATCCGTCCGTCCCGTTGAACCCATTGACGCCGGTCACGTAGACGACGAACACGATGTAAACCGGTACGCGCAATTCTGGGAAGAGCAGATATTCGCCATTGTGTTCCAGCGATAGGTGCTGATACAGGTACGCGCCCCAGATGAATAGGATCAGGGCCGCCACGACCCACGACCCGGCAGATAGCCAGGCCAATTGGGCGCCGTTTAAGTCCCATCCCAAGCCACCTTTGCTATTCAGTCGTTCAAAAATAGCGGCCACGCCGGACAGTGACAGAGTGAACCCAATGAGGGTCACGACTAACGCGCCGGTCTGCCCCACGATCAGGGCCGCAAACCAGCACATCGCAAACATCCCCAGTGAGCCGGCCAAGCCATAGCCCCACGAGGTAATCAGTCCCGGCCAGGCAAGATGGAACCCCACCCGTGCCGGAAGACTGACCCAAAAAATACCATACTGCACGGCTAGCGTCAAGACGACGATTACGAACGTTGCGGCCAGGCCCTGCCACAACTTGGTCCAATAGACCCGCTGACGGGAAAAGCCGCTACTGAATAAGAATTGATTAAAGTTATCCTTCAGGTCCTGATTCATTAACACCAGACCGAGCGCCCAGGCCACGATGAACAGCCAAAACGAATACGCCGGAAAGCTACCGCCCTCATACACTTGCCAGTGATTGATGCTGGCCTTCACTAATTCAGTGTGCCCCGGCATTTGATTCAACGTGTGCAAGGTGATCAAGTCATTGGCCACCCCTACCAGCAAGGAGAGCAGCCCCGCCAACACAAATGTCCGCCGATGCCGGCGCCAGATTAATTTTGTCACTTGATTTTGCAAAGTCTCTGCCCCCTACTTGAGTAATTGATAGCCTGTGTCGTGGGCCAAGTTCGCCCGGAACAGGTCTTCGAGTGTCAACGGTAATTCTTCCAACAAGACGGGATGTAAGGCCCGTAACTGCTGGTCGATGTCGGCGGTGTAATTCGTGATGACGACCACCAACACCCGGCCGGACACGCGAATCAGATGACTGTGTTCCTTGAGCACGGCCGGAATCGTCTTGTCTGGCAAGACCAACTGAATCTTCTTGGCCGTCGCCCGGATGTCTTCCAGATTGTAATCGTGGGCCAACTGGCTGTCCTTGAGCAAGAGTACCCGGTCACTCAAGCCGTCCAGCTCATTCAAGTCATGCGAGGAAATCAAGAAGCCCTTGCGCTGGTCGGCCACCTCATCGATCACCATGGTCGCGATATTTTCGCGCACGATCACATCCAGCCCATCAAAGGGTTCGTCTAAAATTAAATACGTTGCGTTAGACGTCAGCGCCAAAATGATGTTGACCATCGCCCGCATCCCTTTGGATAGCCGCCGATATTGGTCGCCGGCGTTCAATTCAAAATGCCGTAGCAACTCGTTGTAGCGTTGCCGATCGAAGTTGGGATACACCACGCTGTAGAAATCTGGTAGTTCCTTCAAACTATAATTGCTTAAAAAATTGTATTGCGTATCTAAAAAGAAAATATCCCGTTGTCGCGTGGGCGTCCGCTGAATCGGCTGATCATCCACCAGCACTTGACCGGCGTCGGCCACGTAATGATTGACCATGGTCCGAAACAGCGTGGTCTTACCGACACCGTTCCGACCGACCAAGCCGATAATTTCGCCCGGCGCCCAGTTAAAGGTAATGTCGGAAATAATTTGGCGTTTATCGATTTGCTTACTTAAGTTGTTTACCTGTAAGGTCACTGTTCTACCCCCTCATATGCCTGTTTGATCCAACTCACGACCTCATCTAACGGCACGCCCAGATAGCGAATCTCGGTGAGTAACGTGAGAAGTTGCTTCTTGCTGGCGACCACCTGAGCTGAATCGCCCGGCGCCGTTGCGGTTTCGCGGACGTACGTGCCCTTGCCGTGAACGGTGGTGATGACCTGTTGCGTTTCCAATTGTTTATATGCCTTACTGACCGTATTGGGGTTCAGCTGTTCTTGTCGCGCCATATCGCGGACCGACGGCAACCGGTCGCCCGGCTTTAAAATGCCCTGGACAATCTGTTGCTTGACCCGCCAAACCAGCTGCTCGTAGTATGGCAGACTGGAGTCATTCATTTGCATGTTTGGTTCACCCCTTGGTGGTTGGCTACGTGTCCTGTGTGTACTATTATACCTAGTACACTCGATTTGGCAAGCTTTTTTTAGTCTACCTCCTAGTTAGCAGACGGGATGTCCCAGCCACGAAGCGACCACCCGTCAAACTTAGCGCTCAGCAAAAAAAGACCTGCCCCGCGGCAAGTCTTTTAGTGATGACGATTAATTTTCAGAATCATGGTCGGTCGCCGTAAACTGCGAGCCACCCGGAACGTCTTGTTGCCGCACGACCAATTGGTTGTAGAACTTGGCCCGGGTGAGGTCGTAGTACGGATCCACGAACAGCCCGGCAATGTTGAACGTCATGGCCACCAGCATGAACCAGAGGATGAAGCTCAGGTCCATGATGAACAAAAACGATTTGTTGCCGTCCATTAATTTTCGCGACGCCGTGATGGCTTGGAGCGCCGTCATTTTTTCGCCACGGTCGTACGCATCGCGGTAGATGAAGAAGGCTTGCGAATAAGCGTAGGCCTTGATGATGCCAGGGAAAACGAACAGCAATGACCACAGTGCCACGAAGATTCCCGTGAGAATACTGATGAAGATCCAGCCTAAGAAATATTGGCCCTTGTCGAACAGCGCAAATGACCGTTGAATCGGGTTGTTGGCCTCAATCTTACCCCGGTCCAGGTCGATCATGGTCAAGCGAACCCCCATCCGCAGCATGCTGGCCACTAAGAAGAACAGTCCCGCAAATGAGAAAAACCCGTTCCAGCCAATCGTGGCACTGCCGTCGCTCAGGACCCGTTCGGCCCAATTCATGTCACGGGCGTACATGCTACCGCCGATCCACTGCATGGCCATCCATAGAATTGATAAGAGTAAATAGAATTTAAAATTGCCAGAGACTTGTTGTTTTGCCCCTAATTTAAAATTTAGTCGATCTTGTTTGTCCAATGAGATTCTCCTCCCGACAGGCCGCAGTGCCCATCTCATCTTGATAATAATAGTATACAAGATTTCAGACCATGACGATAGGGACGTGCACAACTTACTTCATGTAAACGATTGCCTCCCCTAAAGTACAGCGCTTCACCCAGTTGACTGTACCAGAAGCCTGCACCGTGGGACGACTTGAGAGTCTGGCGAACTTTGTCAGGCTCTCAAGCGAACCGGAAGCCCGCTCCTCAGGCTGGAGGTGTTCCCCATAGTAGGTGGAACCCTGGCTGACGCAGACTCCTGGTTTCACCAATTTTAGTGGATAGCAGACTGTCGTTGCGAGAAGTAACGCGTTGATTTTACTTTCAATCTTCAGTAACTAATTTCAACTGCGAACGGGAAGCGGCCAACCAAAAATGCCGCCACATCGGGGGTCCGGTTGAATTTTTATAAAATAATTGCTAAAATGGCAAGAGCATTCATTCGTGATTAACACGGAAAATATTTGAGGAGTTATTACATATCATGAAAAAATTTTGGAAGATTACGCTGGGCGCGCTCGTGGTGCTGGTGATTGGTGGCGGCGCAACTGCCTACCATGAACGGCACAACGTCCGGCGGCTTTTGTTGGTCCATCAACATTATTCAAAGAAAAATATTTTGTCGACCAACCAAATCAAGCTCAATTTGCGGCCGGCCGTGTCAACCAAGAACACGACGGCCACCAATAAGCTTAACGCGACTTACCGCGAGGACTTGCGCCACGTCAAGCCTGGTATCACCCACGCCAAGGTCATCGTCAATCCCTACAAGACCTCCCCGCTGTCCGGGTTGATTCTGGTCAAGACGTCCGCGGCCACCAAGGTCAAGCTGACCGTTCACGGCGATACGCCCAAGACTACGTTGACCAAACACGTTGCCGGCTACCGCACGGCCCATTCCGTCGGTGTCCTGGGCCTGTACGCCAACCGGACCAATCGGGTGACGCTGACGTTTACCCAGAAAAATGGTCACCAGAGCTACGCTACCTACACCTTGAAGACGGGCAAGGCGCCCCACGGCATCGGTAAGAACACGCTCAAGACTAGCCATCCAAAGAAAATGGCTCTGGGTAAGGGCAATAACTGGCTGACGTTTGCCGTCTCCAGTCAAGGGACCACGTACGGTCTGGACGCCCGCGGCAAGGTTCGTTGGTACAGCACCAACCCGATTTCTCACGTATTCAAACGCCTGGCGAACAACCACCTGTTGATTTTGACCAAGATTTCGGCCAGCGAGCATAAATACAACGCGCTGCGGGAGACCGACTTTTACGGCCGCGTTTACCGCCAGTACAATTTCGAAGGCCAATTTCCCACCCGCCAAGACCACAGCAAGTTAGAAACCAATACGGTCATTCACCACGATGCCATCCAACTACCTAACCGCAATCTGCTGTTGACGGTCGATGACGGCAGTAGCAAGTACGTCGAAGACACCATGATTGAGATTGACTACAAGACAGCCAAAATCGTCAAGGTCATTGACCTCAAGCGGATTTTGCCGAAATCGGCTTATACCAAGTACGATGGCACCCACCGCGCGGACGGCAAGATCGATTGGTTCCATCAAAACTCGATGGTCTACGACCCGCAACGCGACGAACTGATTGTGTCGGGCCGAAACCAAGATATGATTTTTGCCATCAACTATAAGACGACCAAGTTGCAGTGGATCTTAGCCGCGCCCGAGAAATTGCCGCAACGCTATCAAGCTTACCTGTTACAACCCACGACCAAGCATTACCGCTACAATGGCGGCCAGCACGCCGTCAACATCATTCACAAGCGCAAGAACAAGGGCGAGTCGATTGCCCTGGAATTCTACGACAACAACGTTCCCGTGACGCGGGGGAAGACCAAGCAATCCAAGAAGTGGTCGGCCGGAGAAATCGTCTCCATCGACCAGCTGAAGTACACGGTCACCAAGACGTGGAGCTTCGGGAAATCCTTAGGTCAACGCAACTTCACCAATATCGTCGGTAGCAGTTATGCCGTCGGTCGCCACAATACGTTGATTGGCTTCGGTTACGCCAGCAACGGGAAACGAAGTGAGTTCGTCGAGGTCAACCGCAAGACCAATCAAATCGTCTTTGACGTCGACCGCACCCACTTCAAGCACGGCGATTGGAGCTACCGTGCCCAACGCATGGCGCTGTATCCCGGGAGTGGCACGGTTAAGCTAAACGAAATCAAGCCCGCTATGAAATAATCGCCGGCTTTAAAAAATGGACAACCTCAATTAACGGGGTCGTCCATTTTTATTTACATTTTAATGGGTGGGCTTCAAGGAGAAGTTCATATCATATTTCCCACCAAAAAACGAATGCATATCATATCCAGGTATAACTAATTCCGCCTCACTTCCGTATGGAACTGTAAATTTAACAGTTAACTTATCATTCTCTTTAGTCCAACTAACTTTCGCAGTACCAAAGGGAGTCTCGTGTACTGCACTAGCAGAGCTTATACCACCACCAGGTTGTGGTTCGATTCTAAACTTTCTCCATCCCGCATCAATTTGTCTTAGGCCACCAATAATCTCATGCATCCAGTTTGCTACTGCCCCCAGCGAATAATGATTAAAAGAAGTCATATCACCAGGATTAACACTTCCATCAGGTAACATGGAATCCCAGCGTTCCCATGTTGTAGTTCCTCCCATTTTTACTTGATAAAGCCAACTTGGACATTTATCTGACATGAACAAATCGTAAGCAACCTGCAAATGATTTGTCTCCGTTAAAGCCGAAAGAATATACGGTGTTCCTGCAAAACCTGTACTGATTTTTCCATTCGACTCTTTAACTAAATTTGCCAATCGAATTCCAGCCTCTTCTTTCATCGCTGGCTCTTTATCTAACAATCCTAAGGAAATGGCTAATGTATATGCACATTGCGTATCTGAAGTCATCTCACCGGTTTTCTTAAGAAATCGGTTAATGAATCCGCGAACAACATGTTTGTACAATTTCCGATACCTATCAGTATCATTATCTCTCTCCAAAATAACTGCTGATCTCATTGCAATTTGACAACTTCTTGCATAGAACGCTGTCGCTACGAGTTCTTTCTCTGTCATAGCCTGAACTGGATTGTTAGCTGGTGCTGAGGGGTCTAACCAATCACCTAATTGTCCTAACGAGTACCGAGGACGTCTGTCCCACACTCCATCCGGGGATAAGTATCCCCTAACTTCTTCAATCCACCTCTTAATCATTTCATAATTCTTACACAACACTTGCTTATCCCCACTAGCCATGTACAAAGTCCATGGTACCCGCACAACTGCATCTCCCCAAATTGCTATTGCTTGTGGTGTTGACCATTCTGCCAGTGGAACATAAGGTGTATAAAATGGTACAGTTCCTAATTCACTCTGTTCATACGAAACATCCTTTAGCCAATTCATTAAAAAATTAGTAGTATCATACAGATACGAAGCAGTTTTACTAAATAGGGAAATATCCCCCGTCCAGCCCAAACGTTCGTCCCTTTGTGGACAATCAGTAGGAATCGAAACGAAATTTGATCTCATCGACCAAAGTATATTATCGTGCAATTTATTAACTGTACTATCTGAACTACCAAAATAGCCAGTCCGTTTCATCGCAGAATAATAAACTGTCGTATCCAAATCTTGACTCGTTAGATCCCCTCGCCATCCTCGTAATTCCACGTAGCGAAATCCATGGATAGAAAACTTTGCTTCAAATAGTTCATCATTTCCGTTTGAAATAAATTTATCTAATTGATATCCTCTTCGTAATGGACGTGTACTAATGCTTCCATCTTTTTCTAAAACTTCCGCATGTTGTAATGAAATGACATCATTTTTCTCCGCATGTTTAACATGTAATTTCACACGTTGTGTACAGTTCTGACCAAAATCAATCAACCAATTACTTTTTCCATGCTTCTCACCTAGTTTCGTTATTGAAATTGGATGATGAACTTCTCTTGCTTTAATTGGTTCTAAGCTTGCTATTTCCATCTTCTTCTTATTATATGGAATTTCGGCTACCGGTTGCCAATTAGAATCATCTAAATCAGCACTAGACCAACCAAATATTTCTTCTCGAGAATCGTACGTTTCACCCTCATATAAGTTAGATTCCAGAATAGGTCCATCGATAACTTTCCATTGGCCATCATAAGAATTTGAGTAAAAAGCCTTTCTTTCCCCAGATGCAAAACCCAATTCAAGTTGGGCAAATACACCAATCTTATTGCCATAAAAGTTGGACTTTCCTCCTTTAAACCCTAAACGGCCACGATACCAGCCATCTCCAATCCAAAATCCCAAAACATTTTTTCCAGCTCTCAATTCACTTTGAACATCAAAGCTCCAGTATGTAACTCGATGATTATAATCAGTCCATCCGGGAGTTAAGATATTATCCGTAAACTTTTTACCATTGATTTCTCCTTCAACTAGCCCTAAAGCAGACAAATATAACCGCGCATAGACCGGTTGTTGCTCTATTTCAAACTTGGACCTAACCAAAGGCAGACGTCTATGGTCAGTTTCCCCAGTTAATTTACTTGATCCAATAAATTGTGCTTGCAACTCAAAATAGTCTAAAATTCCAACCTCGAATTCTAAGTTAGATGCCCATTTCCCCTTCTCTTCATCATCAATTACTCTCACTGAGCAAATTACGTGCTCTCTTGAAGCCAAAGGCGTATCTGGCCAAGCAAGTAAAAGATGGTTCTTGGGATTAACAATAAACGTCTTCTCTTCAGTTACTTTACCAAACATGCTCCGGATAACTTTTATTTCTACTTTGTTTGTTGACTTTAACGCATCAGTGTATTTCCAAGACAACCTTGGGGTACTTGTTGCAATACCAATAACATCACCAGAATAATGTTCCACATGTAAGTCATAAATCTCTGCTGTAATTCTATTTTTCAATTTTATCATCCCCACGATCAGTCAATTGTGCCATATTTATGCTGCAATCGAATCATAATCACACCCGCAATAAAACTAATCAGTACAATTCCTGCAAAACACCACATTGTTTTTTGAATAACGCCAGGTAAAACCAACGCTGGTGTTACAAAAGCAAATAATGCACAGCAAATTCTCGAAAAACCATTGATAATCCCTTGAATTGAGGACCGCACCTCGATTGGAAATGATTCTTGAGTCCAAACTTTATACAATGCCTCGCCAGCCATTGGACTACCCAAGTTATAGAATGCGATTGCGGCAATAATTGCCCATAGATTTGCACCAGCAATAGTCATGCCAACCATCGCAACAAACATTATTAATGATCCAATTACAAATCCCGTATTTCTATACTTACTACCAGCAACTGAAGAAAACAAAATACTAACAACAAAAGCAACGATATTCAATACAACCCCAGCACCAGTTGCTAAACTCTGCGAAGCATCTGCTTTAACCATCATGAAAGTTTGAAACTGCCCCCACGTATTCGCCAACAGGTTCCAACCAACATAAAAAACTACAATAGCAATAAAGAAGCTTAAAAATTTTTTCTTGTCCTTACCACTGAATAATGTTTTTACAACTGATTCTGTTGTATTAGGACTCTCTTCTTCGGTTCGATAGTTTCTGTCTCCTTCCACATGCAACTGGTGAAACTTTTTTGATAACGTCCGCCATAACCATGCTACAATTGCAAACGCCGTAAGAATTCCAAAAACAATTCGTGCTCCCATGGCACCTGTCATTCTCGAGACAATGAATGAACAAATATATGAAATAAAAATCCCTGCTTGCCAAAAAATTTGCGTAGATGACACTAACTTAGCTGAAGTTTTTTTATCTGGGGAATCATGCGAAACGACGGTTAAGGAAATTGGTAAGTCAGCCCCAGAAGCAACTCCTGTAATAATAATCCCAATTAAAAACATGCTATAACTATTTGAAAATACACAAACTGCGGCTCCAATTGCATAAACTAAGTTAATCCAATTGAATAGCTTTACGAGGCCAATTTTGTCTGCAACTTTACCACAAAATAACGATCCAAAAGCAATTGCAAATGTTAATGCACCAGAAATAATCCCAACTTGACTGTTCGTCAATCCCAATCCACTTTGCCAAACTGAAATCGTAGCTGCTAAACCAACAATAATTCCAGATCCAAGCATGGATCCAATACCAGCAGCAGTAGCTAACGGTCGATAGTAACTAACACTCTTAGTTTCCATAATTTTCAACTCCTATTTATTCAGAAAATTTAATTATTATCAAGTTCATAATGTTTAATCGACATAAGAACGCACTCTGCAGATATCCAGCAGAGAACTAGCGATCCTACTAAAATCCAAATCAACAGCTGAGGAGAATATCCCATAATTACTGGTGTTATAAAAGAGAAAACGGCTGTAATAGCTCGCACTATCGCATATGTAATTCCAGTTACCGTCGCTCGTACATCAGTTGGATAAAGTGATTGACTCCATATCTTATATAATGGCTCTCCATGTAGCATGTTTGCCATACAATAGACGATATATGATATTGTGAAGATCATCCACGTTCCACCAAACGCTGCCGCAACGATGAAAGATACCACACATAACAATAATCCCACTCGCATCATGGCGTATCTATACTTTGTATCAGCTAATTTCATATAAACTCCATAAAGTATTATTGCTCCAAGAATATTTGCAACAAATGCAATCAACGTTGAAAATTCTTGCGATTGATGATCTATTGTGACTAAAAAGTAATTGACAAATGACCCCCATGTATTTGCTGGTAAATTCCAGAATAAGTAAAAGAAAGTTAGTCCCAAGATTGAAAACAGGTACTTCGGTTGCTTTAAAATTTCTTTCAGTGATGTTTCAGTTTTCTCTTCTTTTGATTGTTCCGCCGTTTGAACTATCATATTCTTCTCCATTTCACGGAATCTCGGCGAAAAAACTCTTATCCCCCAAGTAATCAACGCAACTAGGGCAAGCCAACCAAACATTATTCTAGAACTACCGTACCCCAAACTTGATGTCAGGAAACCTATCCCTTGAGATAAAACAATACCGGCTAACCAGAACAGTTCAGTCGAAGCAATTACTTTCCCATACCTTTCTGAACTTGTTCTCTCAGAAATAACAGCCAGTGAAGTAGGTAAGTCAGCTCCTGAAGCCATCCCTGCAATAAAAAGTCCTATCAATAAAAAAGTTACGTCGGTTGCCATAGATACGATAGCCGTTCCAAAAGCAACAAAGAGTATATCTAAATTAAATACTTTAATTCTCCCAAATCTATCAGATAAATATCCACCAACTAAAGAACCCATTGCAACGGATATTGTCACCATAGTGCTAATTAATCCAATCCACCACGCATTCAATCCAAAGTATATTTTCCATGGTGCTAAGACAATACCTGTACTCACCAATAAACTAGCATCTAAATACGAAGCAATACTGGCATTTATAGTCAAGAGCCATTCTGACTTGGTCTGAGATGCCATACATTTCTACCTCCTCGCAAACAACGTAAGCGCTTACGTTGTTAGTATGTACTGATTATTCAATAACAACAATGTTTCAAGTTATTGGTTTTATATGACTATAATTAAAAAGACTGTCCGTAAATGGACAGCCTTTTACCGGGTAGCTTTTTTTCGGTAACCCGAAGGAGTTTCGTGATACATTTTTTTAAAATTTCGATAGAAATTACTGATATCTATATAGCCTACACGAGTGACGATTTCTTCAATACTGAGATTTGATTTAGTTAGCAATTCCACAGCTGCGTTCATCTTTAATTCTCTTAATAAGTCTGAAAAAGACATTCCTGTTTCACTTTTTATGAATCGACTCAAATAACCTAAACTAAGATGAAAATGATCTGAAACCATTTGTAACGTGACTGTCGTTTGATTATTTTTAATAAACAATATAATATTTGAAACAGTCTGCTTTTTTTGATTTCCTATCAAAATAGAGACTCGATGAGCATAATAGCGTATTAGTCTTCCAAATAAAAGTAGAACGTAACTATTCATAATGATACGAGAACCATCTAAGGATCTTTGAGACTCTTCATAAAGTTTCAAAATAATTTCTTTTATTTCGTCATCATTTCCGGTATTAAACCGGATTATCTGTGAAAATCTTTTCTGATACAGCATTTGAAGGAAAAATTCCGATAAATCATTTTGCTCCATTAAGAGCGGAGAAAATGCTTCTTGGAAAGTGGAACGCCTCATGATTATGTTCAAAACAATATCATTATCATCACAACAGAAAAAGGCTTGTTCAATATCAGGAGCAACGATAATTAAATCTCCTTGATGTAAGGCAATTTTTTGACCCTTTAAAAATAAGCAGCAGCTACCCTTAAAAACATATGAGACTTTTACGAATTCTAAAGTATGCATCATTATTGGTAAAAAGCGGAGATGTTTAAAGACTACCAATTCAGTATTTAAATGTGGTGGATAAATTAACTGTTTATGGTTAACAAATTGTTTACCCTGACTTTGAATAGCATCATCAGAAAAAAACTGGCTTTCGAAAAATCTTGGCTGAATATCAGAGGGGGGCGTATTCGGAATTCTTACACTAGCATCTTCCCCAATCCGCTTCTTATATTCACCAACAAACTGTCTCCAACTCGACACTGGCGGGAAATCATCATAAGGGCAAGCCCAAAATAACTTTCTATACGAAAGTTCTACTTTTTCAAAACTGAATAATTTCTTTTCGATACATTTTCTGTTCATAAACGTATCCCCCTTATGAACAAAGTATAACCGTTGAATGTCAAAAAACAATTGGCATTATTTTTATCAAATGCCAATTGTTCATCATAAATTTTTAATTGCTACTGCTCTGACTCGGCATGCCACTCGGGGCACCGGCTGGGCGTTTTCCCTTAGGTGCGTTTTTCAGTTGCGTGGTTTGCGCGGACTTGGCCTGTTGCTGACCAAGCATGTAGCCAGTCCCCCCGCCACCGACGAACAGCAGGATGCCGGCGGTTAGGAGAGCGAGCCAACGCTTCGGCCCCTGGCGAACTGGTTTCATCCTCACACTCATCCTTTCTGTTAACTGATTGGTTGTTAACTTGTTTTTCAGTATACGTGGGATTTCTTAATTCTGGCTAAAGTGGCTGAGCGTAACTGAAAAGACCGCGCCAGCCGAAAGCCAGTGCGGTCTTTAGTCAATTTAAATTAGTCCAGCGTCCCCAAAAACTCCAGCAACACCTGGTTAAATTGCGCCGGCTGTTCCGCCATCACAATGTGCCCGGCGTTTGGGATGATTTTGGCCGTGCCGTGGTGTGCTAACTGGGCAGCGGTCGCCGCAAATTGGGGATTGAAGAAAGGCGACTGCTCGCCCGCCACGATTAACAGCGGCGCCCGCAAGTGCATCAGGACATCGCGCCAATCTTGGGCGGCATGGTCGACCATCAACGGGTAGTTGAGCGCCGCATCATAAGGGTGTAGCTGCTTTTCTGCATGGACTTGGGCATAGACGCCATCATCAATGCGCCCGGCAGTGGACTTGCCCATCGGTTCTCCCAACAGGTCCGGGAAGTTCTCCCAGGTCAGCTGCTTAAAGCCGTAGGGCCAGCCAGCATCCGCCACCATTTTCGGACTCTGATCCACGTCAATGACGGCTTTCACGCGCGCCTCACCGCACAAGGACAGGTAAGCAAACATCGTCGCCGCCCCCAGGGAATTCCCCAGTAAAATGACCTGTTTCAAATCAAGTGCCGCCAACAATTCTGCGACATCCATCGCGTGCCGCGAAATGCGTCGCCCCTGAACGGTCTGGTCAGACGCCCCTTGATTGCGGGCATCAATGTTAACGACGCGGTACCCTTTTGCCAGTAGCACAGGCACTTGGGCCGACCAGATTTTGCGACTTCCGCCAATGCCCGTCAGAATCACGATGGGAGTTCCACTCCCCTGATCATCATAGACGATATTTACGCCATCATTGGTTTTAAAATTCATAGTTGCCGCCCCTCTCGCTAAGTTAATCTAAGCTTACGACGGCTGGGGCCAAGGCGTCAATAGCTGGTTGCTGTCAGTGTGGCGTAACTAGCTGTGCATTGGCAAATCAGGTAAAACGGTTTAAAGTTCGTGTTTTACAGGTTCGACGATTTTTAGCTACTTGTCTGAATTATATTATTTATGTATTTTATTCGTTTTTTAATAAGCGACACCAACTAATTGTCATACGGCCAATTCGTTGGTTTAACAACAATTTCAATCACAACCATTTTCACCTCACACCTAACAACCCCCTTAGTCATCTCAGCCAAAATAATCTCTCATGCCACTTGCATTTTCCTAATCAGTTCGGTAAGATATGAACTATTGAAGAATGAGTTTTAATTAATGTTCGGCAAGAAGAGGAGAGATATTCATGCGTAATGTGTATTTTAACCACGACGGTAGTGTCGATGACTTAGTTTCCTTACTATTACTGCTCCAAATGCCCGATGTCCAATTGACTGGTGTCGGGGTGGTCGGGGCGGATTCCTATTTGGAACCAGCCCTGGCTGCTAGTCGCAAAATCATCGACCGCTTTGGTCACGGCGCTCAACTCGATGTTGCCGCCTCTGATTCGCGCGGCGTGCATCCCTTCCCCAAAGAATGGCGGTTGGATGCCTTTAGCTTAGACGCCTTGCCGATTCTCAACGAGGCCGGCACCATCACGACACCCGTTGCTGACAAACCAGCGCACCTGGACCTCATCGACAAGGTGAACCAGACGGCCGGGACAACGACTTTGGTCATGACTGGCCCCTTGACCGATTTGGCCCGCGCATTGACCATCGACCCCAGCATCGCTACTAAGATCGACAAGCTTTACTGGATGGGCGGCACCTTTGACGGTCGCGGCAACGTTGCCGAACCCGAACAGGATGGGACGACCGAATGGAACGCCTTTTGGGACCCGGAAGCCGTCAAAACTGTTTGGGACAGCGACTTGGATATCCAAATGGTTGGCCTGGAAAGCACACGGCAGGTCCCACTGACCCCTGCCGTTCGTCAACACTGGGCAACACAACGCCAACATCCCGCCATTGATTTCATCGGTCAGGGGTACGCGTTAGTTCCCGCACTCCAACATTTTGAAACCAACTCGACGTACTTTCTCTGGGACGTGCTGACCACGGTCGCCAGTGAAACGCCCGCCATCGTCACGACCAAGCAGGTCACTAGCGACGTCTTGACCACGGGTCCCGGTCGCGGCCGGACCTTTGAAACGCCGACTGGCCGGCCCATCACATTGGTCACCACGGTCGATCACGATGGGTTCTTCCGCCGCATCGACGAACTAGCGATTTTAGCCGACAAATAAGCTATACTTAGAAGGAACCTTCGTGGGCGCCCTCTTTTTTGGCGCTCACGATAACCAATCCATTTTGAGGAGGAACCCCCATGCTGCCCATCACCATTGGTATCGTTATCGGTATCATTCTATCCCTACAAACCGCCGTCAATTCACGACTTCGCGGCTTTATCGGCTCGCCTTATCAAGCCTCATTTGTCTCATTCACCATCGGTACGATTTTCTTGGCCGTAGTCATGCTGGCGCAACGCGAGTCCTTTGGCATCACCCACAGCATCTTGACGCAACAGCCGTGGTGGATCTGGCTCGGTGGCCTCCTCGGGGTGATTTTTCTGACGACCAACATTCTGCTATTCCCCCATATTGGCGGGGTGCAGACGGCCATCATGCCGATCCTGGGGCAGGTGACGATGGGCGCCATCATTGATAATTTTGGCTGGTTCCACGCGACCCCTCAACCTCTAACGGCCGTTCGGATTTTCGGCCTACTCCTGGCACTGACCGGTATCATCATCACCGTGGCACTACCAGACCTACTTAATCATCAATCAACAGCCGTGACAAACGCGGGCAATCCCTGGCCCTGGCGACTGCTGGGCATCGTGACCGGCGCATTAGGAGCCACGCAAACCACTATCAACGGCCGCTTGGGCCGCGTCCTCGATTCGCCGCTACATGCCGCGTTCATTTCCTTTTTGATTGGGACCATTTGCCTGTTTTTCATCGTCCTCGTCGTCCAGCGCAGTTTCCGAGAAATCAAGCGCGCAGTTGGCCGCGGTAAGCCCTGGTGGATTTGGCTTGGCGGGGCCATGGGTGGCCTCTTCGTGCTGGGTAACGCCTACCTGGCCCCCATCATTGGTACCGGCCAGACCGTTGTCTTCGCTCTGCTGGGACAGATTACCGGTGGCT
Organism: Levilactobacillus angrenensis; assembly: GCF_003946085.1. Taxonomy (GTDB): domain Bacteria; phylum Bacillota; class Bacilli; order Lactobacillales; family Lactobacillaceae; genus Levilactobacillus; species Levilactobacillus angrenensis. The sequence continues at coordinate 62,400 of NZ_RHOB01000012.1, read as the reverse complement.
TATTGGTCGATCAATTCGGTCTGCTGGGAGCGAAACGTAAGCCGGTGGTCGCCGTCCAATTACTTGGGTTGCTGGTCCTGATTGGCGGGGTCGTCTTGATTCGGCTATTTTAACTTTCATTTTTCACTTAAAAACGGGTCCGTGCACTGGCGAATTGGCCAATGCGGCGGACCCGTTTTGACGCTCAGCGGTCAGGGCAATCCGGCCATAAGGCTTCAACAGCCGCCAATGATTGGGAATCTCCCGCGGCCTTTTCGCGGGCAATTTCGGCGCGGAATTGTTCGGGGCTCAATTCGACATCGAACGGCAAATCCTGATCACTCACCGATTGTTGTAAAAACAAGTGAATCGCGGTGGTGACACTCATCCCGTATTTTTGGTACACCTGCGTCACTTCTTGCATCAGTTGTGGGTCTAAATCGAGTTCTAAATGCCCTGATTGTGGGCCATTATCTACCTTGGTCATCATTCATCCTCCTCATCATTCATCCTAGACTATCTGCTACAACCCCAACTTAACATGCACTTATAGGGTCAGACAACCATTATCGTTTTAGGGGTGCGCGCCATTAATTCGCTCAACGTTTCGCCCTGAAAATGGCTTGGGCGTTAACGTTGTCTCTGGTGTTCGCCTTACCGCGGCGCGTCAGATGCGTCGGTTCGCTGTGGGCGGACGCACCGAGCCTGAGAAGCGGTCTCGGCACTCGCTTTGAGCCGAAGAACACGTCTCAAAGACGCCATTCTCCTAACCGACTCCGCCGCTAAGGAGAATCCCACGGCTGAACGCATCTGACGCGCCGCTCTCGGCTACGGTAATGTCTGGCTAGCCAATTTGCTTACTCATTTAGTCATACATAGACAGTTGCAGGAACCACTTTAGATGAAAAAAATCGTCCATAGCAGGCATCCCCCTGGCAGCCGCAGACATTGACTTGCGCGTGCCGCTGTAGGCGGACAATCTCCACCATCCAGCCCCAGGCGAACCAAAAAAAGCGGTGCCCCACCACAACGACCCAACTGGTCATTGCGGTGAGACACCGCCCAAAACATTTCATTATTCAGCGTCATACAACTTAGCCACTTGTGCTTGTACCTGTTCGTGGCCCAAGAACTCGTCGTAAGTGGTATCGGCGCGATCGACAATCCCCTTAGGACTGACTTCGATGATCCGGTTGGCAATCGTTTGGATGAACTCGTGGTCATGGGATGTGAACAGAATACTGCCACTGAACCCAACCAGACTGTCGTTCAACGCGGTGATGGATTCCAAGTCCAAATGGTTCGTTGGATCGTCAAGTAACAGCACGTTGGCCTTGCTCAACATCATTTTGGACAGCATGGCCCGGACCTTTTCGCCCCCGGACATCACGTCAACTTCACGGTTCACGTCGTCGCCGGAGAAGAGCATCTTCCCTAAGAAGCCTCGCAAGAACGTGTTGTCACTTTCTTCTTTGGAGGCAAATTGCCGCAACCAGTCGATCACGGTCATTTGGTTCTCGGCAAAATAATCGTTGACGTTCTTCGGCAGGTAGGTCGTGCTGGTCGTTTGCCCCCAGACCACGTTACCACTATCGGGTGCCAGTTCGCCAGCAACGATTTGCATCAAGGTGGTGGTCGTCAAGTCGTTACGGCTGATGAACGCCACCTTTTCGCCGGGACGCAACGTCAAGCTGACGTCGTCTAAAATCGTTACGCCATCAATGGCCTTCGTGACGTGTTCGAGCCGGACCAGGTCATTACCCAGTTCCCGTTCCGGATTGAACTTGATGAATGGGTACTTCCGGGAAGACGGCTTGATGTCGTCCAACGTGATCTTTTCCAACTGCTTCTTCCGGGAAGTGGCTTGCTTGGACTTCGACGCGTTGGCACTGAATCGCGCCACGAACTCCTGCAGCTGCTTGATTTGGTCGGCCTTCTTCGCATTGGCGTTGGCCTTCAATTGGGCCGCCAATTCACTGGATTCCATCCAGAAGTCGTAGTTCCCAACGAACAGCGTGATTTTCCCAAAGTCCACGTCACACATGTGCGTGCAGACCTGGTTCAAGAAATGCCGGTCATGGGAAACCACGATGACGGTGTTTTCGTAATCCGCCAGAAAGTTTTCCAGCCAACTGATGGATTGCACGTCCAACCCGTTGGTCGGTTCGTCCAACAGTAAAACGTCGGGATGACCGAACAAGGCTTGGCCCAAGAGGACCTTCACCTTTTGCGGTTCTGTCAGCTCACTCATTGGCACTTGGTGAAGTGACTCGTCGATGCCTAGCGCCTGCAACATTTGTGACGCTTCTGCTTCGGCTTCCCAGCCGCCCATTTCACCAAATTCGCCTTCCAGTTCAGCGGCCCGAATCCCATCTGCGTCGCTGAAGTCTGGCTTCATGTAAATGGCGTTCTTTTCAGTCATGATATCGTAAAGCTTCTTGTGGCCCCGGATGACCGTGTCCATCACCAAATTGTCTTCAAAGGCAAAGTGGTCCTGGTTCAAACTTGACATCCGCTCGTTGGGCCCCAAAGAAACGGTCCCACTGGTCGGCTTGAGTTTGCCCTCAATGATTTTTAAGAACGTGGACTTCCCAGCGCCGTTAGCGCCAATGACCCCGTAGCAGTTTCCTGGGGTGAACTTGAGATTAACTTCGTCGTAGAGCTTCCGGTCGGAGAACTGCATACTGACATTATTGACGGTTAACATGAACGATACCTCCTGTGATTTTCGCGTAAAAAACCAACGTGTCAGGGTAACGGCGACGTTGGTTTCAACTTATATTCGTTATGACATGTTAGGGTAGTTTACCATAAAACACCTGGACAAGCAACGGTTACGCTACGACCAAGACTGTTCGGCAGCATATTTCTCCCGATAAGTCTTGGGGGTCATCTGGTAATGGCGCTTGAAGGTGACAAAAAAATTCTTCTCAGTCCGAAAGCCCGTCTTCATCGCGATGCCTTGAATCGACTCCTTGGACGTCATCAGTAGCTGTGTCGCCCGTTCCAAGCGAATCTGCCCCAGGTAAGCCTTGGGTGAAATGCCCATGTATTCCTTGAAATACCGGGAAAAATAAACGCTGGAATAGTTCAGTCGTTCGGCCATTTCAGAAATGGACACGGCCTGCCCGTAATTTTCTTGAATCTCCGTGACGGCCTGCCGCAGCGGCTGCGGCAACGGCAATTGGTCGCTGTTGACCCGGCCATTGACAGTCAAATGTTTCAGTAATTCGCCGACCAACTGGTATTCGGCGCCCAGACTCGCCAGGTAATCCGCCCGCTCTTCCGGTTCGGTCAAGGCGTTAGTCGCCAAGGTGTGGACCGAGCGCGCCAATTCGCGATACGGGTCTGTCCGCAAATCCAGATCCAACGGTCCCCAAAACGGCAACTGCTTCGCCGCCACGACCTGGAATAACCAGGCCTGTGGCAACAGAAGCGTAATGATTTGATTGGTTTCATCCAAAAAAGTTTCATAGCTATGCACGACTTCAGAGTTCACCACGTAAAGGTGTTCTTCTTGCATCTCATAAGTCGATGCGCCAATGTGGACGGTCCCTGGTCGCCCTTTATAGGCATAGGCCAATTCGATAGCTTGGTGCCAATGTGGCAAGACCATCTTCGGTCCACAGGTTCCATGAGAAATCACGCGCAATGGTAATTTCATGGTAAAATTCAAACGTTCATGATACGGCCGCGGCATATTGAATACCCCCATTCTGCCCGCTTCAACATAGATAGACCAATTCTGACTCACTCTTCAATCATTAGCATACCACGTCCGCCGCAAATAAGGTTAAATTTAGTAATCCAATCATCAGATTATGGGATTATCGATTCAGGTTGTCCCCGATATAATGTACTTGTAACATCGGTTAGGCAATAAAAGTCGTTGGTCCTGATTTGCGTCATCCCAACGTCTCGGGTGGGTCGCTTAGGGGAGTGCCTCACCGTTGCCCGACCACGAATGATTTGGGCCGTAACCAAATCATTCCCTATTGAAAACCAGACCGCAAAGTTCCGGCGTTGTGGGGGCAACGCACGGACCCTTGACACTTCCAACGTGTTAGCTGAACAGCGTATCCTTCGGGGGGAGTGCTGCGCCAGTTCAGCTGCAGGATAGGTAAATGGCCATCGGAGTCTTTGGGGGAAACAAAAGAACCACGTCTGGGGGGACGCGGTTCTTTTTTCTGTTCTCGATTTGTGGGAGTCGGCCGCCTTACCGTTCGCCAATAGCCCATGCCAATACACCCAAGCGTAAAGTCTGAAAAAGGCCATGACCGTCTCAAGCAATCATGACCTTACCTTAAGTTAAATTACGAACGACTGGCATCAAATGCCGACCGCGGCTACGACAATCGTTGCTGGCACCCCTTATCGTAGCCGAGAGTTCGCTAGAGATGAGTTCAGCCGTGGGAGTTTTCTTAGCAGCTTGCTGGTTAGAAAACTGGCGTCTTTGAGACACGCCCTTCGGCTCAAAGCGAGGCGGTGAGACCGTACTTTGGCTCACCCCGTCCGCCCACCGCGTTCCAACTCATCTCTAGCGAACGGTAGGCGGCCAGCCCCGACCATGTCAGCAAACGATTTAGTCCGTCGACTGATTGGACCGTAAGCTTTCTGGACGTTTGAGCATGAAGGCCATCAGGTAAGAAACAATCAGAAACCCGGACACAACCAAGTATGGTGAGTGAGTGTTCCAGTCCAGCAACATCCCCGACATGATTGGCCCCACGATGTTACCGACACTAGTCAGCGACATGTTCAGCCCGTTGATCAACCCTTGGTCGGACTCACTGGCCTTGGTCAGCAACGTGGTAATCGCTGGCCGCAGTAAGTCGAACGCCGAGAAGATGACCAGCGTGGCCACCATGACTTCAATCTTGGTGTGGGCTTGCGTGATCCAAATCGTGCAGGCCGCAGCTAGGAAGAAACACAAGCGGATGACGCGGCGTTCACCAAATTTGCTAACTAAGGTATCAAACATAGCGACCTGTAAGAACAGTGAAATCAGCCCGTTCAGCGTCAAGACAACCGCGATGTTGCTTAAACTAAAGTTAAAGACTTCGTTGACGTAGATACTGTAGATACTCTCAAATCCTTGCAGACCAAAGGAAGAGACCAGAATCATGGTAAATAAAATGATGATGGGTACCGTCCAAAAGGCCCGCGTCATGGGATGCGCAGACGGTTGGGCATCGGCGGCTGGCGTTTCGACCACGCGATTGGTTTCCACGTCGTTAGGCAATAGACTAATCAAGACGATGGCACTGACTAACCCCAGCGTGGCTGCTACCCAAAATGGTGTCTTGTAACTGATACCGGCCAGAATACCACCGATACCTGGGCCCAAGATGAGCCCCCCACTGAAGGCCGCGGACAGCCAGCCGATGACCTTCGCCCGTTGCCGTTTGGTCGTGATATCTGAAGCCAAAGCCATGGCAGTTGGCACGACCATGGCGGCAGACAAGCCCCCAATCAACCGGGAGATGTCGAAGACCCACAGATAGTTGGTCAACGCAAATAAGGCTTCGGACACCATGAACAAGAGTAATCCGGCGGTCAATACCGGTTTCCGCCCAATCTTATCGGACAGCCGCCCGATCAGGGGCGAGGCCACGAACTGGGCAAACGCAAACAGCGCGTTCATCACACCCATATCGGTTGCGGATAAATGCAGTTGCGTCTTTAAGAATGGCATGACCGGGATGATCAAACTAATTCCTAAACACACTAAGAATTCACTAAAGATTAAAATAAAAATGGCCCGTTTCGTTTTTGTCGTCACGATGGCTCACCCCTTCTCTGAGATTTTTTCAACAATATTATAATAGTACCAATATTTTATATTAGTTGTCTAATCTTACGCTCAGATGTTGAGCCCCGCAACCATTATTTTTATATTTCTGTCGGGCGCCCCTTGGGAAAACGATGCCACTTGCCCGGACATCAGCTTTACCAAGGCGAAAAAATTTTTTCGTCCGCCCAGTTGACCTGTCGACCTAGACCGTTTCGTTCGCCTGCAATTCCCGCGCCCACCGCTGATAGTCGGCCGCAAAGAAGCTGTCGTGTGCATAAACCAAGTCCAAATCATGGTGCAAATGACCCGCCGGTAGCGGCAGCACTTTTAACTGACCGTTCGCCAGTTCCGTGGCCACCACGGAGCGGTAGAGAAAACTGATGCCTGCCCCCTGCAACAACAATTGCCGAATAGCGGCGGGATTATTGACGGTGACGATTTGCCGGAACTCACGCAAGGTGACGTTGGCGGCCTGCGCCAGGCTGACTAAAATCTCGCGACTCCCCGACCCGGCTTCCCGCACCAACAGCGGCGTATCGGTCAGGTCTGCCCAACTCACTTGTGCTTTTTGTGCCAGCGGATTATCGGCAGCGACCACGCCCACGAAGGGTTCCTCCCGCACGATTTGGTAGTCATACTGAGTCTTGTCAAAGTTGCCTTCAATCAGTGCAAAGTCACTGGTCCCCTCATCAATGGCCGCCAGTGCCGCTTGCGTATTGGTCACCTGGCAGGTCAACGTGCGGTAGTCCCCCTGCGTTTGCAAGGTCCGAATCAACTGGGGCGCCAAAAATTCACTCAGCGATAAGGTCGTGCTAAAGGTCAACTGACGCTGCGCCTGCGGGTGTTGTAGGCCCATGACCACCCGGTTGGCCTGGACTTGGACGCGCTGCACGAAGGCCGCCAATTCCTGCCCGGCCGGCGTAATGGTCAAATGGGGTCGTTGATAGTGGACCAATTCAATTTGCAAGTCGGCTTCTAGACTCTTGATCTGTTGCGTGACGGCCGGTTGGGTGATAAATAATTGCCGAGCCGTTTGGGTATACGACTTGGTCTGCGTCAGGACCAACAGCGTTTGATAGCGATTATCCAGCATAGTGGGCACTCCTTATAAGCTGATTTTATAGTGTTATTAAATATCCCAATTTTAACTTATAATCGTTTTCCAGTAAACTAGAGCTTGCTTGAGAAAGATTGAGGAGGAGATTCACAATGGATATTCGAACCACGATGGCGACCCGTAGCTTCTGGGGGGCCGCTGGCCTGACACTGGTCTGCGCGGTGGCTGGTAGTGAACTGGCCCAACTGCCTTATTTGAACTTAGTAGGGGCCTTGGTCATCGCCTTATTATTAGGAATGGCCTTACAATTGGCCCCCCGCGCGGTCAACGCCAACCGCGCCGGCATCGGCTTCATCAGCAATAAATTCTTACGATTAGGCATTATTTTATTAGGCTTCAAGCTTAACTTGATTCAACTGGCCCAAGCCGGGGTCAAGACGATTACGCTGGCCGCCGTGGTGGTCACGGGGATGGTCCTGTTGACCTACAACCTCAGCCGCAAGCTGGGCGTCGACCGCGAACTGGCCATCTTGACCGCTACTGGGACCAGCATCTGTGGGGCCGCCGCCGTCATGGGCGTGTCACCGCAAATCAAGGTCAGTGCTGACAAGGCCGAACGGCAACGGGAAAACGAAGTCCTGGCCGTCGCCATCGTCGCCATTCTCGGGACGGTCTTCACCCTGATTGAAATCGGCCTGAAACCCCTGTTACATTTGACGGCCGTCCAATTTGGCGTCATGACTGGGGGCTCACTGCACGAAATCGCCCATGCCGTGGCTGCCGGGAGCGCCGGCGGTCCAGTCAGTCTAGACACCGCCATCATCACCAAGTTGTCCCGGGTCCTGTTGCTGGCACCGGCCGCCTTGATTATTGGCTGGTGGTACCAAAAGCAAACGGCTAGCACGACCACGACGACTGGTCCTGCTAAGTTGCCGATTCCTTGGTTCATGGCTGGGTTCTTACTGACCAGCATCATCGGTACCTGGTTGCCCCTAGGTGACGCTACGTTAGCCGGGCTGGTCAAGTTGGCCTACATCTTCTTGGGGATGGCCATGGCTGCCCTGGGGATGAGTGTGAACTTCCGCGTTATCTTCCAACGCGGCGGCAACGCCTTTCTGGCCGCTACGCTGTCCTCCGTCGTATTACTGACGGGTGTGACGTTGGCTAGCAAGTTCTTCTTCTAAAATTTAAATGCACCAAAATAGGCTGCCGACTGGGTCAATCCTGGGTCGGTAGCCTATTTTATTGGCCTGTACTAACGGTTGAGAGATAAAAATCAGCTAAAACCATTGTCACCACGCGATTGATTTCTCACGTTAAAATTAGTCATTTACAACATCCTAGTGTGAGCCTATCATTGGAACGCTATGGGCACCGAGTCTGAGAGGCAGTCTCGGCCTAACACCTACAGCTGCAACAAATGTTGGAACGTCCCGCTATCATACATGATGTACAGCCCAATCAAGATGTACACCGCCACTGTGATGTAGCGCCCCTCGCGCTCTAAAATGTCGGCCACCTTGGGCAGGCAGGCCAGGCGATAGCCAATTTCCCAGAAAATGACCACCATCACGGCAAACGTTAGGAGAATCAGTGGAATCGTGTTGGGCGCTACCGTGGTAAAGATGGGCACGTAAATCCCCACGTTATCGGCCCCACAGGTTGCCATGGTAATCAGTGCCACCTGCCCGATCAGGCGCTTAGGATTAGCAACCTTGGCCGCAATGGCGTCCGTATCATCGTCATCCCCCTGGACCCACAATTTGATCCCCAAATAAATCGGAATCAGCCCCAAAAAGCCCAACAGCCACGGTGCCGGCACGAAGCCCAAGAAAAAGGCAATCAGTAACGAGCTCCCGACCAGCACAATGGTCCCCAGAAAGTCACCAATCAAGACCAACCAGCGATCCTGGTGCTTTACGCGGGCGAAGATTACCATTAAAATAATTAAGTAGTCTAATCCAGTGGAAATGTACGCTGTAACCCCGGTTAGAATCGTTTTTATCATGATGTCATCCCCTCATACATGTTATCTATAACATATGTTATCATGTTCATATGAAAGGAGCAAGCTTTTTCATGTCGGATACCCCCGAAGCAGTCACCTTAATCCAAGAACCTGCGTTAGTCGCGTCGCAGGATATTTTTAAATTATTGAGCAATACGACGCGACTCCAAATTTTATATTTACTGGAACAGCGCGAACTCAACGTAAGTGAACTGAGCACCCTGCTTGATGTCGAACAGTCCGTGGTCTCCCACCAACTGGCCCTGCTCAAGAAAGAGCAGCTGGTAACCTCCCGGCGCGCGGGCAAGCAAAATTTCTATCAACTGGACGATCCCCACATCTTGGACATCGTCAACGAGACCTTGGCCCACGTGGATCACGTCTTACGCGGGAAGAAGCACGGCGAATAATCTTCAGCAATAAAAAACGGCACCACACCCGATTTATTCAGGACTGTGATGCCATTTTTTCTTTGATTATCTAGTAACCCAAGTCGTACATTGTTTTGGCTTTCGCTATTACAATTAGGTAATTTCTATGGTTGACGTCGCTCACCCTTAAAGTAATGGTTCGCATACTTCTTGGCTAAATGTTTACTGTGATAGCCATGGGCGTAGGTCCAAAAGCCGGCACCGCCAGCCATTGTCAGTACCGCTCGCTTATGGCCACCCAGTTTGTGGGTCTTTTTCCAATAGGAACTGCCATCGCCAGCAGTTTGATACCAGCCCATGACGTTGACCCACCGCTCATTGTTAGACAGCTTAAAAATGCTGGCAACTACCCAGTTGGGATGCTTCATTTTGACATTATTTTTGATAACGTAATTAACTTTCCGGGAGTGCAACTGATTTTTGAAGTCAGTCCCCACCATCTTCTTGACAGTAATTTTGTAACGATACATCTTGTGATACTGATAGCTGTACCACGTTCCTCGAATCCGCTTAGGGTAAACTTTCAACGTCCGTTTAGCTTTGGCATGTGCTACAGACTGATTGGCATTCGTAGCTACCCCGACGCCTACCAAAAGAGACAAAACCATAAGTACGATCCCACCATGGCGCTTCAACCGCATAAGAATCTCCTCCATAAAAATTGTTTTATGTACCAACTATGTTATACATCAAACATTACCTCATCGCAATATCGGTGCAACCCAAAAAAGGCTCATCAGTATCGGCAAAACCGTACTGACGAGCCTTCTGTTCGTTATTTAGCTGTTCAGCATGTAGTCAAACGTGAATCGCCCGCCGATGAACCGTCAAGCCACGTGACCTACATCTTCATCCCCATCTTTTCGTAGGAGCTCATCCCAGGGAGCTTCAAGTCCTTCACGTCAATGCCCCGCTCTTCAGCGACGGCGTTCATCAACGTGTCCATGTCCATCAACTTGTACGTTTGTGGGTGGTCTGGGTCGTAGGCCTCAATCTGCGCCATCATCCCACCATCTTCATGTTCAATGATGTGGCAATGGTACATGTAGACCCCGGTGTGCTCGAACCAAACCTTGATGCGGACCGTTTCGCCAGGGTTGACGCCGACCGTATCCTTCAAACCGTGTTCGTTGGCGTAAGGTTCGTGGCCGTTCCGCGACAGCACTAAGAATTGCGTCCCGTGCATGTGGAATGGGTGGACCATGCCGCCGTCCATGTCATTGGTGTTGGTAATGTCCCAGAGTTCAACGTTACCAACCTTTTGGCGGGCGTCGATCCGTTGCATTTCAAATTTCTTCCCGTCGATCATCACTTGTTCATCCATCCCGGACATGACGACCTTGCGCACCGGCGTGTTCGGTGTCACATCAGGATTCGGGATGTCAACCAGGTGGTCAGGCAACGTTACGTCGTCCGCCTCAAAATCGTGGACCCGGAAACGGACCAGCGGCACATCGTCGCTGTACAGGGTGACCGTGTGGCCTGGCGTGACCTTGCCAAAGTCCACGATGACCTCGGCCCGTTCCGCACAGGTCAACATCAAGTGGGTAAATTCGACCGGTTCCGGCATCACACCGCCGTCGGAAGCCACTTGGGTAAATGGCAGGTCATCACTAAAGTGTAGCCGCCATTCACGCCGATTGGCACCGTCCAAGATCCGTAGCCGGACCCGTTGCGTGGTGACGTCAAAGTACGGATTGATGGTCCCGTTGATCATTGGCGTGGGTCCTTGGACCCCGTCCGGATCGTAATCGGCTTCGTAATCCCACTGGTTATCTTCGTGGAAACGCCGGTCTTGCAAGACCAACGGAATGTCGTCGACCCCATAATTGCGTGGAAATGGCAATTTGGCTTCGACATCATCGGTGACCAGCGCTAAGCCAGCCAGGCCGTGCCAAACTTGTTCCGCCGTTGATGGGCACGGATGCGCGTGCAACCACAACGTTGCGGCCGGTTGGTCGACCTTGAAATCAATGTGCCGCGTCTTCCCGGGATAAACGGGGGCGTGGCAACCACCGTCCGTGTAAGGCCCGGGAACGTTTAACCCGTGCCAGTGGAACGTGGTCAGTTCGGGTAAACTATTTTTCAAATCAATATGCATGGTCTTACCGCGCTTGAAAACGACCGTCTGGCCTAACAATGAGCCATTGTAGCCCCAAGTCTTGGTCTTCTTGCCTGGTAACAGTTGTGTCTCGCCGGCTTGGGCTTCAACCGTGTAGTAGGTGTCCGTCGCCGTTTCCTTGTCCGGCTTCAGTAGTGGTGGAATCCGCAAGGGCTGTTGTGGCGTCTTGGGTTCCTCCAGTGGTACATAGCCCCCATCGTGAGTGTTATATGCCGCTTCATCAAAGAAATAATCAGTGTGAATTGATTTTGTCATTTTTCAGGCTCCTCTTCGATCGATTAAAGCAAATGTCTCCGCCTCCATGATACCGCATTCACGAGGGGAGAAAAAGGGTTAGTCTAGACCATCTGCCTACCGTTGCGTGAACTCTCAGCTACGGTAGGCTTTTTTGACAGCAGTCACTTCACCCATTTCTGCCCGCGACATCGGCGGCTTGCCTGCATCATCTGGCGGAATTTTTACGAAAAACTAGAAAAAATTTTCGCCGCACCTTTCCTGTCATATCAAGGTTAATCGGACATCCCCACCACAACACGCCAAATTAAGGGGTTACAAATCGCCCGCGAATTTCGTTAGTAAGAGTAGGGACAACCCTTCTACCGGTCGGTCCGGGCACGCAGGGCGTAGAGGATGGTGACGGTGTCGACGACTTCTTGGAACACCGCGCCGATGATGGCCGGAATCACGCCGAAGCTGGCGATCAGCATCAACACCGTACAGATGACGATACCGATCATCACGGCTTGACGAGCGACCCGCATGGTATCGTGCGCGATGCTTCTGGCGGCGCTGACGCGGGTCAGGTCGTCTTTCAAGACCACCGCATCCGCCGATTCACTGGCCGCCGTGGCCCCGTGCGCCCCCATGGCAATGCCGACATCGGCCGTAGCTAGCGATGGCGCGTCATTGATGCCATCCCCGACCATGGCGACTGGCCGTTGCGTGGTCGGCAGTTGGGCCAGCACCTGAATCTTGTCGGCCGGCAAACACTCGGCATGAATTTGGTCGATACCGACCTCCCCGGCAATCTGTTGGGCAATCGGCTGCCGGTCACCGGAAATCATCAACAGGTTGTCCACACCCAAGCGGTGCAGCGCCGTCATGGTGGCTGCGGCTTCGGGACGAACTTGGTCACTGAAGCTGACGTAGCCTTGGTAAATGCCCGCGGCGGAAACGTAGACCGCCGTTTGGTCCGGCTTGGTCACCGCTTGATCCGTCACGAACTCGGCCTTCCCCGCCCGGATGACCTGGCCTTTGATAGTAGCTTGGACCCCTTGCGCCGTGGTCTCTTTGACGTCGGTCGCCGGCAGTAATGGTGCCGTCGTCGCTGCGACCAACGATTGCGCCAACACGTGGCCCGAGTGCTGTTCCGCACTGGCCGCCAGCTGTAGGAGCGTCTCCGGCGTGACTGCGGTGGTCGGCACGACCTGGTCGACCACTAATTTACCCTGGGTGATGGTCCCGGTTTTGTCAAAGGCAAACGTCTTGACCTGCGCGAGCTTTTCCAGCGTGGTCCCGGTCTTGACGATAATCCCGTTCCGACTGGCCCGGCTCATCCCCGAAATCAGCGCGATGGGCGCCGCTAAAATCAATGGGCACGGTGAGGCCACGACCAGAACTTCCGCAAACCGCACGGGGTCGCCCGATACGTACCAAGCGATGCCGGCAATCACGTAGGCCAACAGCGTGAACGGAACGGCATACCGGTCGGCCATTCGTACGAACTTGGCCGGTTGCTCCTCGGCTTGTTTGACCAGCCGCACGATGTTTTGGTACTGACTGTTGTCGGCCGTCTGATCAGCCATCAGGTAAACGGACGCCTCGCCGTTCACACTCCCGGACATCACGGTATCACCGGCTTGCTTATCGATTGGCCGCGCTTCCCCCGTCAGTGAGGATTCGTTGACCGTGGTCGGCCCCGTCGCCAACGTCCCATCGACGGGCATGACTTCACCGGGCTTGACCAATAGCCGGTCGCCCACTTCGACCGTATGAATGGCGACGTCGGCAATCGTGTCTCCGGTCACCTTGTGCGCCGACTGTGGTGAATTATTGAGCAGTTCCTGTAACTCACTGTTGGCACGGCGGGCGGCAAAGTCTTCCAACGCATCTCCCCCGGTCAGCATGAGTAAGACAATCAAGGCGGCCCAATATTCACTGACCGCTAACGTGGCAATCACCGCGGTAATCGCTAACAAATCGACCCCAAATTTACCAGACCGCAACGTCTTGACCATATCGATGAACATCAACAACGCCAACAAAATCCCCAGTCCGGTAATCAGTAGCTGCGCAATTCCCGCTCGGTGCGCACCAAACTGGAGCACCAACGCCATGGCCCCTAAAACAATGACGAACCAGAATCGTTTATACTCACGCAGTTGTTGCATAAAATCCCCTCCCCGGGTAAGTTTTTCTTCTAAGTCGAGTATAGCAGAGCTTGTGATTTTTGCCACATTTTGCGGCTTAGTCGTACCTGTGGCGGGATGAAAAAAGGAACCGCGCCCAGCTACAGCTCCGTTCCTTAGACCTAATCATATAATGTCTGAAGGTTGAAAGATGAAAATCAGCTAGAAGCATTGTCACCACGCGACTCATGGCGTAAGAATTATTCGTTTACAGCTTCGTAGTTTGAGCTGGCCGCCTACCATCCGCCAACTATGGGTTGGAACGCGGTGGGCGGACCGGACCGAGCCTGAGGGACGGTCTCGGCCTCGCTTTGAGCCGATGGCCCACGTCTCAAAGACGCCAGTTTGCTAAGCGGTGAGAATCATACCGCTAAGTAAACTCCCACGGCTGAACCCATATTTGGCGGACTCCCGGCTACAAGTGTGCGGACTAGTAATGGTTGACTTAGCCCCAGTTAGCGGTTGATTTAACAACTAGTCTTTAACTAACACCATCTTACTGATAAGCGCCAACTTGCCGGAGGCAGCCAGGGTGGAGCCAGCTGTGTCGACGGTGTTGGCTGAGGTATTTTCTCAGCCTACAGCGTGGGACGACTTTGGAGACTTGCGGTTTTGGCAAGGCTCCAAAGCAAACCGAAAGACCGCTCCTCAGGCTGGAGGTGTTCCCCAGAGCAGGCGGAACCCTGGCTGACGCAGGCTCGGGTTTCACTAGTTCTGGTGGACAAAACGCTGTCGCTTCGGGAGCCAAGACATTAATTCAACTTTCAACCTTCAGATAATGTTCTTTAACAACTGTACCCTCAAGCTTGCAAACCCATTTGGCTAAAACGATTGGCCATCAGTAAGTAAAAGCTCACCATCTTCAACTCATACACGCTTAAAGACTGAATCATGTGATCCCGTATCTAACAAAAGAATCGTAATTTCATTAATTCCCGCCTTATCACCTTTGAGCTTGTGCCACTTGTACTTACGGATTAAGGTATCTTGGTCGCCATGCGCAATATGAAAAAACGGCTTGCGCGATTCGCAACATCTCATAGTGCTTTTTTCGGAGTTTCTTTAAGCTACGGTCAAACTCTTTAGTCGTTCGAACATTTTTAATCATTAAATCATTCACCTAGATTTTTAACATGTTCAATAAACTCATCGAGCGTATATTTAGTCGTATCCCCATTTTTAACGTCCTCTAAAGCCCGCTGAAGTCCACTTTCTAATGGCTCATTAGTCGGCTTAAACGGTAAGCCGTTTTCTTTAATCATTTGTGAGATAAATAAATTCACAGCAGCAGTCAAATCAATGCCTAAATTATTAGCGACTTTTTCAGCTGCATACTTTCGATTGAGATCCATACGAATAGTAATATGCGTTTTTCAGAATTTTTCATTATGATATTTCATCTCCATTTTGCACCTTTTGGTGACTATTTTTATCACCTTTAGTCACACAAAGAAAGCAATTAACCCGGCAATAGCATTTAGGTCACTTGCTCTCACTAATGCTTAATCACACTCACTCGACTAAGCACCAAAAAAGTCAGTGACCAAGCGGTTTCCCGCCCAGTTCACTGACTAGCCTACTTCATTTACTTGTAAATCCTTTAAAACCGGCGCCGAATCCAAGCACCGCCGAGCGTGACCAATAAGGCCGTGACGCCCATCAGACTAGCTACCGTGTTGTCGGCTTCGCGTGTCTGTGGGAGCTTGGTGTTCCGTGTGGTCGTGGTGCCAGCCGTTTGTGTCGCTGTGGCTGGTGCGACGTGTTGGGCCTTGGCGGCTGCCTTAGCTGCAGCGGCTTTCTTTGCCGCAGCCTTTTTAGCGGCAGCTTTTTCCTTGGCTGCCTGGTTCTGACTGGCGTTCTTGTCAGCTTCCTTAGCGGCCTCGTCCTTAGCTTCTTCCTCTTCACGGGCGGCTTCTTCCTCGTCCGTTTCGGTACCGCCATCGACATCGATGGTCCCGGTGTCTTCGTCTTCTTCCTCTTCGTTGGTCTCGTTCACGTCGCCACCACCGGAACCACTATTCCCGGTAGAGGAGGAAACGCTCCCGTTGGCCTGTTCAGAGTACTTGCCATCACCGGTGCCACCGCCCCAGCTCATGACGGCTTTATTTCTAAATTTATAACCGGAGTGCGTCAACGTTTCGTCCGTAATCTTGGTGTAGTAATCAATGGCAACCAGATTGGAGACGGTGTCGTTGAACTTCACATCAAACCCGGTCGTGCCGTTGTATGTAACCTTGTAGTCAGTATCTTCTTTCAGCGCTGGCTTTTCGCGTTGGTACTGGGTCTTGCTGGTCCAATGCGCATTGCTAACGGTGATGCCTTCGATCAGCTCTTGGTGGTCGCCAATGGTATCGCTGACGGTTAAGTTCTCCAAATCAACTTCCTGGCGGTTCACCAGAATCGTCCACTTGATGGTCCCGTTGTCCTGGATAACGCCCTTCTTGGACAGGTTGGCTTCATCCTTGACCAGGTTGATGGTCGAGGTACTACTGCCGCCATTTTCCAAGGGGAACACGACATTTTGCTCGCCGTAATCGTCGCCGCGATATTTCGTGGCCAGATTCAATGTCAATTTGTCATTGGTCTTACCCTCCAGCGCGTTATTCATCGTGATGACCACGCCCGTATCGGAAACGACCGCCTTGCCAATGACCGTGCCATCTTGGTCGATCACGTCAAACGTATCCCCTGGCGTCTTCCCCCGCAAGTTGGCTGGAAAATCCAAAGTGATGGTGTCGCCATCGTGAATTGGCGTACTGCCGAAGTCCAAGTTGTACTGAATATCAATCGTGTCAACGTGCTTGAAGTCCGGCCCGTTGGTGACGCTGGCAGAAGTGGTAAAATCAGCCCCATTGTGATTGGTGGCCGCTTTAGCCGGTGTCGCCGCCTGACTCACAACCAAAACAAACACTAAACTAAACAGTCCAATCAGTAGTCGCCAAACTTTACTATTTTTGCTCAAAAAAATCCCCTCCCGTAACATTTACGTAATTTGAGTATACGCGCCCGAGCACCCCCTTGACAACCGGTGTCGCCTAAGTTTTTAAATAAGTTAGGCAGTTAACGATTTTATCCGTTTCAGTGTGAAATTGGGGTACGTGCCGACCATTTCCACGTCCGCCATACCTAGGTAGCCGGCTCAACAACAAGCTGTAGCCAACAAAAAAGGACGCCCCCAGGTCATCCCCAGAAGCGCCCATCAACACACTAGCAGATCCGTGTGCCTAACGTTTGCATTTCTTTCTTCAAATCTAGCTTGGACTTTTCTTCGGCGGTGTATTCAATCATCCCGACCGCACTGTCCAAGATTCCCGTGTCATCGCGCAAGGATAACTGGTTGAAGACCCGGTCCAAGATCAAACCGTTGTTCAAGTACAGCTCCGTATCCGCGTTGGTCCACAGGTTCAAGCCGGCGTTGTTGGTCACCGGAATATTGTACTTCGGGTCTTGTTGCGTCAGGGCCACAAACTGGAATTTGTCGCCGATGGCACAGCTCCCACCCAATGTGGAGTACTGATTTGAGCCATCATCCAGCGTCAGCAAAAGCACCGTATCCGGTTGGACGTTTTGGTCTAAATAAGCCTTTGCTGCATCTTTAATTGTGATTTCCATAATCAAGTCCCTCTTTCTTTGCCGTTCATTGCTACTCAATTGTACACAACTATTTATAACGCATTCCCGCTGAAAAGTAAACTGATTAGCTTACAAAAAGAAAGTACCGGCGACCAAATCGTTCCTCCCCTAACCTGACAAAAAGGGCTTGAGGGAATCCCCTCAGCCCTTGTGCACCAACTGTTTACTTCGCTTCGTAACTCTGCTTGACCAAGGCGATCAGCTCATCTTCTGACAAGTTGAGCTTCTTGGCCTCACTGGTAAAGCCCGCCACGTAGCGTTGTGAAAATTCTGATCGGCGTTTGTCCCGAATCATCTTTTCCGCATCCGCCGTGACGAACATCCCCAGCCCCCGGCGTTTCTCCAGCATGCCGGCCGTGACCAACCGGTTCATCCCTTTGAGCACCGTGGCTGGATTAATATGAAATTCTTTGGACATCTCTGTCGTCGACGGTACCTGTTCGCCTGCCCGGTAAATCCCGGTGAAGATGGCTTCTTCCACTTGTTCGGCCACCTGCAGGTAAATCGGTTCCGGACTATCAAAATTAAAATTCATATTTTTCCCACATTCTTTGTAAACTTGTCTTGTCGATTACGCGTCCGTGGTCTTAGGCAACACGATCCGCCAATACAGAGCCAGCGTGATGAGATAGTAAATGGCATACAACCCGACAAAGATCAGGAAAGTCAGCCCAATTCCTTGATACGGACTCATCGGTGCCGGCATCAGCGGCTTAAACATTTGTAGACCGAACAAAACATCGATTATCCCCATGATACCAGGAATTAGGAATAAAATCCCGATTTCTTTTGCAATTCCGTGGCGCATCAGGTGGTAGCGGACCCCCACCTTGTACAGCATGCGGTACCGGCGTTGGTCGCCAGGCGCACCCGATAGAATTTTAAACATCAGACAGGACGCCAACATGGCCAGAAAGGCGATACCCAGGAAGTAGCCGATGAACTCAAGGCCGCCAAACATTCCCAGCATCAGCGTGTAACTCTGGTAATTGCCGACCGTCATTTCAGCAGGATGGCTAAAGCGCGCCATTTCCAATTGATTCAGGCGCTTCAATGTTCCCAGATCTTGGGCCAAGTTCTTGACCCGCACCGTCGTGACCGTGATTGTTTGGCCCGCTTGTTGCTTGAATTGCGCGGCGGACAGAATCTTCGGTGCGTACGGACTGCCAGCCTTCGTCAGAGCCAGGCTTAAGAAATCGAGGTCCTTGATGCCTGATTTTTGAAAGGCCTTAAAGGATTGTCGCGACACGTGTTTAGCCGTCCCGGTCTTGGTATAGGCGCGCTGCTCGACTGGTTGACGTTTCAGCTCAGCGGCATTGTAGTAGACCGTTTTGCCCTGGCGCTTTTGCGTGTAGGTCGCCGTGTAGGCACTGTCTAGTCGGTCAAGCAGCTTTTGTTCGTGGGCATTCGGGTCGTGGACCGCCACTGAATAGGTCCCGGTGCGTTGCGCCATGAGCGGCAACTGCCGGTGGTAGCCAGACCCCACCGTGATGGCCCCTAGTGCCATGGCAAACAGCAAGGACACAATCGTCAACATCCGCGTATAGTTATGGACCCGGAAATTCAACTGGCCTAACAAAAAGCCATTCAACCGTTTTTTTGCCCAACTGGTGTGACGTAACGCCCGAATGATGGTCAAAATCGTTGCCCGGAATAACAAATACGTCCCGATGGTAATCGTGACCAAGGCCAGCGGAATCGCCGCCATTTGCAGGTCGTTAATGGCCGCCATGGCCCAGTAACCCAGCGCTAGTAAGCCAATCCCCAAGACACCTTGAATCAGTTGCCAGACCGGATTGACTTTAGGCTGGTTAGCCAGTTCGTCGCTGTGGAGTAATTTCAAAACGGTGGTCCGCGTCAACCGAACCAGATTGAACAGCGAGGCCAGGATGAACAGCCCCACGTACAGCACCACCGTCGCCACGATGGCCGGTAAATAAAACGCGGTCAGGTGCTTGAGGTGCAGCCCCAGTGCATTTAACAAGAAGCCGACGAGAAATTTGCTCAACAACAGTCCGAGTACTACCCCGATGGCCGTGGCAATGGTCCCTAAGATCAGTGTTTCCAAGAAGACCAATTCCCCAACCCGTTTGCGCGTGGCCCCTAGCATCATGAACAGCCCGTAATCGTGCTGCCGCATGCTGAGCAGAAAACTATTGGCGTACATGATGTAGACCACCGTGATCAAAATCAACAGCACGGCCCCAAAGCCAAAGATGACACTGGCCGAGGAGACCACGGCGTTGGCGTTCAGGAAGGCCCGATTGGTCGCCAGATTGGCAAACATGTAAAAGATAGCGGCCGACATGGTCAGACCCGCCAGCAAGACCAAATAGTCTCGCCGCCGGTTCTTGATCCCGGCCAAAGCTAATTTTCCTAACATCTCAGTTCCCCCTACTCGTTAAACGTGCCCAGTTCGTTCAGGACTTGTTGGTAAAATTCTCGCCGATCCAAGTCGCCGCGCCGCAGTTCGGAGCCAATCTGGCCATCCTTGATGAACAGGATGCGTTGGCAGAAGCTGGCCGAGAACGGATCATGCGTCACCAGCAAGACGGACATCTGCTGTTGGGCGTTGATGGTCGTCAACAGGTCCAGCAATTCCCGCGCACTGGTCGAATCCAGCGCTCCGGTGGGTTCATCCCCCATCAAAATGGCCGGGTGATGGACGATGGCCCGCGCCGCCGCGACCCGTTGTTTTTGGCCCCCGGATAGTTCCGCCGGGTATTTCTGCAGTAAGTCAGCAATCGACAAGGTGTCGGCCACTTCATGAATCGCTTGGTCCATGACCTTGGACGGCGTGCCCTTCAAGGCCAAAGGTAAGCCGATGTTTTCTTCGGCCGTCAGACTTTCCAGCAAATTGAAGTCTTGGAAAATGAACCCGACTTCTTGGGCCCGGAAGTCCGCTAACTGGTTGCCACGCATCTGCGTGACGTCATGGCCGTTGACCACCACGTTCCCCTTGGTTGGCGTGTCCAGCGTCGATAACATATTCAACAGCGTCGTCTTCCCGGAGCCGGACGCCCCCATGATGCCGACGAATTCGCCCGCCGCCACTGAAAAGTTCAAGCCCTTTAAGGCCGTGTACTGCCGCTCGTTGGGTTTGCCATACGTTTTTTCCAGGTCACTGACACTGACCACCGTGTTCGTTGTCATGATAAAATTCCCCCGCTCATTAGTTTGTTGGTTAGTTACTTGTGTAATTAACTATAACGGTTATTGGCAAATTGTCAATCCTTTTTTTAAATTGGGCCTGGTTGGTTAGGTCAATCACACAGCCAACCACCCTGGTCTAGGGAAAACTTTTCCGCCCCACCCGCAGTCCATTTTTCCCTGTCAAGCCGGAACACCCCCGCGACGGTTTTGGCCTGGTGAAGGCTGAGGCGTGAATTCTCCTAGCGTTTTGTGTACACTTAGAGGGTAAAGTTGTTTAACATTTTGTAAGTAAAGGAGTTTTTCTGATGAAACAGTTACACTTAGGTGGCACTGACTGGGAAGCCTCTGCCGTCGCATTGGGTATCATGCGGATGGCCACGTTGTCGGTCGATGACGCCGCCAAAGCCTTACAAGCCGCCCACGAAGCCGGGATTACCTACATCGACTCCGCCGACATTTACGGCGATGGGCAATCCGAAAAGGTCTTCAAGGAAGCACTGGCCAAATCCGGCTTGTCGCGTAACGACTTCTACATCCAATCCAAGGGTGGCATCATCTTGGACCAAAGCCGTAGCCACGATGGCTTAGTCTTTGGGAAACGCTACGACTTCTCCAAGCAACACCTGTTAGACGCCGTCGATGGCATTTTGACACGGACTGGGTTAGACTACCTGGACGCCTTCTTATTGCACCGGCCAGATCCCTTGATGGAACCCGCAGAAGTTGCGGACGCCTTCAACACGCTGCAACGGTCCGGTAAAGTCCGCCACTTTGGGGTTTCTAACTTCAACGTCCAACAATACGAAATGGTGCAAGAAGCCGTTGACCAGAAGTTGATGTTCAACCAATTACAATTCAGCGCGGCTCACGCTCAAATGATTACCGAAGGCCTGCGCGTCAACATGGATGATTCACCAGCTGTGACTGACGGGGGCATGCTCGAATTTGCCCGCCGCAAGCACGTGACCATCCAAGCTTGGTCACCATTCCAATACGGCCTGTTTGCGGGGATGTTCATCAATGATCCGAAGTTCCCTGAGTTAAACGACAAGCTGCAAGCACTCGCTGATAAGTACGGCGTTTCCAAGAACGGGATTGCGACTGCTTGGATTCTGCGCCACCCAGCCAACATTCAAGTCCTGCTGGGAACCATGAACCCTGAACACATCAAGGATAGCGCGGCCGGGGCCGACGTTAACTTGACCAAGCAGGAATGGTACGACATCTACTTTGCTGCCGGGAACTACCTGCCTTAAACCTAGCCCTTAGTTTTAAAATCTTAATTTCAACGCAAAGACGACGCTGCCCAACTGCTTCTCCAGTTGGCGGCGCCGTTTTTTAGGTTGGGCTAACCTGCGCCTGCGGCTGTCAGGGGTTCCGCCTGCTCTGGGGAACGCCTCCAACCTGAGAAGCGGTCTTCCGGCTCGCTTGGCTCCACCCCTGACCTCCTCCGGCAAGATTGGCCTTTCAAATTAAAAACGGCCGGTCGTCACCAGAGCATCGCTTCTCTTCAATAATCCGGCCAACCGCAAAAACGGGACCCGACAAATGTCAGTCTCCTCGCTACTACGATCTCTTTCCATGAGCCACACCGAAAAAGATTGGCGTTAAAACTGTCATGACGCATGACAACCAGGCTACAACACTCGGTCATAATTTTTTTGATAAAAAGGGTTGTCTTTTTTTATTTTGGTGGTAAACTGAAGTTGTTCTTGAGGGCGAGTAAGTACTCGCTCGAAGATATGGAAAGGGGATTTTAATCATGTTTACCACTATTTTTTAGATTCTTGCCATCTGGTTAGTTGTCAACGGCGTTTGGACTTGCTTTGCCACCGGCAACCAAGAGTTGATGAAATGGTTTGGTTGGATCAACGTGGTTGCAATCATCTTGGGCTTCTGGGTCTTCTATGGTGCTGCTAGTGTCGCCGTTTTGGCGGGCTGGTTCACCGCAGTCAACTGGGTCAATGTCGTCCTAGCCATCATCCAGTTCTACCTGGCTTACCGCAAAGTCGGGGCTGCCCACCATGCCTAAACCTTTTGCTTCACCCCCTAATCAACTCAAAAAGCCGGACTGTCCTGGACACAGACAGACCGGCTTTTTGGTCTAAACATCGTGGCTTCTGCTCTAGCAATCCCTTGCCACACTGGTAAGATAGTAGGTGTTAGCCGACATTGCTGATGCTAACCGCCTGTTGGCACACGTTTTTCCAACGGTTGAACGTACAATCTCAGCAACTTTCAAATTCGTCATACTCAGAAAAGGTGGAACTTTCATGCCCAACAAAAAAATTTTAGATGAGTTTCCCGAGGTCATTCAGGCCCATCCTGACCTCACGCAAAAACAAAAAGATGTTCTGATCACTAGCATTCGCCTCTTCGCGGAACAAGGCTATGCCAACACCAGTACCCGGCAAATTGCCGCGGCCGCACACCAATCCGAAGGGACGATGTTCAAGCATTTCAAGTCCAAAGCCAACATTTTGCGCGCCGCCTTGGAACCGATCATTCATGAGATTATTCCCGACGTTGAGCAAGAGTTCAAACGTGAAACGCTTGATCATCCCGCCGCTAACCTGCATGATTTTCTCGATTTCTTCGTCCGCAACCGCATGGCCTTTGCCGCCAACAACCAGGACGCCATCAAGGTCTTCTTCAGTGAATTGCTGTACAACGAAACGTTGCGGACGCAATTTATCGAAACTGCGCGCAACGAATTGATTGCGGCCTTCAAGGACACCATTCTGACGTTGCAGAAAAATCACATCATTATCGACTGGCCCTTCAACGAAATCTTTCGGTACATGATTGCCGTCATTGTAGGTTACGTGCTCGACCGTTACGTTTTGTTCCCGAATCGCGAATGGGATGATGAGGTCGAAGCCGGTTATTTAGTCGCCGAACTGGAAAAAGTTTTACAGCCCTAGTCAAGGTGTATCCTGTAATCGCCACTCCAGCGTGCCGTGATACTGGCCGGCCAACGTATCACTGTGGATGGCCAGCAACGGACCTTTGTCGGCTTGCCAATGACCGCTCACGCTGACCACATCCGCGTCACTCTGCGTGGTGTGCTTGGCAATCTGCGTATCTATCTCATTGATGGGCTGGTCGCCCCAGAGAAGTTGGCCGCTCAATGGCTGACCGGTCGCCGTTTGAAAATCTTGGCCTTGGCGAACCACCAACTTCCAGCCGTGGCCGGTCCCCCGTTCATCCGCAACGCTGAGCTGCCAGCCCGGTTGCCGGTGAATGCGTTGGGCACTCCCGGTCAATTGGGTCGTCACGAAGTCCGCCTGGTCCGAGACCTCGGCAAAGTGCAACGTCCCCGGATCACGCTTCAGGGTAATGGTTACTGGATTGGATTTAACCGCCGCATTGGTTTTATCTTGTGCTTGTAGCATCAGTTGGTTGTCGCCTGTTTTCAACCGAGTGGCGGGCAACATGAGATCAGCCGTACCCACGAGTTGGCCCGCCGTCCAGGTCGTGGATAGCTCAGCGGCTGGTAGCGCCTGGCCGTTGAGATACCCACGAATTTGATAGTTGGCCAGCTCATCAACGGCGAACGGCTGATCTTGGTTGGTCAACCGTACCCGCAGCCGCGCGTCTTCGTGATGCCCTAGCTGTTGCGTCGTGACGCCAAGATTTGTCAATTTGGGCGCCACGTCGGCCTGAATCTGAACGCTCGGCAGTGGCAGTTGCGTTTGGTAGTTTGGCCCGTAAAAACGGGCGTTGACGGCCAAAATTGGCACGTTGTGACTGACGGGCGGCACAGTCCCCGTGATCGTCACCACGGCTTGGTGATGAGTCGCGTCTAGCCCCTGTTTCCAGTCCTTATGAATCGTCCCCGCCTGTAGTTCCGTAGCGCTAAATGGTTCAGTGATGGGGCCGCCGTTGTAGCTGACGCCCCCGCCGGTCACTTTCAATGGTTGCGGCAACGGCAGGTCCATGGTCAGCGGTTGAATGTCTTGATGACTGGTCGCGGCATCGTAATCAAACGTGTAGCGATACGTCAATTGGTCGCCCATTGCCACGCGACTGCCAGCCGTCAACGCGTGATGGGTCGTCGTGTTTTCCAGCGTTGCGTGGGCCGTGATCTGCCCCAAGGTATCGGAGCTGTCGATCATTACTAGGCCGTTTTCACTTCGCCTCGCACTAGTTGACCCTGTGACTCCCCAGTAAACATTAGGTCGATCTGCCGTGGCTCCCAGCTTCTTGGGGTCAATATTGATGGTATCTTGAACGATATCCATACCAGAACGAACCGTATTCGTTTGTGCATCGCGGTCGTTGTAGCGGTAGGTCATTTGTTTTTTGGTAGCATTCCAAGACAGAGAAAGATGGTGCCATTGAGCGTCAGCGAAGTTAGTCACTGGCTTGGGCTGGGTGTGGTTTAAGCTTGAATAATGCGAGCCTTCACCCCCCATTTCAGTGTAGGTTTCTTGTAATCCAGGATAGCCACTCCCAATGTGCATACCACCTTGCACATTCGCATCCATATCGAACGCGTCAGCTTGACCAACAGCACCACTATTATTTACATGCGTATCAAATTCCAAGGCCCAACTGTGGTCAATCGCCGTTTGGGCAACAACGTTCCTACCGTGTCCTCCCCGATCGTTTCCCCAAACACCTAATGCTTGACCGCCACCGGCTATTGCCCAGATACCATCAGTTGAATTCTGCAAAACAAACGCCATGCCCTCGGCTGCATTTCTCCCCTTATTGCCAAAATACAGCCACATAGAAATTTGCGTATCTTGACTCAGGTCAAACTGATTATTCATCCGGGCCAATCCCGTCTTTGACCAAATTGCCCCGGCTTGCACATATTGCGAAGTCGGATTATTTCGCGTAATTTGGGCAATTGACTGGTCAACCAGTGGTGAACCTATCAGCTTGGTAAAGTTGTCTTCGCCACTCATCGCAAATAGTTTATCCAGGGGAATTCCCTGAGGTGCCGTTGCGATGGCATGTTCTAGGTCAGCATTGCTACTGGAACTGGTCGCCGCATGACCGGTCACTGCGCCCATCACCAGGCTCACGCCGACTAGCATCCCCATTAACCACCGCTTATCCATCGCGGTCCCTCCCAACTTTGGTTTTGATTTCATAGCTTGGAGTATACGCAAACCTATTGACCATCACAATTTAAATTTATCGTTATAATTATTTAAATATTATGTTATTTATAAACGGCCGTATTCCGGCTATCCCCCAGATAATCGTTGCACACTAACTATTGTTGACCTTCACCATCGCTCAGCCTTATCTCACCGCAATTTTGCCTGGTTGCACCCATTAATTTTTCGAGTAGCAATTATCAAATTATTGATTAAAAATACCCGTTACACCCAAAACCACCGACAATCACTTTTCGAAGGATTGTCGGTGGTTTTTGACCAGTCATTACACTGGTAAGTTTTTTGCTTAGAATTGATTGAATTTGTGAATCAACCGTTTGACCGGTCGCGCCAACCGAATCAGCCACAGTGTCAGACCAATGCTCAAGGCCACCATTCCGGCACCGAACAAGGGGGTCCAGCCCAAGCCAAATTGGCTAGTGACTTGCCCACCGATACCCGAACCCAGCGCAATCCCGACGTTGAAGGCAGCAATGTTTAACGCCGACGCCATGGTAATGTCTTGCGGCGTGTATTTTTCCGCGAGTTGAACGATGTACAGCTGCAGGCCGGGCACGTTCATGAAGGCAAAGAAGCCCATCACTAACACCGTCAGGAGGCCTAACCACTGACTGTTGGCGGTAAACGTCAAGACCACCAGCGTGACGAAGAGGCCGGTGAACATTTTTAACAGAGCGGCGAGGGGCTTGGCATTGGCCCAGCGGCCGCCCATCGTGTTGCCCAAGGCGACCATCAAGCCGTAGATGACCAAAATAACCACGACGGCGCTAGCGGACCAGCCCATCTTTTGTTCCAGGAGCGGTGACAGATAGGTGTAGGCCACGAAGGTCCCACCGTAGCCCAATGCCGTGACCAATAAAGCGACCAGCAGTTGAGGATTGCCCAAGACCCGCAAGATGCCCCGGGCCGTGGCTTTACTAGGTAGCGGCAAGTTGCGCGGTACTAACACGTAGTCCGCCAACAGGCCCAAGACGCCAATCAAACTGATAAAGATAAACGACCAGCGCCAGCCACCGAGTTGGCCGATCATGGTCCCCAGCGGCACCCCCGTCACCGTGGCGACGGTCAAACCGGTAAACATCACGGCAATGGCCGAGGCCCGTTTAGACGGCGCCACCACGTCCGCAGCAATCACGGAGGCCACCGTCATGAAGATGCCGTGAGCCAGCGCAGCAATCACCCGCCCGGCCAATAGAACGGTAAAGGCTGGCGCGAAGGCCGCTACCAAATTTCCAGCGATGAATAACAACATGATGATGACCATCAAGGTGTGGCGGTTGATCTGTCCGGTCAGCAGCGTCATTACCGGCGCCCCCACCATGATTCCCAGCGCGTAGACCGAGACCGTCAAGCCCGCCTGCGCCAAACTAACGTGAAAACTTTGAACTAATAATGGCATGAGCCCAACGCTGATGAACTCCGTGGAGCCGATGGCAAAGGCACTAATGGCCAACGCAAGTAGCGTCATGGTCGGTGAAATTTTTTTAGTCATAATGACCTCCCTGTTTTTCGTTTGCTAACGTGATAAATAATGATTATACTGGTTAGCAACCCAGGTACAAGAACCGACTTTAAAGTGCCCTACCCACCAAAAGGTAATAAATGAACAGGAGGCCGTTTCATGCCCACAAAAACTTATCACATTGGCGTCGAAGCCACGATGGAAATCATCGGTGGCAAGTGGAAATCCATTATTTTATGCCATCTCCGTCACCACACCATGCGTACCAGTGAATTGGCCCGCGCCATCCCCCAGATTTCGCAAAAAATGTTGACGCAACAGCTCCGCGAACTGGAGGCTGCCAATATCGTTGCCCGCCGCGTGTACAAGCAGGTCCCGCCCAAGGTTGAGTATTCCCTGACGGATTACGGTCAGTCGTTGTCAGGCATTCTGCACGAGCTGTGCGTCTGGGGCGAAGACAACATCGACCGTCGAGAAGCCGCTGGTGAAGCCATCACCCTCCTCAGCCGCGACGATGTTTAGCCATCCCGCCCAGCAGCCAGTTGCCTGCGGCTGCCAGGGGTTCCGCCTGCTATGGGGGACGCCTCCAGCCTGAAAAGCGGGCTTCCGGTTCGCTTGAAAGCCTGGCAAAGACCACCAGTCTCTCAAGTCGCCCCACGCTGTAACCTGGCAAATAACGCCAGCTAACACCGTCGACACAGCTGGCTCCACCCCTGGCCGCCTCCGGCGTGATTGTGCATGACCATAGCGCTAGCCCAAACACCGCTAGCTGTTACTAACTGTGGTCAAATGATACAGTGGCTAAACGCCTGGTCGAGACGGCAGGTCAAAGTTGCTGACCACCGCTACCAGAGTAGCTAGTTCGCTAGATATTATCGTGGAAATTCCCTTAGTGGCACGATTCACGCCGGTTAGGTCACTGACATCTTTGAGACGCGTTCTTCGGCTCAAAGTGAGGTGACGAGACCGTCCTCTCGCCCCATCTACTGCTAGTGAACCACAAGACTGCCAGCACCGACTATATTTCCCAACAATCCCTGTCACGTCAGCATTCTCAACATTTCCTAAGTCCAACCTAAGAAATTCACAGGTAACCTTTAGTGTGCCCTCAAGCGCCGGGCGTCGGCAGATGGTATAACTAATATATCGAAAGCGAAACGCCAAACAATTTGAGGAGTGGTTACCATGACAAACTTAAAAACGATGATGACAAAAGTAATGCTGAGCGCAATGACGGTGACGACCTTACTGGCCACGTCTGCGGGAGCTTCGGCCGCCACAACGACCACGACGCCAGCACCGGCCGTGGTCCAGCCGACTGTGACCTTGAAGAAACAGGCCCAACCAGAGATTCGGCCCACGACCATCAAACTGCACAAGCGCGTCACGACTACTCAAATCTCTAGTCAGGTCCAGACGGCGGTCGATGCCAGTGCGCTGAATCTCGACCAGCAACATCACGATGGCCAACTCAAATAACATTTTCCTAGTCCGCTGAGCCGCAGCCTCCCCCAAACACTGCGCTGCATGACTACCTCACAATTTGATGTCTCCTGTGCAACGCCAGTCCCTCCCCCTCAGTATGACTGGTAACGCTAAAACTCTCTTTAACCTAAAGACAACAAAACCCCTGACTGGTAGATTGCGCCGGTCAGGGGTTTTGCTTGGTATTTGGCAAAAACTTCTTCTCCAATTTCTAAAATATGCTGTCCTTAAAAGATGACACCTTGATACTTTAAGGCGCCTTTACTTAGTTAGTTTGATCAATCGCATTGTAGACAATTTTGGTAGAAGACTTAACGTACCAACCAATACCAATCTGGGTAGCATCTGAATCAATTAAATTCTTTCGGTGTCCCCAGTCAGAAGCAGCATCATGATACAAATATTGATCCGCAGCATCTTTGCCAAAATTGAAATCTAGACTTGTATAACCGCTTGCGTATAAGCATTCTGACCACCTCGATTCTCCCGTCACGCCAAAGTCAGCTGCTTCTTTATCAAACATTAACTGCCCTTGTGCATCCGTGTGCGATAACCCATTGATTGCGCCGTCATCTTTGGCACGTTGGTTTGCTAAGTTGGTTAGCTTATCATTAAGCGTTAAAGGTGCCACCCCTAATTTAGCCCGCTCTTGATTAACTACAGCTAAGAAGTTTTGCGATTGTTTATCTGCTACAAACTTAGCTGTCTGTTTAACTGTTTTGGGCGTTACCTTCTTAGACGCCTTACCAACAGTTAAATAACCACGCCAGATCCATCCTTTGGCCTTCCCCTTACCAATGTAGTAATAAATTGCCTTTTTATGGTTAGCCTTGCGAATGGTTGCATGCTTCGTAACCATGAACGTCGTATGCTGATAATTCTTAGCGTTATGTACAACCTTAGTTAATTTGGCAGTCCGATAAATTTTCCCCTTCGTTGCATGGTAAGCCTTAGCACTAACCTTTGTCGTCTTCACCACTCGTGCTGGCTTGACTTTCGCCGATGCTGACGCAGTACCACTAGCCAGCCCACCAAGCGCTAAGGTCACAACCAACAACCCCATAAAACTTCTTTTCAATCCCATGAAATAAATTCCTCCTTTGTTTACTAGCTTAATTATACAGTTCACAGACAAAAAAGCCACTCGCAACGAGTGACTTCCACTAAACAGTATAAAAGGTTGGTTACCCTAGCATCTAACTTACTGTCAATCGTCGCCTACTCACCAGCCGACCCTTGTTTCGCACGTTCTCGGGTCAAGATATCCCCAATCAACCGCGCTAACGTGATGGTCTTCATTTGGACTTCCGCCGCGGATTGAACCTCCGCGTAGGCCACCCGCAAGGTATCTTGAATATTGCCACCCACGATACAGTGCGGATTGGTTTTGTCATCAACGTGCAGGAGGTTGCCGTCGTCTTCGACCGCTCGGTAAATATCCAGGAGCGTGATAGCAGCCGGTCGCCGCGCCAATTTGGGCGTCGCCGACCCTTGCTGCGTCGCTAGTAAACCACCGCGGCGCAATGCGCCCATCAGTCGCCGGACCAGTGCCGGATTGGACTCGACACTGGCCGCGATGGCCGTACTCGATAGATCATCGTCATGACAAATGTCAATATAAGCTAAAATGTGCACAGCATCACTTAATTTATGCGAGTAGCGCACAGCCAGACCCCCTTCACTAGTATTCATCGAACCATTATACCCGCTTAACTTTGGGCTGCAAGTGCCGCGGTCAAGAAATCAGGCAGACTTTGCGCCGGATGCCCCATGATTTTGCGGTAGTCATCCGTCACCGTGGCTAGCAGCCCCTGGGCCCCACCGGCATACATCGACGCCAACATGTGGCCCTCGTGACCTTCATCGTACATCGTGGCAAATTGGTCCAACGTGACTGGCGCATAGCCAATCGCCGCCCCCGAAACCTGACTGAGCACTTGGGCCAGCGCCGGCATAGTGTAGGAGCGTTCCTGCGTCAACGTGTAAATGGGCTGCGTCCACAGTTGCGGCGTGACGGCGACCTGGGCAAAGGCAGCCGCACTGTCGGCCAGACTGATGAAACTCAGCGACGCGTCGCCTAAGGGATAGATGACATTGTGCCGTTCAATCAGCTCCGGCAAATACGGTACCAGTGGGTCGGCGTATAGCGCATTACGCAAAATGGTATACGACAAGCCCGACGCCGCCAATCGCCGCGGCACGTAGCCGTAGAAGGCGGACAAGTCAAACGGATTATTGACCTGGTCAGCGATAAAGCCCATCACGATTAGGTGCTTAACGCTAGCCTGTTCGGCGGCCGCAATCACGTTTTCAAATTCCGTGACCCGGCTAAAACTGTCGTGGCTCTTGCTGGGCACGTAAATGGCTACGTCGGCGTCTTGCAGGCTGGCGGTTACGCTAGCAGCGTCGCGATAATCCAGTGGCAGGACCGTCATCCCCCGCTGCGCAAACGCCTGCGCCTTGGCCGGGGTGTGGACCCCGAGCGTCATTTCGGTAGCCGGCACGCGTTGGGCCAGTTGTTCAACGATTTGGCGACCTAAGTGACCAGTCGCACCGGTAATCACGTATTTCATGTGGCAAAACTCCCTTGCTTTTTTGATGTTACTTTAATTGTTACATGAATGGTGAACAGCGTCAAACATTTTGACTCATCCCTCAGCATATTAAGCGCTTTCTGTTAAGTAAAAGAATATAATAGAGCTAAGGTAATTAAGCCTAAAACATTTTTATTAAGGAGTGAGTAACGTGGGTCAACAATTAGCAGGAAAAGTGGCCATCATCACGGGTGCCGGCTCCGGCATGGGCAAGTCCATGGCGGAATTATTTGCCAAGGAAGGCGCCAAAATCGTGGCCGCCGATATCAATGAAGATCGTTTAAATGAAGTGGTTAAAGACATCAAAGACGCCGGCAATCAAGCCGTCGCCGCAGTCACGAACGTTACCAAAGAGGCCGATGTGGTCGCCATGGTCCAAGCGGCCGTTGACAACTTTGGTCAGTTGGATATCTTAGTCAACAACGCCGGCATCATGGATAACATGGCGCCCGTGGGTACGCTGACCAACGAGTTGTGGGACCGCGTTATGACGGTCAACACGACCAGCGTCATGCTGGCAACGCGGGAGGCTTTGAAGCTCTTCACCAAGCAAAAATCCGGGGTCATCTTAAATATCGCCTCCGTTGGCGGTATCGGTGGCGGCCGCGCCGGTGCGGCTTACACGGCTTCTAAGCACGCGGTGGTCGGTTTGACCAAGAATACGGCTTACATGTACGAGAACATGGGCATCCGAACCAACGCCATCGCCCCCGGTGGTATCAAGACCAACATCGCCGAATCCATGAAGGGCGTCGACAAGGAAGGCATGGAACGCCAAAGCGTGGGCATGCCACTGTCACCAGAACCAGGAACTGGCGACGAAATCGCCCAAACGGCCCTGTTCCTCTGCTCAGACGCAGCCAGTTACGTGAACGGAACGGTCGTGCCAGTTGATGGCGGGTGGACTAGTTATTAAGATAAGAGTGCGGAGCGAACCGCTTAGACTCTGAGCATTAGAGGAATAAGGTGTTCCCATTCGGCAAAGCCGAATGGGGGCACCTTATTTTTCTAAGCGCAGGAGTCTGGTTCGCGGAACACGTTTCGGAGGCCGCCAGAATCGGGATAAAGTGGCGAAGATGGCTTGAACGAACCGAACCAATCCAGCCACTTCGAAAGGGTCTGGGAAAAAATATCCCAGGCCCCCATGCATCAACTTTAAATGACCGAAACGTGCACCCAAAGGCAGCCGACTCCGCCTCTCTTTCACTCTCACTACCGTACGCCCAGGTCGACCCCACCATCCACGTGGAGCACCTGACCCGTGACGAAATCATTTTGCATCAAATACAGATACGCCGAGGCCACTTCTGCCTTGGTCGCGACACGCTTTAGCGGTACGCCTTGCGCGAAGTCGTGCGCCTGCTGGTCGACCTGCTGGATGGTCAGCTTGCGCCAAAGTCCCGTCGGCGTCCAGGTTGGTGCGACCGCGTTGACTCGAAAATCTGGTGCCATTTCGACCGCCAGTCCGGCTACCATGGTATTGATGGCCTGGTTGCCGATGATGGCGCCCGAGGCATCGTCGGGGTGCCCACCAGCGCCAGAGGTAAAGATCAACGACCCGTGCGCATTTAAATGGCCGACCGCCGCTTTGGCCAGTTGTAAGTTGGCAAAGAATTTATCTTCGATTGCCTGCCGAATCGTGGCGACATCGTTATCCAAAAAGCCGCCGCCCATGGCTCCACCTAGAAATGACAAAACGTGGTCGAATTTAGGCTGGCAGGAAAAGAAGACGCCCAACTGATCCGGGTCCTGGGCATCCAAGGCCGTCCCAATCATGACCGGGGCTTTGGCCTGTAGCCGCTCGAGGGCCGCATCCACGTGCGCTTGACTGTGACCAATCACGTGGACCGTCGCCCCAGCCGCCAGCGCTTGTTCAGCCACCGTTTCGCCGAAGCCAGACGTCCCACCGACGATGAGTAGCCGTTGTTGTGCTAATTTCATATTCATCGAACCTCCGCTCTTTACTTGTCATGATACAACAAGATGACCAAATCCCCCAGCAAATTGACGATATGCGGCGTAACCGGTAAACTAATTAACAGAATTAGTCGATAAGGAGACGAGTGGGTAAATGATGTGGTTAGTCTTTCTAATAATTGGGTTTTTAGTTGGCCTGTTGGTCATTTCGACCGGTGGTGGTGGCGCGGCCATTTACCTAGGCCTACTGACCAGCGTCTTCGGGTTGGCCCCCGCCGTAGCGGCTTCCACGTCCCTGTTTACGGCATTTCCGTCCTTGGTGGTCGGCGCTTACGGCCACTACCGCACCGGTCAGATTCATTTTAAGGTCGGCAATCAAATGTTGATGACTGCCATCCCCGCCACCGTGGTGGGCGCACTCCTGGCCCCGTACATTCCTAACGACGTCTACACGTGGATCGTCGCCATCATCCTCACTGGTTTGGGCATTCAGGTGCTGGTCAAACGTTTCCTCATCCGTCAAACCAAAGCTCCGCGGCACCAAAGCACCCAAGCCGCAGTCTATGGCCTGCTGAGCGGTATCATGGTCGGCGTGGCCGGTCTAAGTGGCGGCGGGCCCATCATTGCGGGTTTGTTGGTGCTGGGACTGGACATGCTCCCGGCCGCGGCGACCTCCTCTTATGTGCTGGTCGGCACCTCACTAGTGGGGTTGCTCTTTCATTTGTCAGCGAACAACATCGACTGGCAAGTCGGCATTGGGTTGATGATTGGCGCCGTATTGGGCGCAGTATGTGCGCCACGCCTGTTGATGCACGTGGACCCCGCTAAGCTGAACTACTACGTTAAGCCGTTCATGGGCATCCTGCTGGTATTCATGGGTCTGCGCATGATCTTTTAACGACAAAGGTTGAAAGTAACATTAGCGCGGTAAGTTTCAGAACGACAGTGTTCTGTTCACTAAAATTAGTCAAACCAGGAGCCTGCGTCAGCCAGAAATTCCGCCTGCTATGGCGGACACCTCCAGCCTGTGAAACGGGCTTCTGGTTCGCTTTGAAGCCTGGCAAAACCCGCCAGTCTCCAAAGTCGCCGCACGCTGTAGGCTGAGAAAAAGCCTCAGCCAACACCGTCGTCACAGCTGGCTCCATCTCTGACTGCCTCCGGCGGGTTGGCGATTGTCAGCAGCATTGTGCTAGGAACCAGTTGCTAGATCAGCTGTTGCCTGGAGCTAAGTCGCCTTTTACTGGCAAGCACTTTTGTAGCCGAGAGTCCGCCAAATATGGGTTCAGCCGTGGGAGTTGCCTTAGCGGCGCGATTTATGCCGCTTAGACAACTGGCGTCTTTGAGACGTGACCTTCGGCTCAAAGCGAGGTCGAGACCGCCCTTTGGCTCGACCGGTCCGCCCACCGCGTTCCAACCCATAGTTGGCGGACGGTAGGCGGCCAGATTGAACTACAAAGTTGTAAACAACTAATTTTTACGTCATGAGCTGCGTGGTGACAATGTTTCTAGCTGATTTTCAAGTTTCAACCTTCAGTTAACGACAAAATGACCTTGATGAACCACATTTCTGTGGTCCACCAAGGTCATTTTTAAAAACTTTTTTTCACTTAAATTACTGCTAGACCAACGTTTCTCGCTAATCGTTTCATCTTTTTCCCAATTAGGGGGTTACAAATTACGATTGGATTTCGTTAGTACTAGTAGCGGGTTAATAGCGACGCTTCCGGTCAACGGCAACACCGGTAGCCAGTAAGGTGCCGGCCAATACGAAGCCGACTGCGCTCAACCAGCTGTCATTGGCTTCACCAGTTTGTGGCAAGCCATCGCTTAATCCCAAGGCACGCAAGATGTTACTCCGCACGGATTCGAGTTGGGCAACTAATTGGGTGTCACCCTTGGCCCGAGCGGCCGCGATAGCAGCGTCCACCTTGTTCAACAAGGCTTCTTCGCCAGCAACGTTGCCTTCTTCTTCAAAGTCGATCAGGTCGTCTTCAAAGTCTTCGGCTTCAGCTTCCGAGTATTCTGGGTGTTCGTGTTCGTAGCTCAGATCCTCGTCGCCACCATTTTCGTCTTCAGGTTCTTCGGTGTCGGGGTCAACGACATTTGGTTCCTCGGTCCCCGGCGTTTCTGTGTCAGGATTTTCAGTATCGGGTTCTTCCGTGTTGGGAATGCCAGGTACTTCGATGCCCGGGTGAACCGGGATTTCAAAGTCATTTTCGTCCCCTTCATCGACGTCTTCTTCATCGCCCTTGTTATCTTGCAGGTCCCAACGGTGGGTTTCCGCGTTGACGATGACCTTGTCAGCAATGATGTTACCGTCGATGTTGGAGTCGGCAATCACCTCAGCGGATGGTGCTAAGATACTGCCCTGGAAGGCCTTCTTAAAGTCCAGTGTCCCAGTGTATTGCTTGTCGCTGGCACCACTGTTATAGAAGTTCCACAGCAAATGGTTGTCCCCAAAGTCTTCGGTTTCATGGTTGTTCCGTTCGGTCCCATCACTGTAGAAGACCTTGATCTGGGAGTTCACGTCGTAATTATCATTGCCACCGGTGTCCACGTTGATGATGACCGTGGTCCCGTCAGCGTCTGGTGACAGGCCGTAGATGGTCAGTGGCGTATCGCTATTCAAGACATCTGGCGTCAAATTGATGACGATTTGGTTGTCCTTGTTTGGCGTCATGTTCGTGATGTCGATGACCCGGTTGTTTTGATCGTCGAAATCACTGTTACTGTACGTGGCATTGCTGGACTGGTTGGCCAATGCTTCATTCAAGGCCTTCAGTTTGGCAAATTCAGCGTCGAAGTCGATGTAAGTTTGGCCATTTTGGTCTTGGTAAACTTCACTGGCCAACAAGTGGTCGATGTATTCACCGTTGATCATCGGTCGGTTAGGATTGCTGATGTCAATGGTGATGTTCTCACCAAAGATAACCTTGTTCGACCGCGTATCCCCACCGGAAACGAAGGAACTGTTGGCAATGTTGGTGATATTTTGAATATAAGAAATATCCTTGTCCAGCAGTTCTTCAATGATGTTGGTCCCAAAGTTGACGTTCCCAATCAAATTTTGCACGGCAACGTTCCCGTTGGTGTGGGCGTTCAATTCTGCTTCCCGCGCAAAAATGTGGAAGACGGACGAAACGCCTAAGATGTTGTCCAAATCAGGGAAATCATCGTAGACACTACCGCCGGCTTGAATCCCCGTGTCGGCATATGGCGTAACGGCCGCGGCCGTGGCGTTGGTGCCGGCGAGCTTATGTAGTAAGTTGCTGATGGATTGAACTTTCTTTGAACTGGCAGCGGCCTTAGCGACGGCGCTCAAGCTTGTGTGCACATAACGCTTTGGTGCAGTTGCTTCACTCACCGTGGACTTGATGGACCGTTTCAGACTAGCGTTGACCTTAACGTGCTTAGCGGCTGACTTTTTCGTGACTGGTACCGCGGCTTTGAGGCTAGTCGTCTTCTTCGCCTGACTCGACTGAACAGTAGATTCACTTGTGCTCGTTGCATCTGATTGCGCGTTTTCGCTAGATTCACTGGATTGGCTTGATGATTCACTACTTTCACCAGTGCTCTCAGATGAAGACGAGGCAGATTCGGTCGAAGACGAGCTGCTCGTAGCGCTTTCACTCGATGGATTTGTCTCACTGACTTGCGAACTACTCTCAGACTCAGTCCCTGCAGCATCGGCGTTAGCGGTCACTGTGGTCCCGGCGCCCAACGTGACTAACAACACAGCGCAAGCGAAGACCCAGCGGCGGCCACTCTTGTACATTTTAAAGTGCGTCCGTTTCGTTTCCATATTGATTAAATCCCTACCTTTCCAATAAGACTCCACCCTTATTTTCGTCCTCCCGACGGCAACAATCAACATAATTCGAAAATTATTTTTAACAAAAATTGCTTAGTCGTCTTGTAGTTTACCACATTCATGAAATTGGGTAGAAATTGGCCAAAAAAAGAGTGACTCTGACGATCAATTTCGTCAGGTCACCCTTTTAAAAATTAGTTGTTCGCTTAATTATGACGAACCTTAACGCCCATGCCCAACGTCGCTAAAGCAACCGCTACGCCGGCAGCAATCAGTTCTGCACTATTCTGCTCGTTAGTTTGTGGTAACGTCGTTTGCGTCGCGGTCTGCTTGGTAGCAAGTGGTTGGCTGGCAGTAGCCCGTTGGTGAGCCACCGGCGCCTTGGTGCCCCGAACGATCCGCGAACTGTTCTTTGCCACTAAGGTAACTGGCTGACTATTCCGCTTGGTCGTGCCCTTCACTACCTGGTCGGCTTGACCAGCTGACTTGGTCGCAACTTTGGTGGCTGGTGTCGTGGTATCAATGGTGGCACTATCCCCGCCAGTTAACGGAGTGGCCGTCGTCGAGTCATCCGTGGTCGGCGCAACGATTTCGTCCGCGTCGCCACCAGTGACCGGTGTATCTGGTGTGGTAGTTGTGGTGTCCGGCGTGGTCGTGCCGCCAGGGGTGTTGGTATTGGCGTCAGGATCTTTAGTGTCTGGGTCTGGCTTCACTGGATCCTTACCGTTCTTGACAGTAAACGTCAAATCAACATTGTACTGATGCGTCTTTTGGTTCCACACCTCAATGGTATAAGTACCATCAGGTGTATCTGCATCTGCTACTAAGAGAAATCCTAATGCATTATCTGGATCCGGTGCCACCGTAAAATACGAGACACCAGGGGTTCCTAAATTATATGCCACCATTGGATCGGTCAAATCTATTTGTCCATCGCTTCCTTGCACACCTTGAAGGACATCGGTGATTGGATCAAAAGACCGAACTGTGGGTGTGAGAACGTATTCTTTTCCAGTAACCTTTTGCGAAATGAGGTTGTTCATTCCGGGATTCTGTAATCCATTAGTTAATGCGTTATTGAGGATTTCCATGTATCCGGTGTAATTACTCATATCTGGTAATGCCGACAATCTGTTGTTAGACGCAACAAAGTAACTAAGTGACGGCAGTGTCGCTAAACTAGGTACTGCACCAGTAAGTTCATTATCATTTACCATCAAATCCGTTAATCGAGGCAAAGTTCCAAGATTAGATAAATCCCCCGTTAACATATTACCGGATAAGTCTAAGGACTGTAAGCTAGTAAATTTTGCCAAATTAGGCAGTTGGCCAGTCAAGCCACAATTTTTAAGGGTAATATTTTGTAAAGCA
Source organism: Levilactobacillus angrenensis (assembly GCF_003946085.1). Classification (GTDB taxonomy): domain Bacteria; phylum Bacillota; class Bacilli; order Lactobacillales; family Lactobacillaceae; genus Levilactobacillus; species Levilactobacillus angrenensis. The sequence continues at coordinate 24,040 of NZ_RHOB01000012.1, read as the reverse complement.
GTATTAGTTGTGAGTCCTTGGAACAGCGTAGCAACATCCATCCCTGTAGATGTTCCCGAACCCGAAATGTATAAGCTAGTTAAACCAGGTGCAAATGAAAAATCGACTACCTTGTCTGCCGGAATACCCTTGTAGTAGCTGAACCTAGCAAGTTTGGTAAAGTATTGTAACCCTTCAAAGCTCTGAATACTACCTGCATAACTGGGTGTTGGATTACCAATTGTTGCTCCATAGCCATCTGCTAAAGCTGTAACCTTTCCCACGTACTGTGACAAATTTGCATCATTTATCGTAATGTGCCAGTTACTGCTCAAGTATCCTTCAATCCAAGCCCGCAGATTGGCATCGGGCATCCAAACGGAAGCATCCACACCAGCAATGCTACTAGTAGCGGATTTCAACAGACTACTGCGGGAGAATTTGGCTGCACCGAGAGTCGATGGCATCTCCTGCAAGTCGTGAACATTCACCTGATTGGTCGTCGTTGAAACTGGCTTAGTTGCATCATCTTTTACGACATCGTCACTCGCTTCGACATTGTTTTCTTCAGGTGCCTTGATGTCATCGCTAGTCTTCTCTTCTGATTGTTGAGATTCTTCGCCAGCTGGCTTTGACGAATCGGCTGTGTTCCCCTTATCAGTATTGACCTTATCATCGTTAACATTCGCATTAGGATCCGTTGCTGGTGCCGGCGTGTCATCCTTCACTTCGTCACTATCAGTTGGCCCACCATCAACATCGGTTGGTTCATCATTAATTTCAGAATCTGCCTTGGTGTCAGGCACATCAGAATTTGAGGATTGTGATCCGGACTGCAACACGTGTTCCTGACTTGACGTACTGCTACTTGCCGGTTGAATCGCACTGGGCGTCCCATCATTGTTTGACGTTGTATCAGCTTGGACCGTAGTTTCCGCACCAACCATGCCTAACCCTAAACTCATCACCGTGATGCATGCGAAAAGCCAGCGTTTGCCTGCCTTGTAGCTTTTGTAGTGTTCTTTCATTGTTCCCAATTCATTCCGCATGATAACTTCCCCCTAATGAAGTTCTGTGATGCAATCGCCCTAGTCATTTATTTTTGCGTTACACATTTATCAATGTGAGTAATCTTTTTTACATCTATATTGTATCCCCTTTCGCAAGAAAAGCAAGCTTAATTGTCAGGTGATAAAACTAATTGGTGTAAACACTTGCTTTCTTAAAAAATATTTCTTTTGGAGACTGCTTGTTAGTGTTTCATCAAAGGTTTTACTTGCTAGCCACTAGCTGTATTTCAATGCTATTGGTCGCCAATTTTAGCGCATCTTAGCGGTAGTGTCCGATTCTGATTTTTAAGAATACTTGCTGCTATTTCATAAATCCTATGTTCGTTATTTCAATTTACTTAAACAGTTTTTGTCGAAAAAAGAGCACCCCAGCAATCCTGGCGTGCTCAATATCCGTTATTCTCGTTTGCGACGATGCCAAATGACACCGACGATGCCGACAAGGAGTCCCCAGCCACCCAGCCACGCTAACTGACCTTGGCGCTGATTAGTCTGCGGTAGTATCGGCTGTTCGGGCGCTGACCCGTTGGAATCTGTCTGCTGCTGAGACACTGGTAAGGCAACGGCCACGGCGTCACTGACGCCACCGTGATCCACTGGCGTTACAGGAGCCACGGCACTAGCCGCCCCCGCCTGATGCACGACTGGCTCAGGGGTAACGGCCGGCTTGGGTGTCTCCGGTCGCACCATCTCGGTGGGAGCCGTCACGGGTGGCACAGGTGCTGGGGCTGGCTTCTCTGATGACGCCGGTGGGGTAACCACTGGCGTTGATGGTACTGGCGTCGGTACCGGTGGCGTCACTCCAGAAACGGGTGGTTGCGTGCCTCCCGGCTTAACTTGATCCTGCTGATAAATGTACGTAATCTCAATTGGTCCTTCGGTGTACTTGCCTTTGGCGTTGTCAGGTAATGGCTCCTGTAACGTGTAGCCCTCAATATTCACTGCCAAATCTTTGGCATCGTAATCATCGTCCACAAACCCCTGAGCAAGTTTTTTGTCAGGTGCTATGGTCTTTCCGGATTGGTCTTGATAATGAACAGTGACGGTGCCGGCTGCCTGACCGATGGTGTAGGGTTGGATGACGTACCAATAAGCCGAACAGTCAAATTTTTCCGGTTCTAATTCACAGGCAGAATCTACCGGTTCCACGTCCTTTTTTAAAACATTAGCTTGAGATACTAAATAGTAATATTTATTATCTAGTGATTCTATCTGATGATTATCGAATGGATCAAGCTTTCCTGGTTGTTGATCTGGAATGTCCTTGAACCACATCCCTTTCTCCCCCTTAACCCAAGCAAAATTCTTCCTAAGTAAGGTATGGTAAACCAAATGATAATTAGTGTCTTCATCATTTATATCATATATGAAGTCTTGCCATAAGTCTCCCAAAAATCCCGATAACCCCGGTGTATTTCCATTTGGCAATCTAAACGGTGACAGCAGGTGATGACTCCGAGTCTTAACATCCACTTTCACTGAAGGCAAAACTACATATTGCTCCTCTAAATATAACTTCATGTTACTGTTAAGCCCACTTATCACTCGAAAGTCCGCTATATGGTTATACGCTAAATGGAGTGTACCCAAATTTTTCAAATTCCGTAATGGTGAAATGTCCTCAATACGATTGAAACTCAAGAGTGCCGAATTCAAATTAGGCATATAAGCTAGCTGTGAGATGTCGACCACATCACCCTGTAAATGATAAGGAAATTCTCTTCCTCCTCCACCTAATGCAATGTTAGTCATGTTTGCGGCATATTCTAGCCCCTTAAGTGAAAATTCAGTTTTCCCACTAGTTTTCTCACTAATATAAGTGCTTATTCCATCCGAATTGGAATCCCCGATTATACTCACATTAAGCAGTAAGCTCATGTCCTGTTGCGTAATATCATCAACTGTTTTCCAATTTCTATTATCTGGATGAAACTTTACTTGATTAGGATCACCCCTTTTGAGCGTCCATAAAATTACTTTTTGCAAGATTGGATTCGGCATCCACTCATCAATCGTTCGATCATCGTAAGCCATAACTGGAGCTGACTGGTCAGGAGCAGGCTCAGTTGATACCGGAATATCCGTCGGCACAACAGCCGCAGTCGACTCATCCGTCGAAAGTTTCCCGGACTGCGTTGGCTCATCACCTACTTCTGGTGCTGACGTGACCTGGTCCGCCGCTCGCGCAATAGCTGGCTGGTCGACTGGGGTATTCGGCGTGAGTGCCGTCGTCACCAATTCTTGCGTAGTCTCAACCACATCACCATCGTCATCGGTTGTCGGCGTAGATTGGTCAGTAATTGGACCAATTTCAACCTGATCAGTCTCATCGTTCATTGATTGTGACTGACTGATTAGTGGTTCATCTCGCTGGTCAGCTGAAGCCGGCATCGCCGTTCCCAACTGCCAACCCACTCCCATCAGCATCATCGTTGAAACAATCACGCCCTTATCAGCGTTGTCCGTTAATAATCGTCTTCTTTCTCGTTGAAATTTACCCAATTACAGTTCCCTCACTTTCTCCTCATCACCAATTGATCATCACCCGCAGTCATCTAGACCACTGATGAGTTAATCACTAGTATACGACAGAATAAGTCAGAAAGCTACTATAACATTAATTATTTACCGTGGTAACAATATATTTATAATCCAACACAAAAAGGGACAGTGGCCACTTCGCCCCGTCCTCTCTCATGCCTATCAATTCAACCACTGGGACTTCTTAAACCAGCCGCCAATCGCCGTTATGACTAGCAAAATCACACCCCACCAAACCACATTTTGTCGCTCATTGGTTTGCGGCAAGACCGGTTGTGACGACGGTCGCTGTCGTGCAGTTACCGGCTGCTGCGGCAATGGCGAATCACGATTCAGCAAATCACCGATCCCCGCAGTATCAACTGCCGTTGTCGGCGTCACTGCACTGGCACTGGTGCCGGCAGGGTGTGCTGTAGCAGGAGCTGGTAACGCAACGGCTGGTGGCGTTTCCGGCGGTACAACTTCACTCGGTTCGGTCACAGTTGGCGGTGCCACAGTGCTCGGCGGCGTTACCTCTGGCAGTGTGGTCTCCGGTGGCGTGACTTCGGCTGGTGGGGTTACCCCAGGAACCGGCGGCCGTGTCGTATCCGGTTTCACTGGATTTTTCCGGTAAACATAGGTCACCGAGATGGGCTCGGCAGTATATTTCCCTGCCGCATTATCCGGTGGCGTCGTCAACGTGTATCCCTTAATGGCCACGACCAACTGACTGGTATCATAAGCGTCCCCGACATTTCCCTGCGGCAACGTTCGGTCTGGCGCCAGCGTTTGGCCCGTCTGATCCTGATAATGGACCGTGATGGCCCCAGCTTTCTGGACAATGGTGTAGGGCTGAACCACGTACCATTCGATATCCCCGTCGGTCGTCTTAAACTCATCCGTATCCGGATAAGCCTCCCCCATCAGGTAATAATAATCCGGTAAGGCAATCTGGTGTCTGGTCTTATTATCCTCTAAGCCGCCATGATCACCTGGCAACTGATCAGGAATATTTTTAAAATACAGGGTACCCCAATCATCATCAGTCTCACCCATATCGATATCAGTACCTGGCATGGTGTGGTACTCAACGAAATTCCAGAGATGCCCCGTCTTAGTCAGTTGAAATGAAATATTTTGTCGCAGATAATTTACAGGCATCGTTCCCAATCCCGCCACTGCCCAGGGACCATTCGGCTGTATGTAAGGTGACGCCATTTGCGCCCTTCGCGTCTGGGCATCGACCTCAATCGCAGGCAACGTCACCATTTGTCTAGTCACTGTCAGTTGGCTAAATTCATGGTCCATCAATGGACTAAAGTCAGCGATACGATTAAACGTTAAATACAACCGGTCCAACTGCTGCAAATACCGCAAGGGCGAAATATCTGCGATTCGGTTGTTATCTAAGGCCGCAGATTCTAGCTTAGGCAGATAGGCCAGCGGCGAAATGTCGACCACGTCACCGTACACGTTGAATGGTTTACTTTGAATGTGTCCACCACCCAATGATAACGTCGTAAGGTTTACGGCATAAGCTAATCCCTTAAGCGAAAATTCAGTCTTTCCGTCAATATAACTACTGATGCCATGCGATTCAGCATTTCCCGTGACATACAAACTCTGTAACCGCCGCATATCCTGCTGGGTAATTTCCTGCTGAGTGGCCCAGGTCTTCCCATCCGCTTGGGGCGTGTCTTGTAGCGCCAATAAAACGGCGCGTTGTAAAATCTTATTAGGCATCCACTGGTCAATCGTTTCACTCGTGTACGCCTGTACCGGCGTTTCTGGCAATTCATCAGTGGCAATCGCTGGGACGGGGGCCACCGCAGTGGAGCTATTTACCCTATCTGCTGACTGCGTCGTCTCCTTATCAACTGTCACCGAGGTGCCCTGCTGAGGTTCAGTTTCTCTGTCCACTTGTGCCACCCGAGTCGGTTGCGTCGCCTGGGCCACCGTTCGGGTAATCGCCGCCTGATCAACAATCTCATCCGGTGTCAACGCCACGCTAGCTGGCTTTACTGGCGCCGCATTTGCACTAGCCGTTTTCAGTTGCGACGAACTCTCGCCCTTTCCGCTTGATGTTACCGGTTGCTGTGCGCTCATGCCAATCGACGGCTGATCTGCGGCGGCTGGCACCGTTGCCTGTAGCTGCCACCCCACCCCCATTAGCGTCACCGCTACTACAATCCCGTATTTATCAGTCTTATCCTTACTTTGACACCGCATCTTTCGTGGCTGAACCCGCATGATAAACTCCCCTCCAATTTCAAATCACTATGACTTCAGCGTTATTTATAACTAATCAGGTGATTAGTTAACTCTAAGTATACGACAAGATAAGACACAAAACTACTATAATATTAATTATTTATTAAGGTAATAATATATTTATAATTAAAAAAGGACAGAGCCCGCGCCCTGCCCTGTCACAGTATTCAGTTACTGTCTCTTACTTTATCCGCCGCCGTTTGCTTAACCAACCGCCAACCGCGGTCACTGCCAGCAGGGCCACGCCCCACCAAGCCGACGTCTGACGCTCATCGGTCTGTGGCAAGGTGGTCGTTGGGGCGTTGGTCGTCAACGGTGTCGTAGCGGGACTGGATGTTGTGCTCTGTCCCGTATTGATGGGCCGGCCACTCACGGTATCACCGGCGCCACCATCTGCTGTCGTTACTGAGCCGGTGGGACCATCCGTTGTCACGTCATCCCCGTCGTCAGTGATTTCATCCCCATCGCCGCCGTCAATGACCTGATCGCCGTCACCGCCATCTGTTTCATCGCCCGTCTTTTCATAGACGTAAACAATACTGCCATCGGTGCTCCCAAAGACGCCCGTAGCATTGGCCGGCGTGGTGACCAGTGTGTAACCGGCAATCGTCAACGGACTCGTCATGTACGCCGTGCCGGGTTGCCCGCTAATCGTTTGACTCGCCGCCAGGTTGGTACCGTCCGCCAACTGATAGTAAATCGTCAGGGTCACGTCTTCATCCGGCGTCACCACGGGTGGCGGCGTGACAGTCCCGCCATCATCCTTTTCATACACGTAAATCACCGTGATGGGATCCGTGCCATATTTCCCGGTGGCGTTGGCCGGCGTGGTTTTTAGCTTGTACCCCTTGATGGTTGCCGGCGTCGTTTGATAGTCCTCGCCAATCATGCCCGCCGGCAGGACCACATCGTCGGCTAGCGTCTGGCCATTTTCATCCTGGTGTTTGACCGTGACTGCCGCAGCCTCTTCCGTGATGTCATACCCCTGCATGGCCACGAACAAATAGCTGCCATACGAGTCGTTGCCCTCGGCCTTTCCGGTCATAAAATAATTATTTTCCTGCACATCGACCGTCACCCCAGGATATTCGGTAATTCCCGGAATCTGGTCCTTAAGTTCCGTATAGTTCAGTCCACCTTGCCCATCACTCACCCCGGTACCGCCAGTGAAGTAGAAACGGTAAGTGAAGCCACTACTGTTGTAAAAGACGGGATTGGCAACCCGTACTGCCGCCGGTTCCAGCTGAATCACGTTACCGTCGATCGTGATAAATTGAACCTTCAGTTGGGCGGCACGTTTGCTAGCACTCACCTTGACTGGATCTAAGACGACTGCCTGGGACCCCGCATGAAATTTTTGATAACTATTTCCTTTCAGCACGGAGAAATCTTGAATCCGGTTATATGACAAATATAGCGTCTGGAGATTCTTCAAGCCAGCTAGCGGCGCCACATTCGTAATACGGTTGTGTTGCAAATCCAAGGTCGTCAGCTTTTCCAAACCGGCCAGCGGTGTTACGTCGGCAATATCCCCGTAGTAAGCCCCCGGTTCACCGTCCAAGTTGCCGCCAGCATAAAAGCTGGTCAGGTTCGTGGCAAATTCCAGCCCGTCCAGCTTAAAGTCCGTCTTGCCATCAATGTAGGTCCCCGCGCCGGTTTGTATCGAGAGCGACTTCAGCAGGGCCATGTCAGCTTGCGTGATGTCGGCGGCGCTCGCCCAGCTTTGACTAGGGTTCTGAGTCCGCAAGGCCTTCAACACTGCCTGTTGGAGCACGGTGTTTGGCATCCACTCATCAATCGTGGCCGCCTTCTGCTGATGAGCCAACTTCACGGTCGCTGGTTTAGCCACTTCGGCCTTCACCAGTTTCACGGCCTTGAGCTGCGGGGCGGCCCCCGTCACGGTCTTGGTAGCGGTCGCTGGTTGCGCTGCTGGCGCGCTAATCGCCACCGGCTTCGTGTCGGCGGGCGTCGTCGTTGTTGGCTCAGCGTCGGTTACCGCTGATGTGTCTGTAGTCGTCTTGTCCGTTGCCACCGGGTCTATCGCCTCGTCTGCCGCTGGTGCTGGAGTAGCCACATCCGATATTACATTATTTGTGTCAGCGCTTTCATTTTCATCAACCATCGTGGTCGCATCCGCATTCGCCACTGCCGGGTCCTCATCTGCCGACTGAGTCGCTGCCGGCGTTAACGTTACTGTCGAATCTTGCTGGCTAGCCGCCCCCGTCGCCGCTGTCGGCGCAACCGGTGTCGGCGATTCATCGGCTTGGGCCGTCACTTGGCCCACTCCGACGGCCAGCGTGGCCGTTACCAAACTGGCAAACACCCACGTCCGTCCTCGCTTCATCATTTCCATCTGTCGTTTTGACGCAACTGTCCTTAGCACAATAATCCTCCTCAATCTACTGACTGTTGTCAGTGCACCGTAGTGTTACGAAATTGGTTATTAGTGTGTTATTGGCAATCCCTAACTAAGTCCTATTATAACCGGTTATCACCCGAAAAGCCAGCATAGTTTAAAAGATTAACTGCATGTAATTAATTGCACAAAAATAGACTAGTCCATTTAGTGACTAGTCTATTTAAAGGTGATTAGTGTTGCTTTTTGCGGAACCCGACTAGGCCTAGGAGTGCGCCTAATACGACGAGTCCCCATAACGGTGAAGCCGACTCCTCATTGTTAGTCTGTGGTAAATCAGATTTAACTTTGGTTACACCCTTGGCAGATGCCTGTGGGCGGGTCAACTTAACCTGGTCAGCTTGCCCCTTCTGAGTGGCCGTCCGTACGGATTTACCAGTCGCTAATTTAGCTGCTTGACCGCCCTTCTGTGTTGTCGTGACAGCGGTTGGTGTCGTCTGACTTGGCTTACCAGTCTGTGGCTTATCCACCTGTGTCGTTGGTCGATCAGGCTCTGGTGCAATTTGGTCGCCATCCCCACCAGTCGTTGGTACAGCGTAAATATAAGTGACGTCAGCATTAGTGGTCCCCATCACTCCTGTCGCGTTAACGGGGGTCGTCACGAGTTGATAGCCAGCTGGAACCGTTGCGGCCGGTTGTGTTTGATAGCCGTCGCCCGCATGCCCAGTAATCACGACATCCGGAGAAACTGGCGTACCATCAGCCGTTTGATAATGCACAGTCACGGTTACTTCCGTGGTTGGTGTGACTGGTGGCGTAATCGGCGGTGTCACAGCATTCTTACTGTAAATAAATGTGATTTCAGTTGGTGAATCGGCATACACACCAGTGGCTTGACCATCCGTCCGTGAATACGTATACCCGGTAATCTCAGGATAGGTCACCACATAGTCTGAGCCCACTTGTCCAGTAATCATTTTATCTGCTAATAAAGATTGGCCCGCAGTATCTTGATAATGAATCGTCACGCTCGAAGTCGTTTCATCATAAACGTAAACGATATCAATTGCCTGATCACTATAAGTTCCCGTTGCGTTGGCCGGTGTCGTCTTTAACTGGTACCCCGTAATCGTCAGCGGCGAGGTCGTGTAATCATCACCAACCATCCCTTCTGGCAGAACCAAGTCATCAGCAATTTGTTGACCGGCCGCATCCTGATAATGTACCGTAATGGCCGCAGCCTTAGCCGCAATCGTGTAAGGCGTGTAGACTTCAAAAACATTAATTTGTCCCTTCACAGTGTAACCACGACTCATGTAGCGTTGATATGGTTGCTGATGATTCACCAACCCATCGTCATCATGGGTTCGTCCAGGCATTACCTGATCCGGTAAGTCCGTGTAGACTACATTGCCCTGACCATCCTCTGTCGCAGTCCCAGCAGGTAAAAATTCGTAAAATTCATTTCTAGTATAGCGTTCCCAGCCATAACCTTCTCCAGCCGTCAATGTATCTCCGTAATTCTGTGGTAATTTAACTGTGATTGGCGTAGTGTACGTCCGCGTCTGACCATCAACCACAACCGGGTCGTTAATAATCAGTTGGTTGTTAAACGTCAAAACTTGTGTATATTGAGCCGCATTGAGCGAAGAAAAATCTGAAATACAGTTGTAAGGCACCTGTAGACCAACCAAGTTCTTCAAGCCAGCAATTGGTGAAATATCCGTGACCCGATTACTAGACAACTGAAGATAAGTTAATTTGGTCAGCGCTCGTAATGGGCTGATGTCCGTGATATCGCCGTAATACCAGCCTTCCCCAATATTTAAATTATTAATAAGGTCCAAGGAAGTCAAGTTAGTAGCGTACTGCAAGCCCTCCAATGAAAATGACGTCTTACCATCAATGTGCGTAGAAATCCAGGTCTCGGCCGAGAAACGTCCATTGGTCGTCGACAGTGTGGTCAGCAACAACATATCATCTTTGGTAATCTCACTGGCACTGGCCCAAGTCCGGCCAAGATCACTGTTGTTCAGTGTCCACAACACCATGCTCTGTAACCGTTTATTCGGCATCCACTCATCAATCGACTGGTCCGCCGTGACTGCCACGGATTCATCCTCTGGTACCGCAACGACTGGTTGGGGCGTACTTGGCGCCTTAGCTAGCCGCAATTTAGGCGACCGCTGATTGGATACTGGCTGTTCTGACTGTGTACCAGGCTGAGCGCCAGCGTCTTCGGCACCATCATTCACAATGGCCTGATCCTTGTCATCTTGGACATCTGAACTATCTGCCGGTGCATTTTCAAGTTGCCCGTCAGACTGTGGTTCCTGACTGTCTGGCTCCTGTCCTTCGGGCGCCGGTGCTAGTGTTTCTGGCGTTTGCTCGTCAGTCGCTGGCCGCTCTGATTCTGGTTGTTCTGATTCTGGCCGTTCTGTAATTGGCGTCTCCGCATCCTTAACTTCCGGTGTGGGACTCGTTGGCTTGCTACTCTTCAAGGTCACTTGATTAGCCGGCTTTTGATCCTTGATTGTCTGTTGGCTAGAATCTGCCGCGGGATCAGCGACCGTATCCGCATGAACGACCTCAGTACCGCCAACCGTGACCAAACAGAAAGTTGTGAGAATCCCCGCAAAAACCCACGATTTTCCCTTCTTGTACATCTTATAATGTTCTGACGCATCGCACTGCTTAAACATCATCTTCACTCCCTAAGTATTGAACCCGCATGATTCTCTTATGATGGCTGCCGTAGATGTCTGTGATGTTGATTACTTGAGTTCATTATATTATCAAACCAGCATTAAATCTATACCCCGTGATTGTTTAGGACATACATCATTTTTAAAATTATCATGCAAAACACATGTAAGCAGTGACATGATACGCTTAGAAAACAAATTTGTGCCGTGAAACAGTTCAAGAAACAATTTGTTTTTCATAGTTACTAATTGTAAAAGTTGTAACTAAAAAGAGCCGACAATTCGTCAGCTCCTCTTTTCAATAAAAATTAGTGTTCACTTTTTCTCTTCTTGAGACCAACCAGTCCCAGTAAGGAACCCAATAATGCCAGGCCCCACAACGGTGAAGTTGATTGTTCATCGGTCTGTGGCAACGTGGTCTTGGCATTATCATCGACCTGGTTGGCCACCTTCGCACCTGGTTTAGCCGCTAAGTCAACCGTTGCGGCCGCACCGCCCTTGGCTGGTGTCTGTTGACCAGTTACCCGGTCAGACTGATTGCCTGGATCCGGTGTGGTTGACGTCACCTTACCTGGCTTAGCCGTTGGTTTCGTCGGCTTGCTTGGCGTCGTGGGCTTGTCCGGTTCGGGAGCAACCTGATTGCTACCCCCATCAGTTTCAGTCTTAGCGTAAAGGTAAGTCACGGTGATATCGCTATCGCCCATGGTCCCTGTGGCATTGGCTGGCGTGGCGACTAGCTCGTAGCTTTCCGGAACGGTGGCCGCTGGACTGGTCGTATAGGCATCCCCAGTCTTCCCAGTGATAACCACGTCGGGCGCGACCTGCGTACCATCAGTCGTTTGGTAATGAACCGTGACGGTGATACTCTGAGTGGGCGTTACCGGCGGGGCGATGGTGTTGTCTTTGGTGTAAGTAACCGTAAAGGTATTGGCTTCATCTCCACCGCTAAAATTGGATGGTGCTAATTTGCTGGCTAGGTATCCGCTGATGACCGGTGATTTGGGAAATACAATCGTACTTCCATATTTGCCGGTTACTTTCCTGCTAGGAGCCGCTTCGCTACCATCCGCATACACATAACGAATCGTTGCTGTCTCATCACTCACTGCATAAACCAGATTGATTACAGAATCTGTTGCGAAGGTTCCGGACAGTTTCCTGTCAATCACAGGTAAATTTTCACCGTCATTTTCAGCCCTGGTAAATGTATAACCAGTTAAATCAGGAACCGTGAACTGCCAGCCTTGTCCACTCTTACCCTTTACTGTTTTAGACTTCGCAATCTTATTGCCAGTCTCATCAAAAAAGTTAAACGTCGTATTAACATCTTTCATATCAATTACATCAAAAAGTAACGTAACATTAGTAGGATTCTTAGTATAAGACCCTGTGATTAATGCATTATTTTCAGTTCCAATATATGAATAACCATTCTGCTCAATTCGTTGAGCAGACATTACGACATCAGTAGACTTGCTCAAATCAAATGAATCCCCGAGAGGCCCAGCTAATGTTACTTGCGGTGCTAAAGTTAACCCTGCCTTATTTTTAAAAGTAACATTTACATTGCCAACCGTATTATCTATTTTGTATGGAACAACGATTCTACCATCAAATGGATATCCCCCCTTACCCAAATAGGCGTCGTTCCAATTCATAAACAAATTACCCTGACTAGCATTCAACTGCCACACAACTGTCTGCGAGTCAAGCTTAGTACCCTCATTGCCTGCTGTATTTTGGGGGGTAATCGGGACGTTTTGTCCCCGGGCATTAATCACAAACGATGGCAAAGTATAAGTATTCGAATTCAATACGACCGCTGGCATATTAATTTGCTGAGACGCCATGGTTGTAGATGTGTCTAGCGTATCAATTGAATTTTGTAATGCCGAAATATCATAGAGGTGATTGCGAGATAACGAAACTGTTTTTAGTTTTAAATTCTTTAGTGCAGAAATATCACTAACATTACTCGTCTCAACTCTCACGCTAATCAATTTTTTCAGATTTGCCAAGGCACTAATATCATGCATTTTTCCGTAAACAACAGGACTACCATTCCAATCAAGCGAAGCCCCCACATCTGGATAAACGGCAAATTTTTCCAAGTTTGTCGCATATTCTAGGCCCTTCAGTGATTGAATACCTATAATCGCATTGTGATAGGCCTCATTTTTCTGCTCATACTTTGGTTCACTAAAAAAGACAACCAGTGTGGATAGCATTTTCTTGGTAATCTGATTAACAGAAGAGATATTGTAATCACTTTTAAGGCGATACAACACAACCTGCTGTAAATTTTTGTCTGGCATCCACTGATCAATTGACTCAGTCTCCTCAGTTACAGGCGTCGCAACGGGCACAGCTGGAGTCGATACTGGCTGCTGCGGCGTCGATGAGGTCGACGTCGTCATCCGCGCGGTTCGTCTTGTGCTAGCCTGTTCAGGCGATCTGATCGACATGTCAGGCGTCACAGCTGTGGTAACCTTAGTGGCTCTATTGCTTGTCATCTTGGGCAACGGCTCATTTGCGACAGCTACCGGCGAATCTTCCAGATTGATCGATGTACCGGTAGCGGCATTCTTTTCTCTGTGGCTACCTTCATCTTCCTTTTCATCCTCACTAGCGCGCGTAGAAACGACGTCACCTGCCGATTGCTCTCCGTCTTCAGAAACTGGTGTAGGCGATAACGTAGCCGCCTTGGCAATTTGTCCTGAGACATTCTCTTGATTAGGGCCTGCATCAGTAGTGGCCGCGCAAGCCGTCGATTCCCAGGCAACTCCCCAGGCCAATGTTGCTGTCGCCACACCTGCAAAAGCCCAGATTTTCCCCTTCTCGTAGCGTTTCTTCGTGTTCACCCTGTTAAACATGAGTAACCCCCTACTAAATGTCGTTGTTCTTACTATTCGCACAATTACGCTTTTACCTAGTTGGTGATTCATCCAAACGGTGTATGCCCTATACAAAATCATTATAGTGCCACTCACATCAAAAATCCAGTTAAAGTATAAACTAGATACGATATTTTTTATTTAATAAGATAGACTTGTTTTCATTGATTCAATCTGAAATCCGCTGATTATAGCTGTTCTATCCAATAACACATTATCGATATTTATAGATTAAAGTTCTATTAATGTATGATTTCGTAATGTTACACTCTTGGATATTTGTACCGTAAGAGCCGTTTATTTCTTGATTCAGTTGTCTAAATTAATAACCAACCCTACCACCAGCAAAGGCAACAACCACCAAAAATAAATAATGCCCCAGCTATTTCTAGCTGAGACATTATTCAATCACCATAATTAGTTTTTCTTCCACCGCTTAAATCCAACAAGTCCTAGCAAGCTCCCCAGTAACGCCAAACCCCACAGTGGTGAACTCGATTGTTCATCGGTCTGTGGCAGCGTGGTCTTGGCGCTGGTAGCTGGCTGATTGGCCGTCTTCGCATCTGGTTTAGCCGCTAAGTCAACCGTTGCGGCCGCGCCGCCCTTGGCCGGCGTCTGTTGGCCGGTCGTCACTTGGTCAGCTTGGCCGCCTTGAGCTGGTCGCTGGTTAGCCGGTGTAGTTGGCTTCGTTGGCGTGACCATATCTGGATCAGTCGCTGGCTTGGTTGGTTTGGTTGGTTTAGTTGGCTTCTCTGGTTCGGGGTCAACCTGATCACCGTCACCCGTGTTGGTATACAGATAGGTCACCGTGATGTCGCTGTCACCCATGGTCCCAGTGGCATTAGCCGGTGTGGAAACCAGTTCATAGCCGTCCAAAACATTTGTCGCTGGACTAGTCGTGTAGGCATCCCCGGTCTTTCCAGTGATGACCACGTCCGGTGCGACCTGCGTGCCATCGGCCGTTTGATAGTGGACCGTGACCGTAATCGTTTGTTCTGGATTGGTTGGTGGTGTGACGGTGCTGTCCTTGGTGTAAATGAAGGTCACTTCAGTTGGCGTTTCGGCATAGTCACCCGCGGCCTCCCCAACCGTTTCCTTGTAGGTGTAACCGGAAATGGCTGGGTGGTCAATCGTGTAGGCGTCACCAACCTTACCCGTTTGAACATCATCAGGCTTAATCGTTGCACCTTGCTCGTCTTGATAGTGGACCGTCACCGTAGACGTAGCTTCCTTGTAGACGAAGGTGACCGTTTGAGCTTTGTCAGAGAAGGTCCCAGTGGCGTTGGCTGGGGTGGCGGTTAGTGTGTAGCCCTTAAATTCCTTAGGGGCAGCGGTGTAGCTTTCACCAACTAAACCAGTTAACGTGTCTGAATCAGCTAATGTATTTCCTGCCTCATCTACGTAATTAACAGTGACATTTTGAGCTTCATCTGCCTGAATATATGGTGTTACCAACAAGATAACAATACCATCATTGCTATCATTGAACGATGCGTTCAAGAAGTACGTGTAGTCCTCCTGGATCAAGTTCGGAAATTGTTCTGCTATTGGATTATAGGTCTGACCTGGTAAGATCTGATTGCGAATACCACTGTAGGTAATATGGTCGCCGTTTACGCTTGCTGAAGTTGCACCATTCCAAAGGATACGTACCGTAGGCGTAGGATCACTGTAAGTAACTGAGGTAATTGGAAGTGCAAAAGCAGTGCCCGGTACCGATGAAGTAAACTCACTTCCTTGAGGTGCTTTGACTGGATTAATCATGGTATAGGTTCCCGTCTTAGGAATATAAACCACTTTGTTCTCAACAAACTGTTCTCCAATCGAATAACCGTCTGTATATTGATTGGGATTCATGGATGAAAAATCTGCAACGTTGTTTAAATTCATAGTCAAAGAAGTAATATTCTTTAATCCCGTAATCGGTGTAATATCTGAAACTCGATTTCCAGTAAACTGTAGCCAAGTTAATTTAGTTAACCCCTTAAGTGGACTTAAATCGGTGATGTCTCCTCGCATCGAATGCGGCGCCCAGTCTTGGCTATTTGCAAGATCCAAATAAGTCAAATTAGTCGCGTACTGTAAGCCTTCCAACGAGAATGACGTCTTACCATCAATATAAGTGGTTCCTCTAGCCTGAATATCCAACTTGTTCAGTAACAACATATCTTCCTTAGTAATATCATTAACGCTATTCCAAGTCTTTCCAGATGCCGCAATCTCTGGATTCGAGGATGTGTTTGCTAATTTAAACGTATCCAAAACCATCTTCTGCAAAATCTTATTCGGCATCCACTGGTCAATCGACTCATCCGCTTCCGTCACTGGTGTTGCAGCGTTCACAGCTGGTGTGACTGTTGGGGCCTGGGTAGTCGGCGTAGCTGGTGCCATCGCTCGTGCAGTGTGCATCATCTTCGTACGGGTTGGCGCCTTGATCCGCATGTCAGGCGTCACAGCCGTGGTGACTTTCACTACTGATTTCTTTGTGGTATCGGTTACATCTTTGACTGTCTTGTCCGTCTTGGTCACCGGTGTCGTGACGGCTGGTGTTTCTGGAGTAGTCGGCGTCTTTGACGTTACTGGCGTCGTTGGCGTCGTGGCCGGTGTTACTGGATCACTCGGCTTAGCAGCATCCGGCGTATCCTTCTCCGTGTTAGCCTCTTCGCTAGTCTTCATGGCGTCAGATGCTGTCGTAGTTTCAGTAGTCTTCTCCGCAGTCTTTTGTGTCAACGTAACTTCCTTAGCTGGTGTAGCACTCTGGCTTGAAGTACTCTCCTGGCCAGAATCCGCAGTATCAGTGGTATCCGCCTGGGCTGTCTGTCCCCCGGCGACTCCCAGTGCCAACGTGGCCGTGACAATGCTGGCAAAGACCCAAGCCTTACCTTTCTTGTACATCTTATAATGTTCCTTCGTATTCATCCCGTTAAACATAAATAACACCCCTCTAAAACATGTTATTAAAGTTTTTCTCCGCATAATTACGAGTTTATTCGTCCTATTACCATTGCAAACGGTGTAGGCCCTTTACAAATGCATTATAACGTCTTTTTGGTTAAAAATCCAGACGATATATAAAACAGTTTGGCTATTTTTGTGTTAATTCGATTAACATATATCCATATCTATATAGTGATTCAAGTGCCGCTAAATCAGTACTGATAGCAGGTAATACGTTTTAACCATTTCACAAGATTAGCCGAAAATCGCGGGAAAATAGTTATGTTACAGATATAAAAATGTGTAGAAAAGAACTCGCTTAGTTTTTCAACTAAACGAGCTCCGTTTGAAAGCTTAGTGTGGTTTCCGCAAGAGTCCTAATCCCAGACCGCCCAATAACGTTCCCAGGATGATCCAGCCCATTTTAGCGGTAGACTGGTTTTCATTCGTCTGTGGCAGAACTGCTTGGGTCGGTGTGGGACGAGCTTCCTGGCGAGTTGCCGTTTTGGCCCGGACCTGGGTTGGCTGGGCAATCGCGTCTGCTTGTTTCCGTTGCTGTGAGCGTTCGGCCGTAATCTGTGCTCCCAGCCCAGCCTTTTTAAGCTCATCGTTATCAGTGGCATCCGGCACATCCGGAGTCACCTTATCCGGCATCGTGCCGGTATCCACTTCGTCAGTATCCGTATCCGCATTTGCGTAGACATAAACGACGGTCACGTCAGCGTTTCCCAACGTACCATTCGCGTTAGCCGGCGTGCCAACCAGCTTCAAGCCTTGACCGCTCAAATCCAGTGGCGTCGTTGAATAGGCCTCGCCTGTTTTCCCGGTAAACGTCGTGTCGTCCGCTACCGCTGTTCCGTCCGCCAGTTGATAATGAACCGTCACCTTGATTTCAGCGGCCGGCGTCACCACTGGCGGCTCGACCGTTGCCGTCTTTTGATAAACGTAATAGACTTCAATCGGCTCTGTACCATAAAGTCCCTCAGCGTTTTCTGGCAGCGCCGTTAGCGTATAGCCAGCAATTTCCTTAGCCTGCGTCTGATAACTATCGCCCACTAGACCCATCGGCAACACCTCATCTTCACGCAAAGTCTTCCCCGCCTCATCTTGATAGTGGGCGGTCACGGTTGCGGCTTCGTCGGCGATTTCATAGGGTTGGAAAATCGCGGCCAAAACAATCCTTCCATTATTTTCACTGAGTTGGCCAATCAGGAAATACTTATCATCTTGGGGGTCCACAGTATAATTCGAACTGGTGGTTGTTGGCCCCGGTTCCTGGTCGTAGATACCAGTAAACGTCAAACTACCATCCGTATTTTTCTTCGGCGCTCCGTTCATTCCGCGGTAGAAAAGTTTCTGAACACTGTGCCCATTATCGACAACCTGATATGGCATCGTAAAGCTATTCCCCGAGCTCCAAGTAACTACCTGCCCGTCACTATTCACGTACAGTTGCGAAATGTCTGCCGTCCGCGTCCGACTGTTGACCCGAATCTTAGGCAAGATGATGTACTGCCACTTGGTGCTCAGTTGATCAAATTTCCGCCCCGCCAACACGGAGAAGTCCGTAATCTGGTTATAGGTCAGGTCGAGGTCCTTAATGTTTGTCAGACCGGCCAGCGGCGTGAGATCACTGATACGGTTCCCTGACAGATCCACGTCTTCCAGTTTCTTCAATCCCGCCAACGGACTAATATCCGTGATGTCACCGAAGACCATCGTCGACGTGTTTTGCGATGCTGAGAAATGAATTTTGGTCAAGTTAACGGCGTACTCTAGCCCTTTCAGCGAGAATGACTTTTTCCCATCAATGTAGGTGTCGGGGAAACTCCCTCCACCAGAAACCGATAGATTGGTGAGCAACGCCATGTCGTCTTGCGTAATGTCAGCCACGCTGTCCCAGTGACGGTCGTTGGCGGCTTGCGTGCTCAGTCCTTGTAACTGCCGCAACACTTCATTCTGTAACGTTTGGTTCGGCAACCATTCATCAATAAAATTGTCGACGACTGGCGTTACCGGTGTATCGGCCGTTACCGCGGCTGGGGCTGCCGGTTTCTGAGGTGCTGGTGCCTGATATTTTGCCAGTCGCTTGGGACTAGCAGCTGCTGGCTTAGCCGGCGTAGCTGATTCCGGCTCGATTTCAAGCTCCGGCGCTGGTGTTGTCGGTTCCTTTGCATCAGCCACCTTATCTTCTGAAGCCGCTTCTTCTGGGGCCGCTTCTTCTGATGGTGTGCCCTCTGCCGTATTGTCAACCGGCTCTTCGTCAGCCACCGCGGGAGCTTCCGCTGGTTGTTCCGGTTTGGTCAACTGCACTTCAGGGTCGTTGACCACGTCGGGCTGATTCGTCGGTGCTTCCTGGGCGTTCTCGGCTGCTGGTGCCGCCTGATCTGAATCAGTGGTATCCGCAGTCGCAACGACCCCGCCCCCACTAGCCAGCGCTACCGTCAGAATCCCGGCAAACAGCCAGTGCTTCCCTTTTTTATACATCTTATAATGCCGCTTACTCTCAACTGAATTGAACACGATATTTCCTCCTTTATCGGGATTGCGCTTAGGGTGTCACAACTGTCATCATTGAACAAGTTGATTAATCGTTAAATTAAGTATACACCATAACTAGTTTAGGCACCAATTATGATTGTGTGCAACTAATAATATAACTAACTTATTCATTCGTTACGTCAATTAAGTCGCCACTAACCAGGCGAAAATCGTGTTTTAGTTTGGGAAGTAATTTCAGCACTTTTTATATTTTGGATGAATATTTTTCTAAATTAGGTATCTCCCAGATTTTCTAAGTCGTTACCATTTTTTCTTGGTAAGTTCGCCGCGTTAACCCAGCGGTTCGCTAGGTCTCTTTGTCAGAACATGCTACACTAGCCCTGAATCAGACCAAAGGAGGCGGTCGTCATGTTAGCCGATGCTCATTGTCACTTGGATGGCAGCGCTGAATTAGCGGCGTTGCAGCGTGACGAACACATTTTAGCCATTATCAATTGTCAGTCGCCTGCCGAGTGGGAAACCAATCGGACACTCGTGGGCACATACCAGCCCTTGAGCTTTGGCATCCATCCGTGGGAGGCGTCTGATCTGCGCTGGGCGGCAGTCACGCCTTACCTCGAGGCCACGTCAATCGTCGGGGAAATCGGCATGGACAGTGTGTGGACCGACGTCAATTTACTCGACCAATCCCGGTTATTTGAGGCACAGCTGCATTTTGCCCACGACCATCGCAAGCCGGTCATCTTGCACACCAAGGGTTGTGAGCGCGCGGTGCTGACCGCCATTCGCAAATACCCCAACCGCTACCTGGTCCACTGGTACGCCTCACCTGAGTACCAAGCCGACTACATCCGACTGGATTGCTACTTCACGATTGGTCCGGACGTGTTGACCGATCCCGCGGTCACCCAACTAGCCAAGACTATTCCGTTGAACCGCCTGCTGATCGAAACGGACGGACTGTCCGCCGTCGCGTGGGCGCAACACCGGCCCGTGCAAATCAGCGAGTACCCAGACATCCTGCGGCAAAGCCTACGCATCGTCGCCAATCTCCGCGGCATCGCACCGGTCGAGCTGGAAGCGCAAGTCTATCAGAATTTACAGCGTTTTTTGAGCTAATCTAAACTGGCTAGAACCATTATCACCAGGTAACCCGTAGTGCTAAGAATAGTCGTGTCTAGCTTCGTAGGTCGTACTGGCCGCCTACCGTCCGCCAAATATGGGTTGGAACGCTGGGGCGGACGGGTCCAGCCAAAGTGCGGTCTCGACGCCTCGCTTTGAGCCGCAAGTCACGTCTCAAAGACGCCAGTTGTCTAAGCGGCATGAACCGTGCCGCTAAGAAAACTCCCACGGCTGAACCCATATTTGGCGGACTCTCGGCTATAATCATACGTGCCAGTAACAGCCGGTTTAGCCCTGGATAACACTGATTTGGCAACAGACGCTTAGCTGACGCAATGCTGCAGACAATCACCAACCCGCCGGAGGCAGCCAGAGATGACACCAGCTGTGTTGGCGCTGTAGACTGACTGGCTTTGTCAGACTTCCAAGCAAGCCGGAAGCCCGCTTCTCAGGCTGGCGGTGTCCCCCATAGCGGGCGGAATCTCTGGCTGACGCAGGCCCCTGGTCTCGCTAATTTTAGCCGACAGAACAGTGTTATTTCGGGAATCAACGGGTTAATGCCACCCCCTAGAAGTTAACAAAAACCGCGCGTGCTCAGTCTCAGCACACGCGGTTTTTAGCTCTCAATCCATCCATTAAGATTTTAAAATTAGTAGGTAATCCAGAATTGCAGGCCGGCAGCTAAGATGCCCCCAACCAGCGGCCCCACCATTGGGACCCAAGCGTAGTTCCATTCAGCGCCGCCCTTGTGGGGGATTGGCAAAATGGTGTACGCCAAGCGTGGCCCCCAGTCACGGGCGGGGTTCAGGGCGAAACCAGTGGTCGACCCTAAGCCCATCCCGACGACCATGATGACCATGCCGACGATGAAGGGTTTCAACCCGGCAGTAAAATTGCCCAGGTTCAGGAGAATGAAGACGAAAGCCCAAGTGGCAATCGTTTCAGAGAGGAAATTAAAGACCGGGTTCTTAACGGCTGGTTTCGTGGCGAAAATGCCCACATGATTGCCGTTCGCTTCGTCAGGTGATGCTTGAAAATGAGGATAATAATGGATAACAACCAGAGCTGCCCCGACGAAGGCGCCTAAGAATTGTCCCAGCAAATAGGGAACGACGTCGGCCCACGGGAAGTAGCCAAACACCGCAAACCCAATCGTCACAGCTGGGTTCAAATGCCCCTGTGACCCGAGCAGACCAGCCACGTAAACACCCATCGTGACTGCCATTCCCCAGGCCACGCAGACGTAGGTCCAGTTGGCCCCTTTGGCATACGCTTTGTTCAAGTTAACACTCGCCATGGTCCCGACCCCTAGCAGAATCAGAATCAGAGTTCCAAAAAATTCACCGATAAAACCACTCATGTAAAACACCGTCCTCTTAAATATGTAATGGATTAAATAAGAGCTAGTCATAGTCTATCACATTCTGTAATGATTGTAGATACTGAAATGATAACGGTTACAGATTATGATTTTAATATGAGAAATTAGGCGTAATTCTGTCAAAGTTTGTTATCGCAACTAACGTCTAACTGGGGTCAACTCGGGTCAATCATCTGCTTGATGGTTCACCTGAACTTTTTTAACGATTGGACCACTAGGAGAACTAGTCGCCGTATGGGATCGCCACTACGCGCAATCCATCCAACCCTTGTAATATTACGACCGACCACAGAACGGTAATCGCAATGATTTTCTAGCGTAATCGTTCTGTAACGCCCAACGGTTATCTTAGTAACTGTAGCAAGCAAGCGCATTTAACGATTACATACGAGGGATGGATAACCACATGAAGACACTACAAAAAATTAGTTTCGCCGTGGCCTTTGCTGCCGCGCTAGTACCTGTACTGAGCCAAGGCACCACCGCTCAGGCCAATGCGACCAACACCATTGTCAGCACCAGCAACATGACTGACACCGCCTACACGCGTAAGAGCGCGACTGGCTGGACTTATAACTTAGGTGGGACTGCCAGCAACATGACCTTCGGCAAGAAGACCCACTACCTAAAGAACTACCCCAACACCACCTGGCACGCCACTAAGAAGCGCTACATCATCAAGAAGAACGGCGTGAAGTATTTATACTACTACGTGACTAACGGCCGGAAAACGGCTTCTGGGTGGATCTGGCACGGTTATTTACAAAAGAAAAACTACGCGCACACCAGCGCGGCAACGACCGGCACTGGGTCTTACAGTGACCTCTACAAGGTGGCCAAGGCGCAATTAGGTAAGCCATACGTTTACGGTGCCAACGGTCCCAGCTCATTTGACTGCTCCGGCTTCACCAAGTACGTCTACAGCAAGGCGCTTGGTCAAACGCTCCCCCGGACCGCACAGTCGCAGTATGACACCTACACCCACGTTAGTGCGGCTAACGCCAAGGCTGGCGACCTGATCTTCTTTGGGACCAGCAAGAACAACATCAGCCACGTGGGAATCTACAAGGGCAACAACAAGATGATCGACGCGCAACTCCGCGGGGTCATCAATGAAGCCACCAACGTTTCCTGGTGGCACACGGTCGGCTATTCACGGCCCGCTACATTAAGCTAAACGTAAACGCTAAGGTTAGGGCCGCGGTCCTAACCTTTTTTGCCATTTTTATGAATCCTTGTTGTGATTTTTTCTAAACGATCTCTTACAGCTCCCGATAATTCTGAATCACTTGCGTCACGGTAATTGTCGAGTCCACAGCTGGTGTATTTTCTGCTGGGTCAACCACTTGAATTGTGGCGGCCACACCAGCACGATTGGCAGCCAATAATCCTGATGGTGAATCTTCAAAGACTACTGCAGTTGCAGCTTGACCACCAACTTGTTTAATTGCTGCCAGGAACATGTCTGGCGCTGGTTTCCCTGGCAGCTGACCATCATTCACCACCACACAATCTCGGTCAAACCACCTTGCCAACCCCAACTGCTCAAAGAAGAAGTCAACGTTACCGGCTTCAGACGCGGTCGCGATATTAACTTGATGATTAACAGCAATACAATTAGTCAAAAAGTTGCTAAGTCCAGGAACCAGTCGAAATTTATCCGGCCGTGTCAAACAAATCTGTCGGTATAAGGCCTCCTTTTCCATTGACAACTGTGTAATCTCGGCTGCATTCAACGGAGTGGACGCAAAGTAACTAAAGGTATGCTGATTATTTCGTCCAGCAACGTGCGCTTGAAATTCGGCCTCCGTCAGCTGATGGTGAAAGGCCCGTTTCAAGACCTGTTGCCAAGCTTGCTTCTGGAGTTCAGCGTCAAAAATCATGGTGCCGTTGAAATCAAAAATATACGTCTTAATCATGATCAATCTCCTCCGTTGTCATTTTAATCGTTACCTGTGATGCTTGGAGTGCTGTCATAATTTCCGTTGGCACCGGCCCATCTGTAATCAGGTAATCAATTTGGTCCAAGCGTAGCGCCCGATAATTATGTGCCACACCCAACCGCGTGTGATCAACTACCAGAGCCATTTTTTGTGATTGAGCCCGTAACTGCTGTTTAAAGGCGACATCCTCTTGATAAGCATAGAAAATACCGAGAGCGTAAAATATCTTGTGTAAACGCACAAAAGATTTCTAAATTGTATAGAAATAGGGAATGCCTTCCCTTATGATATTTAGTAACCACAGAAAACATCACAGGAGGCATTCCCCATGAATGAACTTACCACAGAAATTATCGCTGC
>NZ_RHOB01000011.1 GCF_003946085.1 Levilactobacillus angrenensis | reverse complement strand
ATTGACTTCGCAAATATTGTTTGGGTTTGATACCAAGTATCAAACCGCCCTACACATATTTGGTTTGTCGAAACAATGTTCAGTTTTCAAAGGTCTACCAAGTTATCAGAGAAGCAATCGCTCCGTGACAACTTTTAAAGTATATCATGTCGTTTAAAACGTGTCAACAACTTTTTAAATTTAATTTGAATATTTATTCAATATTCAAATCCTTTAATCAAGCCGTCACGCGTCGTGACAACATAAATCATTGTATCAGTTACGTTTTAACTCGTCAAGCATAAATTCAAATTTGTATGACTATTCATAAAATTGTTCTTTATGCATTGCTTGCGTTAATCAGCAACAGGTAATATCTTATCAATTATCTGCACCCCGGTCAAGCGAATTTTCAGAATAATTCAAAAAAGGTGAGATCAGCTGACCTCACCTACCGAATACCTATTGATCTGTAAAGCGTCGTACTGGCGCTCGTTGGCTACGTGCCGCCATTTTGGCTAGAAAATCATCCAGAATGGTGACCATTACTGCTTCTTCAGTAGCATCGGTCAAGGCCACCTTGGTTCGGGCCGCATGGGGAATCCCCTTTAGGTAGTAAGCCACCTGATTGCGAAAATCACGAGGTCCCTCTACCGGTCCCTTAGCCAGACAGAGTTTATGCAAGTGCTCTTTGGCCGTCGCGATTTTTTCTGCGGGCGTGGGCTCCGGCAAAAGGTCTCCCGTCGCTAGGTACTGGTTGATCCGTTGTAGTAGCCACGGATTCCCCATGACCGCACGGCCCACCATCACCGCATCAGCGCCCACTTCATCCAGCATCCGTTTGGCATCCTGGGGCGTGCGCGCATCCCCGTTCCCCATAAACGGAATCGTTAACTGCCGGGCAACCTGCGCCAAGATATCCCAATCTGCTTGGCCCTGATACATCTGCTTACGTGTTCGACCGTGCATTGCAATGGCACTCGCACCAGCACTCTCCGCAGCTAAGGCATTTTCTACTGCAAAGACGTGATGGGCATCCCAGCCCGTCCGCATCTTTACTGTGACCGGTTTGTCCACCGCTGCAACGACAGCCGCCACCATGTCATGAACCTTCTGTGGATCTAATAGCCATTTGGCCCCCGCATCCGTGTTCACGACCTTATTGACTGGACACCCCATATTGATGTCGATAATGTCCGCATTGGTCTGCTGATCCACATACTGCGCTGCCTGAACCAAAGTCTCCTGCGTCCCACCAAAAATCTGAATACTCATGGGGTGCTCGTGGGTGTCCACCGCCATCATCTTTAGGGTGCGCTGATTGTGATAGTGGATTCCTTGCCCTGAGATCATCTCACAGGTCACCAGCCCCGCGCCAAACTCCTTGCAGATTCGGCGAAAAGCCACGTTGGTGACCCCCGCCATGGGCGCAACGACCACGCGGTTCGGAATTTCGACGTTACCAATTTTCCAAGACATGGCCGTCCCCCTTACTTGGCTTGGGCCTTGGCGAGAATTTGCCGCAACTCGTCTTCAGAGTATTCATACTTGGTCCCGCAAAAATGACAAACGGCTTCCGCACCATGGTCTTGGTCAATCATCTCTTGGATGGCGGCCGGTTGAATGGCAGCCAGGGACTTGGCAAACCGTTCCTTGGAACAGTCACACTTGAAGGCTACTGGCATCTTTTGTAAAATCTGAATCTTTTCGTCCTTGAACAACAATTGAAGGATTTCTTCAGGTGTTTGCCCGTCCAATAATAGTTCTGAGACCATTGGCATTTCCTTTAACCGTTGTTCCAACCGAGAAATGGCCTCGTCAGACGCTCCTGGCATGGTTTGGATCATGAAACCGCCGGCTACCTTGACCGTATTATTCGGTTGAACGAAGACTGATACGCCAACAGCACTGGGAATTTGTTCTGACTTCGCCAAGTAATAGGTAAAGTCTTCGCCCAGTTCACCAGAGATCAATGGCACTTGGCCGGTATATGGCTGGCCCAAGCCCTGGTCCTTGGTGACCGTCAGCATCCCGTTGACCCCGACAGCCTTCTTAACATCGATCTTATGCTTCTCATTCAACGGCAGGCTCACGTGAGGGTATTGCAAATAGCCCTTGACCGTCCCGTTAGCGTTACCGTCCGCCACGATGGCCCCGACTGGTCCGTGACCATTGACCTTGACCGTTAAGTTCTCCTCACCCTTCAACAGTGAGGTCGACAGGAGCATCGTCCCAATTAACGTCCGCCCTAATGCAGCGGTTGCCGCACTCCAAGTGTCGTGACGTTGTTGCGCCTCAGCTACGGTCTCGGTCGCGTCGACCACGTAGGCCCGGAACATCCCATCATCAATCAAACTTTTTACTAAATAATCTGCCATTCTTGTAAACGTCCTTTCGTGTCTTTTCACCATGCCCTACCTTACCAGAAACCACCGCTTTTGCAAATAGTAACGATCTGTCCATGTCATGGCACTGGCCATCTTATTGTTCGCTAACTACCCGACTGGTTAATCGCAGCAGTCATCGCCAGCACACCGGCCAGTGACTGACGACACGGATTCCCCTTAAGCCACCCCTATCCGCGACAAATGCCAGGCTAACCTCGGTTCGGCGCAATCCTATCCATCCCTGCTTTAACAATGCGCCACGGCTTCGCCAGTACCTTAAATGCCAAACAAAAAGAGCGAGATGCAGGTCTCGCCCTTCGTGTGATTATTCAGAATGATCAGTGTCATCGTGTGAATCATCTGCTGCCGAACTTGCCGCTGAATCAGCCGCTGAGGACTGGTTTTGGGCTGCGGACGAAGCTAATTTGGCTTCCGTAGAAGCTTGTCGTTGAGCTTCGCGCCGTTCTAATTCGCGCTTAGATTCTTCAAACGTTGCCGCCTTTTCGCTTGGAAATTCGTCATTGCTGTCCTTTTCAGGCATCTTCCCAGTGTTAAACAGGCTGAGAATTTGCTTTTCGTCCAGCGTTTCGTATTTCAGCAAGGCATCCGCAATAATCTTGTGTTCTGCTTTGTGTTCTTCCAGAATCTTCCGGGCAGTATCGTGCGCTTCCCCGATGATCCGGCGAACTTCGCTATCAATTAAGTTAGCCGTATGTTCTGAGTAACTTGGTTGGCCTGGGTATCCGGCACCAGCGAATGGCTGGCCGCCAGCACTTTCCAGTGCAACCGTCCCTAAGGCGTCACTCATCCCATATTGGGTAACCATGGAACGGGCAATTTGCGTTGCCTGCTCAAAGTCATTAGAGGCCCCGGATGATTCGGAGTGGAAGATTAACTCTTCGGCCGTCCGACCACCCATTAAGCCGGCAATCTGTTCCATGGCATCCTTCTTAGACATCAGCATTTGGTCTTCCCGTGGGAGCATGATTGCGTACCCACCGGCTCGGCCACGAGGGACAATCGTTACCTTGTGGACCACGCGGGCGTCATTTAAGACTAACCCCACGATGGTGTGCCCAGCTTCGTGGTACGCCACCGTCTTGCGTTCCTCAGGACTGATGACCCGGTCCTTCTTAGCTGGCCCAGCGATAACCCGGTCTTCAGCTTCGTCTAAGTCGGAAGCATCGATCTGCGTCTTATTCCGCCGTGCCGCCAATAAGGCCGCTTCGTTCAAGAGGTTTTCCAAATCAGCCCCGACAAAGCCAGGGGTTTGCTTGGAAATTTCCTTTAAGTCAACGTCATTAGCTAATGGCTTGTTCTTGGCGTGAACCTTCAGAATCGCTTCACGACCCTTAACGTCTGGCCGACCAACTAAAATCTTCCGGTCAAACCGGCCTGGCCGTAGCAAGGCTGGGTCCAACACGTCTGAACGGTTGGTAGCGGCCATCACGATGACGCCTTCGCTCCCAGTAAACCCGTCCATTTCGACCAGCAATTGGTTCAACGTTTGTTCACGTTCATCGTGGCCACCGCCCATGCCGGCACCCCGTTGACGACCAACCGCATCGATTTCATCAATAAAGATGATGGAAGGTGCGGCCTTCTTGGCCTGTTCAAACAGATCCCGGACACGACTGGCCCCGACACCAACGAACATTTCCACGAAATCTGACCCAGAAATCGAGAAGAATGGCACAGCGGCTTCACCAGCCACGGCCTTCGCTAGCAACGTTTTACCAGTACCAGGTGGGCCCTCAAGTAAGACCCCAGATGGGATCCGGGCACCTAATGAAACAAACTTACGCGGATTCTTCAAGAACTCGACGACTTCGACCAGTTCTTGCTTTTCCTCCTCCTCACCAGCAACGTCAGCAAAGCGAACCTTGTTTTCTTTGCTATCGGCTGGTTTGGCCTTGCTCTTCCCAAAGTTCATGACTCGGCCGTTGCCGCCACCTTGGCCGGCTTGACCCATCATCATGTAGAAGAAGAAGAAGAAAATCACTAGTGGCGCTACGTAGACTAACAAGTTAATCCAGAAGCCACTCGACTCTTCAGCTTTGGTGTTGACCTTTACGTTGTGACTCTTGGCGGTCTTGTCAATCTCGGAAACCGTCGAGTTATTCGTCAAGACTTGCGTGGTGAAGCTGGTCACAGCGGTACTTTGTGAACCGCCGAGACTGAAGCCAGTATTGGTCGTCCGTTTTTGGGCGTTCCGATACTCACCGGTAATCTTGTAAACTCCCCCGGAAGGTTGAATGGAGAAATTCTTGATCTTGTTCGCATTTAAATCCTTAACGAACTGACTCGATTGGATTTCTTGGGATTGTGAGCTGCTGTTATTTCCGTTAAATAAGTAAATAACACCAATGACCAACAAGAAGATCACAATGTAAAATAGACTATTACGAAACAGCCCATTTCGTCGATTATTCATGTCGTGCCTCCTTACCCACAGTTCCCAGCATTAAGATAGGAACAGAATTTAGGGCAAATGCCCCTTAACTAAATAAGATGTTATCACAATTGACTATCATTGACTAATTATTTATCTGAATAGACTGAAGGCTTCAGAACACCAACGTACGGAAGGTTCCGGTACTTTTCTTCATAGTCCAAACCATAGCCCACGACAAACTCGCTTGGCACGTTGAACCCAACGTAGTCCGCCTTGGCCTCAACCACGCGGCCACTGGGTTTGTCCATCAATGTGCAGACCTTAATGGACTTGGCTTGCCGATCCTTCAGCAGGTCTTCCAAATACTTCAATGTCCGACCGGTGTCGATAATGTCTTCAACTAACAAAATATCGCGACCAGCAACGTCGGTGTCCAGGTCCTTGAGTAACTTGATGGTCCCGGAAGAAGCCGTTCCGCCGTTATAACTGGAAACGTCAATAAAGTCAATCGTTGCGTAAATATCCATGTCGCGGATGACGTCGGTCATAAACAAGATGGCCCCCTTTAACACACAGATGATCAAGGGCGTCTTGTCTTTGTAATCCTCGGCGAGTTGCGTACCTAACCGTTTGCAAGCTGCGGCAATGTCTTCCTCACTGTAAAGGACCTTTAAAATATCGTTATTCATGCTGTTCCCCTTTCGCCTATTCATGTTTCCAAACAATATGATAGTTTTTTGTGTGCGGCCGTGGTGGGTAGACCGACCACTTCACACCCAACAGCGCGAGCACCTCGCCCGTCGCGGTGACTAAAACGACCTGATTTTTGCGGTCAAACTGGGGCACCTTAGCGTTGATCAACGCTCGGCGCACCAGCTGATGATGACCCGTTGCCAGTCGCAGTCGGTCACCCGATTGCCACGGTCGGACCATTAAGGGCAACTGGTCTGCGGTCAAAGCCACCGTTTCATGGGGGGTCAGTGCGAGTTGCTGTTCAGTTGTGAAGCACCCAATCTGCCAGCCGTTACCTACCGACCGCCATTGGTTTAAGTCTACCATAAATCTAAAATGTTCCACGGATTTTTCCCTGAATTTTTTCAGTTGTAAAAATTGAAAGCGGTCATACGTTTTAATGAATACCCAATCTTGACCAAATGCTACGGTCCCCGTGGGCCGCTGCGGATTGGCCAAGAGCTGCAAACATTCGCGCAAGTGTTCGGCGCTGACCGAGGTCCCAGGCGCACTGCGACTGATCAACCGGGCCAGTAATAACTGCTGTTCGGCGATTGGCACCGCCAGTAGCCGCGCCGTCTCACCGGTCACCGGTGCAGCGGTGGTCACGATTTGGGCCAACTGCTGATCTAGCGCTCGGTTGGCGACCGTCAACGTCGCCTGCAACTGCTGGGCGTACGCGTTCACGTGCGTCACGACCTGCGGGTTTTCCTGTTGCAGGCGCGGTAAAATCTCGTGGCGCACACGGTTGCGACTCGCGACCAGCGCTTGATTCGTGGCATCTTCATACCAGGGAATCTGCCGCTCACGCGCGTAAGCAATCAGCTGCGCCTTGGTAAAAGGCAACAACGGATGAATCACTTGTCCCGGTGCCAACGGCCGACTAGGCGCCATGCCCGTGAGTTGGTCCAGTTGCCCGCCACGCATGAGTTTCAACAGAATCGTTTCCGCCTGTTCATCGGCCTGGTGGGCGGTCGCCACCCACGCAGCCTGTTGACGTTGCAATTGCGTTTGAAAGAATTGGTAGCGAAACGCCCGGGCAGCCGCTTCAACGCCGTGGTCGGGATGGGCTGCAGTCGGCCAAACCGCCACTTCTAACGGCAGCTGATGTTCAGCACACCACCGGCGCAAAAAAGCTGCTTCGGTTTGACTTTGTTGGCGTAACTGGTGATTGACGTGGACCACCGTGATGGCTGGGCGCTCGCTCGCCGGCAGCTGCAAGATCAGTTGCAACAACACCATGGAGTCGACCCCAGTCGAGACGGCTACGAGCCCCCGTTGCTGGGAGTTGGCCCACCCATTTGCCCGCCAGTTTTGCTGGAAGGCTGTTTCTAGCGTCACCTGTCACACCCCCACTTCCGTTACCAAAAAGGGCCGCACGAATGCGGTCCTGATTAAAGGCAGTTTAACTGCGCCGGCCACCACGGCCACCACGCTTACCTTCAGTGTTACGTTTAATCGTTGCCAAGCGGTCCTCACTTTGCTTCAAGAACCCTGACATCAAGTCGTCGAAGCTTTCTTCATGTTTAGCCGAGTGATGACCCGAGAAACGACCATTCGCTGAACTGTGATGTGGCCGTGACCCGTTGTTTTCAAACCGCCGGCCGCCATGACCGTGGTTCTCACCACCGCGACCACCATTGCCGTGGAATTCACGGTTGCCACCATGATTGTTTTCACGATGTTCGTTGTGGTTATGATGTGGCCGTTCGGACGCCGGATGGTCCGTCGCCTTACGAATCGACAGCCCAATCTTCCCATCATTGCCCACGGTTAATACCTTAACCGTTACCTCGTCACCAACGGATAACACGTCATGGATATCCTTAACGTACCCGTCAGAAATTTCACTAATGTGCACCAGCCCGGTCTTGTGGTCACCTAAATCAACAAATGCACCAAAGTTCGTAATTCCGGAGACCTTTCCGGTAACTTTAGCTCCAACCTCGATTGCCATAAACAAGAAGTTCCTCCTTAAAATAAGTGCTTTCAGTATAACACAATTCTTCCCAATGCCACACGCCCAAACGAAAAAAATACAGCCCCTTGACCAACTTTTTTACGGCCGGTAAACCTTGTTAAATTAACTTTCAACCGAATTAGTCGCGTTGCTAAACGATTTCGCCAACAGGGTAAAACAGGCGCGTCTTGGCTGCCATCCGTTTGCCCCATCTGAGTGGGGTCGCTAGGCGTGAACCAGCTCAACATCGCCGTTTAGTAAAAAGAGCCTAGGAACCTAATCCCAGACTCTCACATCGTCGTTTATTTAGCCGTCACGTCACTGGCGTGATCCCCGGGGAGACTGTAAATCGTCTCACCGTTCTTGGAGTAATAGTACTTAGACCGAATTAATTGGCCCAAATAGTCTTTATCGTTCAGCTGCTTGATTTCAAGCTTCAGATCAGCATTCTTCGCCTTAGACTTAGCCAAGTGCTGTTTGCTGGTCGTGACCTGCTGATCGACCTGATGAAGGCTGGCGTTGCTGCGAATCAACTGGACACCCAGAATGATGGCAAATACCGCAAACACCACGAGAATCCGGGTTGCCCGCCGCACGCGCCGATGGCCCAGCCAGCGGGTATGGTGCACAACCGCCTGCTGGTGATCTAATTTCCGCGTATAATCGTTTTCCAGTCGTTTAATCTTTGCCGTCGGTTTCGCGTCCGCCATAGCCCTCACTCCTCAGTTTTCACCAGATAGTTTAACTTGAGTATAGCAAGTTTCAAATACCACGTCTACCGCCTTACGCACATTGTAAAACATTCGTCACATTCCGCGGTACTGCAACACTTACCGTTACTGTCCGCCTGCCGTTCGCCGCAACACTTGCCTACGGCTGTCAGAGGTTCCGCCTGCTATGGGGAACGCCTGCAGCCAAAGAGCGGGCTTCCGGCTCGCTTCGAAGCCTTGCCAGACCCGCAAGTCTCCGAAGTCGTCTCACGACCTAACCTGGCTAAAAACGCCAGCTAAGGTCGTCGTCACAGCTGGCTACACCTCTGGCCTCCTCCGGCAGATGGGCACAACTGTCCCCGTTGACCTAACTAACGTCAGTGGTGCTGACAACCGCTAACGTAGCCGAGAGTGAAGCCAAATATGGGCTCAGCCGTGGGAGTTGCCTTAGTGGCGCGGTTCATGCCACTTAGGCAACTGGCGTCTTTGAAACACCGGTCTGTGGTGGTTCAAAGCGAGGTGAAAGACCGTCTTTCAGGCTTTCACCGTCCGCCCACCGCGTTCCAGCCCATATTTGGCGAACGGTAGGCGGACAGTATGGTAAGTGCCGCCACCCACCAAAACCAGTTAGTTTTGGCGGAAATCTTGGGCGTACTCTTCCTTAACGATGGTGTACATCCGTTCTGCATCGTCTTTCTTCGTGGTCTCCAGGAGCTCGTCGACTTGGACCGTCAACGTCTTGTTCCCAAACTTGATGACCAGCTCATCCTTAGGGGCGACTTCAGTTGAAGACTTGGCTACCTTACCGTTGATTTCGATTCGGCCCTTGTCCGCAATTTCCTTGGCAACTGAGCGCCGCTTGATGATCCGTGAGACTTTTAAATATTTATCTAATCGCATATTAATTTCCTCCGTGTTGGCTTAGTTTCTGCCATAATCTTAACACTGTTTCTGCGTGGGGAATCGCCAACCACTCGCGCACGGTCAGCAACTGCCAGCTCAAGGCCAAGCTGAAGAAGATGATGACCCCCACTGGAATCGTGATCAACAGACCGGCCCCGGCCGCCAATCGGCCCGTGGCTAATGCCGGCCACCAGGCTTCCAGGAGCATGGCGGTCAGCCGGACTCCCGCGACCATCAGGATGGTACAGCCCAACAGCTTGCGAATGAACGCCTGTGACCAGACGCCGGCCCGCAATTCTTGCGCTGAACCGTACCAAATCACGATAAACATCACGGCCAGGCTCAACACCGTCAGCCAGCTGGCCCCGCTTGCACCAAAATGCACCACAGCCCAGCGGTTGGAAAGGCCTTTGACGATTAAGCCCGCCGTTAGTGCTAGAACGGTCAGTCGGTAGCTGTCCTGACTTTGCAACACACTATTGTACGTCTGAATCAACGTGGCCAAGATGATACCCAGCATGTAAACCGCCAGCATGACGGACCCCTGAGCGTCGCCAAATAACAGCCGGTTGATCCACGGCATCAGGCTGATCAGCCCCGCCGTAGCCGCACTAGCAATCACCAGCGCAATCCGCATCATCGTGGTCGTCAGCCGTTTAAAGGCTTGCGGTCGGCCCTGATGTTGCGCTTCACTCAAGGCTGGCAGTAGGGAGGTCGCAAAGGCCACCGCTACGACCAATCCTAGTTGTACCAACGGTTGGGCTCGGTCATAGACCCCCTTCAGACTTTTGGCGGCCAAATCACTCAGACCACCAGCCACCAGGCCATTTTTGACCGTAAAGGAATCGACCAACTGTAACAAGACCATCATGGCCGTTAGCAGACACAGCGTGCCCCCTTCGACCAACAATCGCCGGCCCAAATGGGGGACTCGCCAGCGCGTTGGCTGTGGCGGTTGCCGCCAACGGGGGAGCACCACTAACGCTGCCACCGCCGCAATCGTACCACCGCTGAGCGCCCACATCCCCATCCGGTAAACGGACCAGTCGTGACTCGTCGCCCAACCGGCCGCCACCAAAATCACCACGACCCGCACCAGCTGTTCGACGACTTGTGAGCGAGCAGTCGGCAACATTTGAAACTGGCCTTGATGATAGCCGCGGCCCACGGATAGCGCGGGCATCAGGAGAAACATCCACGCCACCATTTGAATCAATGGCGCCAGCTGACCATCCCCCATCCCCCGAGCAATGGCTGGCGCCCCCAGCATCAGGCCACCAAAGATGACCACTGCCAGGCCCCAGACCCACCGTGAGACTTGCCGCGCCACGGCTTGCTGGCTGGGCAGGTCCGGTGCTTCGGCAATTAATTTGGAAATAAAGACCGGCAACCCACTCAACGCAAAGGTCATCCCAATGCCGTAGAGCGGATAGACTTGTTGATACACATAAAACCCGGTGTTGCCGACCATATTTTGAAAGGGTACCCGATAGACCGCACTCAATAGTTTCGCAATAAACGCCGCGATTGAGAGAATCAAGGCCCCCTGCAAGGTCGTATTTACGTTGCGGTTACCCATTGGCACCCTCCTCGCTGAAATTTTCGTAGATTGGGCCGCCTGATTGCGAAGCGAAATTTCCCCTGGCAAGGGGGCGCTCCACTCAAGGCCACGATAGTTGTTCCTTCATCGGTAATGCCTAGTGTCATCTACCACGTATAGTTGCGAATCAAAAATCAGACCACTGCCTGCCCGTATCAAAGCAAGCACCACGCCATCGGTGACTCACCGTTGTGCCAGCAAACCACCGATGTCCCGCCACCAAATCAGCGTTCACAACACCCACCATCGTAGCCGATAGTTCACTAGAGATGAGTTCAGCTGTGGGAGTTCCCTTAACGACACGATTCACGTCGTTTAGGGAACTGACAAGTTGGAGACGTGGGCTACCGGCTCCAACTTGAGGCCCAAGACCGTCTTTTGGCTTGGGCCGGCGCCCTCAGCGTTCCAACTCATCTCTAGTGAACGGCAAGGCGGCCAGCGCCAACAATCTCGCCGACTACTTGTCCGTCGTCGCAGCATCGTCGTTTTTCGGCTTGGTGGTCACTTCCACGATATCGCGCAGGGCGGCTAGGAATTGGCGTACCTGAGGCAGCCAATCGTTGACCGTCATCTTAGGTTGGATGACCAGCTTAATGTGCAGCCGGTCGTCGTTGATGCTGACGGTCGCCTTGAGATCGGTAGCAGCCAACGCCTTGAAGACGTCCTCGCCGCCTAAAATATCGGTCCCCTGCTTGGAAATCGTGACGAAGACATCCCCGTTGACGCGGCGAATCTTATCGACTAACGCCAAATCAGCGGCTAGCTTCAATTGGCCAATCGTGAGTAATTGGCTCACGGCTTCTGGGTATTCGCCAAACCGGTCGATCAGGTCAGCTTGAATCTCATTGACCTCATCGTCACTTGCCAATTGACGAATCCGTTTGTACATTTCAATCTTCTGTTGTTCATCTTCAATGTAATCACTTGGCAGATAGGCCTCGACGCCCAGTTCGACCGTCGTATCGGTCTTCGGTTGCGTCTTTTGACCCCGTTTCTTAGCCACCGCTTCGCTCAACATTTGCGTGTACAAGTCATACCCGACGGAATTGATGAAGCCGTGTTGTTGTTTCCCAAGTAAATTACCGGCTCCCCGAATCGAGAGGTCCCGCATGGCAATCTTGAAGCCAGACCCCAGTTCAGTAAAGTCCTTGATGGCCTCCAGCCGTTTTTCACTGACCTCGGTCAACACCTTGTTTGGCTTGTACGTGAAGTACGCGTAGGCCACCCGATTACTCCGACCGATCCGGCCCCGCAGTTGATACAGCTGAGACAGTCCCATGCGGTCGGCGTTTTCGACAAATAGCGTGTTGGCGTTGGGAATATCGATCCCCGTTTCAATGATGGTCGTGGTGACCAGCACATCGTATTCGCCACGCAGGAAGTCAAAGAGCACGCCTTCCAGCTGTGCTTCCGTCATTTTGCCGTGAATGAAACCAACACGGGCTTCGGGGACCAGAGATTGGACCTGGCCCACAGTCTTTTCAATGTCTTCCACCCGGTTGTGCAGGTAGAAGACCTGACCGCCCCGTTGCATTTCCCGGCGAATCCCATCTTGAATGGCCCCCGCATTTTGTTCCATGACGTAGGTCTGGATGGGAAAACGGTTAGCTGGCGGCGTTTCAATCACGGAAAGGTCCCGCACGCCTAGCATTGACATGTGCAGGGTCCGCGGAATGGGCGTTGCGGTCAACGTCAGCACATCCACATTGGCCTTCAATTCCTTCAACCGTTCCTTATGCTTGACACCAAAGCGTTGTTCCTCATCGACCAACACCAGCCCCAGGTTCTTAAATTTCACGTCCTGTGACAACAACCGGTGCGTCCCGACCACGATGTCCAGTTGGCCGCTCTCCAGGTCCTTGATGGACTGGTGAATCTGCTTAGTCGTCCGGAACCGCGAGAACATTTCCACGTTGATGGGATAGCCTTCGAAACGGTTGACCATAGTGTCATAGTGTTGTTGCGCCAAAATCGTCGTGGGCACCAGGAAGGCGACCTGTTTGCCCGCTTCAACGGCCTTAAATGCCGCTCGCAAAGCCACTTCGGTCTTCCCATAACCCACATCACCGACTAGCAGCCGGTCCATTGGCCGCGGCTTTTCCATATCGTGCTTTACTTCTTCAATGGTCCGCAGTTGGTCGGGCGTCTCGGCATACGGAAAGTCATTTTCAAAATCCGTCTGCATGGCATCATCTGGCGGAAACGCAAAGCCCTTTTCGGCAGCCCGTTTCGCGTACAGATCGACCAATTCGTCAGCGATGTCTTCAATCTTAGCGGCAACCTTCCGCTTGGTCTTCGCCCACTCGGAGCCCCCCAGCTTGTTGATCTTGGGTTTCTTATCCTCGGAGGACACGTACTTTTGAATCAGGTTCAACTGAGTGACCGGGATAAAGAGTTGCGCGTTGTCTTGGTAATCGATGGTCATGTAATCTTGGTGCACGCCATCGACCGTCAGCGTCTGCATCCCGATGAACTTCCCAATCCCGTGGTTGACGTGCACGACGTAATCACCGGGCTTCAAGTCAGTGTAGCTCTTCAGCCGTTCGGCGTTGGCCATGTTTTGCCGCCGCGGCCGTTTCTTCGTAATCTTCTGAAACATCTCGGCTTCAGTGATGATCACCAAGTTGGCTTCTGGCAGTTCGAACCCCGTGTGGAGCCGTTCCGGAACCAATTGCGTCAGCTGCGGTTGGAGGTTCGCTGATTTGGTCAAGACGGCTTTGATTTCAAAGTCATCCAGTGTCTGTTCAATTTTTTCTAGCCGTTCCTCATCTTGGACCAAGAGGACCACCGTTTGTTTTTGCTTTTGCCAGCGGTCGATTTCAGTCTTCATGACGGGCAACTGGCCAAAGAATTGTTGCATGGCCCGCGTGGTCACGTTGGTGATGGCTTGGAACCGTAAGCTGCCCATCCCCTTTTGAAACAGGGCCAGCATGATCTGCGCGTGGTCGTCGCCCTTGACAATGGGCCGCAGCTCGCCGCCAAAGACCTGTTGTTCAAAGATTTGGTGGTGGCTCAATTTATCCGTCGCCCAGTTAGCCTCGTCTTCCAGCAACTGACGTTCGGCATCTTGGAGACGCGAATAGTCCCCGAACAAGGCCAATCCATCTGCGGGTAAGTAGTTCAACAGTTGGTGGTGTTCTGGGAATAAATAATCAGCAAACTCCATTAATTGTGGATCAACGGACCCCTTCTTCAAGCCGTCGATCAGCGGTTGCACCTGGTTGGTCAACGTTTCGGCTCCGTCCGCATCAAGCTTCGCTGCTTGTGCGGTCAACGCGGAACTCAAGGCCGTGGCCCCGGCAGTCCGTTCTGCGGCCGTTAAAATGAAATCGGTCGCGGGCAAGACTTCGACGTGCTCCGCGTTTTCAATACTCCGCTGCGTGGCCGGGTCGAAGTACCGCAGGGAATCGACCTCGGTGTCAAAGAAGTCCAGCCGGACCGGATAATCCGCCGCCAACGGGTAAATGTCCACGATGGACCCCCGCACGGCAAAGTCCCCGGGAGCCGCCACTAATTTTTGATGCGCATAGCCCATGGCAAACAGCTTCTGCTGGAGAGCCTCGAGATCGAACTCGTCGCCGACCTTGACCGTGAACCGCGCCGCCGCAAAGTTGGCCGGGGCTGGCAAGAACCGCCGCAGTCCCGACAATGCCGTGACGATAACGACGGGCCGGTCGCTTTGCAATGCCCGTAAGGCATCGATACGCGCCGACCGGTATTCTGGTGAACTCGTCGCCACTTCTGCTGCCAACAACTCTTCGACGGGAAACTCAAAGAGCTCGTCGTCTCGCAAGAGGTTCGCGAGGTCATCGACGAGTTGGCCAGCGTGATATAAGGTGTCGGTCACGTAGACGATCGACCGTTGTTGGTCATGGAGCAGGCTGGCAATGAACAGCGTTTCGGCGGAACCATTTAGCCCGGTCACCAGTTGCCGTTGTCCCGGCGCCAAGGTCCGCTTGATGTCTTTGTATTGCGCGGTCTGCGTCATAAATTCTTCTAAATTCACGCGATAACTTCCTATCCTAGTTGTACTGGTTCATCAACTGCGTAAACTCACTGCCGGCTAACCAGTCGTCCAACGCGGCAACGGCTTGATCCGTCGCTTGGTTGAAGAGCGGTTGTTGGTCAGTGGTAAATTTGCCCAACACGTAATCGACGACGGTGTGTTGTTGGGGATGGGCAATGCCAACCCGCAAGCGCTTGAACTTTTCCGTCGACACGTGGGCAATGATACTCTTGATACCATTGTGGCCGCCAGCTGAGCCGTGGTCGCGCAACCGAATCCGCCCCACCGGCAAATCCATATCATCGTGAACGACCATGATGTCATCCACGTCGATTTTGAAGTAGTTCATGATGGGGTGAACCGCCCGCCCTGATTCGTTCATAAACGTGGTCGGCTTGACCAGCAAGACCTTTTCACCATTCACGACCCCACTCCCAAAGCGGGCATCCATCTTACGCGTGTTCAGCGTGATGTTGTGTTCCTTAGCAAAGGCGTCCACCACCATGAAACCGGTGTTGTGCCGCGTGCCGTCGTACTGGGGGCCGATATTTCCTAAACCAACGATCATTTTCATTTTAAAATTATTCTCCCTTAGAGCTGTTGATCCTGAGCTAGAGACAAAAGAGCTGGACGGAAGCCTTGACTCACCGTTCAGCCGCTCAGATTATCTTCTCAATTCAAAATTACCACCCTTGAGTATAGCATAGTCCTGCCTGGACTTCACGAAACCTGCCTGGTAATCCGGGCTGATGACGTCCGATGACCGGCGACCGTAATTTTCACAAACGGCATGATTTTTTAGCCATGTGAAAAATAATTAAATTAATTTCGTTGTGGCTTGTCTTGATGGCCCTTTTCCTTGTGAAAAATGAACGAATTTTTCCATGAAAGCCACCGTTTTCGGCTAGTTTTTGTGAGCTTGTGAAAGGCCGGTAGTCCAAGTGACCAGGCCCGGCACTGACCCGCTGGCTGGGGATTATCCGTCCCGTTTTGTGAATTAAACCGGGCATTTGTTCGCTGATTTTACAGGAACAAAGCGCGGCAAATCGCTGACCAAGTGGCTAGTTTACCGTCATGACGTGTTTTCGGCTAGATAGCTGACCCATGAAAAAATAAATGATATTTTTCACAAAATTTAGGTCCCGGCGATAGCTTTCATGCTTTTAACATGGTATACTAACTCACGGGTATTATTGCGTACCTTGATGTCAAAATACTTATTTGGAGATGAAGAATTTGACTACTAAGACTCATCAAAAAGTTGTTTTAGTTGGGGACGGCGCTGTTGGTTCAGCTTTCGCCTACTCAATGGTAAACCAAGGATTAGCAGAAGAATTAGCTATTGTGGACGTTGTTAAGGAACGGACTGAAGGGGACGCCCTTGACCTCGAAGATGCACAAGTCTTCACCGCACCTAAAAAGGTATACTCTGGCGATTACTCTGACTGCAAAGATGCAGACGTTGTCGTAATCACTGCTGGTGCTGCCCAAAAGCCAGGCGAAACTCGTTTGGATTTGGTCAACAAGAACTTAAAGATCATCAAGGCTGTTGTTAAGCCAGTGGTTGATTCCGGTTTCGACGGGATCTTCGTTATCGCTGCTAACCCAGTTGACATTTTAACTTACGCTACTTGGAAGTTCTCTGGCTTCCCTAAGGAAAAGGTTATTGGTTCTGGGACTTCATTGGATACTTCTCGTCTGCGTGTTGCGCTGGCTAACAAGCTGGACGTTGACCCACGGAACGTTGAAGCTTACATCATGGGTGAACATGGTGATTCAGAATTCGCCGCTTACGACGAAGCTACCATCGGTTCAAAGCCATTGAAGACCATTGCTAAGGAACACGGCATCACTGATGACGACTTAGCTAAGATCGAAGATGACACCCGTAACAAGGCTTACCAAATCATTAACCGTAAAGGCGCAACCTTCTATGGTGTTGCCACCTGCTTGATGCGGATCACCAAGGCTATCCTGCGTGACGAAAACGCGGTATTGCCTGTCGGTGCCCCATTGAACGGCGAATACGGCTTGAACGATATCTTCATCGGTACCCCAGCAATCATCAACGCTAAGGGGATTGAAAAGGTTATCGAAGTTCCGCTTTCTGACAAGGAAAAGGACTTAATGGCTAAGTCAGCTGAAACCTTAAAGAAGGTTACTGCTGATGGTTTAGCTGCCCTTGAAGGCTAAGCTTAGCTCATTGGAAACGCCACTCCCCCGTGGAGCGGCGTTTTTTTGTTGCAGAAAACGGCCCGATTCGGACTGGTAACCCGCTGTGTGCTGGCTGTCTCCTGTCCGCCAACTACCAGTTGGCACGCGGTGGCCGGATCGGACCAAGTCAGTTGGCCCTCCTCACCATTGCGCTGACGACTACCACCACGCATTAAAATGATAACCTGGGAAAGTTGGAGATAACGACTTTTTCCGGCCGCTCTGTTGCCTGACCAGTGACCACCAACACTATCGGTCTCAGCCAGCAGACTAGTTTTCCTTGCTAGGCTTCTGTTTAACTAGTCTGCAACATTAGATGCAGCGTGCCTTCTTGACGACAGGTGGCTTGACGACACCCCACGTCGTTTATCACACGATAGCTAAACAGTTTAGCCGAGCGAATACTTGCAGTCAGAATTTTTTTGAATTCCTGTAATAGTTGACCTGAAAGTAATGTAACCGTTAACATAAATGCATTCGCATTGCCATTTAAGGTAGTTTGAAGTAAGCTTGGAGTATGCTATTAATGGTAGTTAAGCATGACGACTTTTCCTCCACTAGCTATTTTAGGAGGTTATACCCATGAAAAAAAGAAAAGGTCTGGTCATTGGTCTGGTGACCGCAGCAGTTGCGGTTGGGGCCATTTACGTTGGCCAAGCGCTTCACTACTCTTCAGCGCAAGTCTTCTTTAAGGACACGCAAATTGCCGGCGTTAACGTCGGGGGCAACACGGCTAGCCAAGCGGCAGCCAAGCTCAAAACCGCGCTGAAGGACCAACAATATACATTAAAGGATGGCAGTCAAACCGTCTCCACGATCAAAACCAAACAGGTTGATTTGAAGGTCACTTCTGAAGCGGCCCTCAAGCAACTGATCGGTAAGCAAAACGTCTGGAGCTGGCCTGCTCACGTGACGACCGCCACTGCTGACAGCCTCGAGCTGAACGCTAGTGACGAGAATCAAGAAAGCGTCCAAGCCCTAGCCAAGTCGATTGCGACTAAGGCAAATAAGACGCGGACCGCTGCCAAGGATGCAACGTTTAACTATCAAGACGGCAAGTGGGTCGTTACCAAGGAACAAAAAGGTAACCAACTCGATGCCGACAAGCTAGCCAAAACGATTACTGCAGCCATTGAAAAGGGGTCGAATACCGTTGATGTGTCTGGCGACTATCGCCAACCACAAGTCACAACGACTTCGACCACGTTTAAGACGGCGCAAGCTAAGGCAGAAGCCATTACCAAGCAAACTTACCTGTACAAGCTCAGTGGTCACAAGATCACGATTCCAGCGGACACGTTAGCCAGCTGGATCACGTTTAAGAACGGGAAGTTAGCTACCGATTCAACCGCCATCAAGACTTACCTGACCAAGCTCAGTCACAAGTACGGGACCGTCAACAAGACCCGGACGTTCAAGTCGACGAAGCGTGGGACGGTCAAGGTCAAGGCTGGCCTGTATGGTTGGACCATCAAAGTTAAGTCCGAAGCACCGGCCCTCAGCAAGGCAATTCTTGCTGGCAAGGGCATGGACCGCACCCCTGCAATTCAAGGAAGCGGCTATCACAGTGACGGCACAGATATTGGAAAATCGTACGTCGAAGTTGATAAAGTTAACCAGCACATGTGGGTCTACAAGAACGGAAAAGTCGTCGTTTCAACCGACGTTGTGACTGGATTACCAACGACTGCGCACCATACGCCAACTGGTGTCTGGGTTATTTGGAGCAAGCAACGGAATGCCACATTACGTGGTCAAAACGATAATGGTTCCAGCTATGCTTCTCCAGTGAAGTACTGGATGCCTGTCGATGACACCGGTGTCGGTATCCATGATTCCTCATGGCAACCACAATATGGTGGCACTTGGTACATCAAGCACGGGTCTCACGGTTGTGTGAACACCCCACCTTCCAAGATTGCGGCCGTCTTCGCCAACGTCAAGGTTGGGACGCCTGTGATTATCTTCTAATTGAATTTTAAAAAAGTTGCGCTCACCGTTGGTGGTCAGCGCAACTTTTTGTTTTTCCGGCGGTCGGTTTAAAAAATCATGCCGATCGCTAATAAAATGAGAATTGCCACGAAGGCAGCCAAGGTCCAGTATAGCCATTTTTTCGTAATGATGGGCTTGTCATCGGAATCATTGGAATTCTTCACAGGGTCTCCCCTCCTTAACCAGCTTTCTTTTATTTTAACACGAATTTCCCACGAAATAGCTACCCGTTGGCGGGTAAAATATGGTATTATTAGAAGAGATTATTAGAAGTTTCTAATTTTTAGGAGGTCATCTGCTATGCTGCTTAAATCCCTAGTGAAGCCGAAGGAACGGTTGGTTACGGTTCGCGAGGACGTCACCTTGGAACAAGCCTTAAAGGTCTTGGAAGACTCAGGCTATCGGTGTGTGCCAATTCTAGATGAAACGGGGCAAATTTTCCGAGGAAACATCTACAAGATGCATATCTATCGTCATAAATCCCGGGGCGGCGACATGCAGCTCCCGGTGACATCATTACTGAAGAACGCCACCAAGTTCATTTCTGTGAACGCTGCCTTCTTTAACGTTTTCTTCTCTATCAAAGACTTGCCTTACATCGCGGTCTTAGATGACAAGAACGCGTTCTACGGCATCCTCACGCATACGCGGTTGATGGACATGCTGTCCCAGTCTTGGAACGTCAATATCGGCAGTTACGTGATCACGGTGGTCTCAGCTGGCGAACGTGGTGACCTGGCCGGCATGGCTAAGATCATCACCAAGTACACGTCCATTGCCAGTGTCATTAGCTTAGACGCCCAGGAAGGCGAATTGGTTCACCGGACTATGTTCACCTTACCTGCCGAAGTCGACGAAGAAAAGCTCGACCGCATCGTCAAAGCATTGGAACGCAAGGAATTCCACGTCCCAGAAATTGAAGATCTCCGGCACGAAAACTAAATCAGTTGGTCCAGGTCAGTCGCTACGGTGGCTGGCCTTTTTGGTGCGGTGATTCTTGACATATGGCTGACGATGTTGGTTCTGACTCTCGCCTACCACCCGTCCCATATGAGACTGGAGCGCGGTGGGCGGACCGGTCCGAGCCTGAAGAACGGTCTCGGCCTCGCTTTGAGCCGATACCCCCGTCTCAAAGACGCCAGTTCCCTAACCGGCCAACCCACCGCTAAGGGAACTCCCACGGCTGAGTTCATATGGGACGGCCTCTCGGCTATGTTAGTGGTTGCTGGCAACCTCGGCAAAAACACCACACCAGTCTAGCCGTAGTAGTCGTCGGCCACCATGAGTTGTAATGATACCGCTGAACACCACCACTTCGCCGGAGGAGGTCAGGGGTGGAGCCAGCTGTGTCGACGGTGTTGGCTGGGGTCCTTTCTCAGCCTACAGCGTGGGACGACTTTGAAGACTGGCGGGTTTTGCCAGGCTTTAAAGCGAGGTGGAAGCCCGCTTTTTGACTGGAGCCGTTCCCCATAGCAGGTGGGACCCCTGACAGCCGCAGGCACCAGTTTAGTCACTCATATGGTCGTGAAGCCTCATATGAGACGGACAGCAAGGCATCAGCCAGAACCAACATCGCCAGTCAAATCCCAAATAAAACAGCGGTAGACAAAAAAGCTGGTGAATCACCAAAAAGAGGTGAGTCACCAGCTAAAATTTTGCCGCAATGCTATGTACGAAATCTATTTCGCTTTTCTCTTACGCGCCTTGTCCACCAAGCCGATACTGGTTGCAAGGGCAGCGTCGACCGCTGCCATCGTTTTTACGTCCAAGTGGGTAACCTGATCTTTCAATCGCTGCTTATCAATGGTCCGAATTTGCTCAAGCAAAATGACGGAATCCCGCTCAATTC
Organism: Levilactobacillus angrenensis; assembly: GCF_003946085.1. Classification (GTDB taxonomy): domain Bacteria; phylum Bacillota; class Bacilli; order Lactobacillales; family Lactobacillaceae; genus Levilactobacillus; species Levilactobacillus angrenensis. The sequence continues at coordinate 94,162 of NZ_RHOB01000011.1, read as the reverse complement.
CGGTCCGAGCTGCGGAAATGCCGACATGCGTCGGCATTTTTGGCTTCTCGATCCGAGCGGTGATTGCCGCCACGATTACGGTCGGACTATAGTGGTTCCCCACGTTGTTTTGGATGATTAACACGGGGCGCATGCCACCTTGCTCCGAACCAACGACTGGTGATAGGTCGGCGAAGAATACGTCACCGCGTTTGACTTCAACACGGGCCATGGGCCGCCATCCCCTAACTGTATTAATTTTTAAACTTAATTCTTGATCTCGGTTCTACGAAACTGGGTTAACCGTCGTTCGGCTTCCTCTTCACAAGGCGTGAAGGCCCGGGCCAAATCTCGGTTGATGAGCGCCATTGCTTGATACCCAACAATTAAAGCTAGCTTGTTCGCCGCTGCAGAACGCAGTGGAATCAACGATTGATGCCGTGCCGTCCGGGTGATGCGCAGCCGTAACTGCGGCCGATTCAATTGTTGTAACTGAGCCATGAATTGCCCCTCCTCAAGTTAATCCTTCGTCTCATCTAGTTTACCACGAAACGATGAATCAGGACACTAGAAGCCCATAATTTAATTTTCGTACACGCGGGGTAATCGCGCGGTAAAGCCACAAGCAATTTCATAGTGAATTGTTCCACAATAGTCGGCGACGTCTTGGAGACTGATGCTTTCGTCACCATCACGACCCACCAAGGTCACACGCGTTCCTCGGGCAAATTCACGCGGTAACCGCACCATCAGTTGGTCCATGCAGACCCGACCGATAATTTCACAAGGTTGCCCATCAATCAGTACGTGGAAGCCTTGTAATCGCCGTTCATAGCCGTCGGCATAGCCAATCGGCACCGTGCCGACCCATTCTGGCTGTTGCGCCGTATAGGTCGCCCCGTAGCCCACGGATTCGCCGGCGACGACGCGCTTAACGTGCACCAATTCACTAACTAAACGCATCGCGGGATGTAAGGTATACGGGGCCGCCACTTCAGTCCCTGAAGGGTTTAATCCGTATCCCGCCACGCCAAACCGCACCATATTGTCGTTGCATTCGGCATGCCACAGGCTAGTCGCTGAATTGGATACGTGCACGTACCGTGGTAGCCGCGTCAATTTGCTCGTCAACGCTTTCCACGTGGCCACCTGTTGCTTGAAGTAGTGGTCGTCTGAACTGTCGGCGGTCGAGAAGTGCGTGAAGATGCCTTCAAAGTTCAAATCGGCGTGGGCGTTGAGGTAAGCCACCGCCGTTTGCAAAGACGAACTGGTCTTAAAGCCAATGCGGCCCATACCCGTGTCCAGTCCCAAGTGGACCTGCAACGGTGCCGTCACGTGGGCCAGTGCCAAATACTGATGGGCTTCCGTCAACCAGTCTTGTGCCGCGACCGTCGCCGAAATCCGCTTTTCGGCCATCAGCGGCGCATCCGCGGGGTCCCCCACGCCTAATACGAGAATCGGCTCATTAAATCCTGCGGCCCGTAATTCCAACGCTTCATCTAAAATAGCCACACAAAATCCCGTGGCTCCGGCATCCTTTGCCGCCTGCGCCACCTGAATAGCGCCATGCCCGTAGCCGTTGGCCTTAACCACCATGAATAACTCACACCCCGGCGCTAAACGAGAAACTGCCGTGTGAATATTTTCTCGCAATGCCTGCCGATCAATCACCAACTTGGTTGGCCGATGAACCCCAACTACCATGATTATTTCCCTCTTTCTAGGATAACCTGCGTCATCACCAACGTTGCCGTATGTGAAATGGAAACGTGGGCAATGCCCCCAAACGGGTGACGGATGACGATGGGCCGGCCAGCCGCATTATCGCGAATCTCAATATCTTGAAAGCCCACGGTGGCCCCAATACCAGTACCCATGGCTTTACTGTAAGATTCTTTGGCTGACCAACGCCCGGCAATAAACTCGACTGCCCGTTGCCCCCGCAACTGCTGATAATCATGTAGTTCGTTGGGGGTCAACACCTTACTTAAAAATAGCGGTTGTTTCGCCACCACGGCTTGTACCCGGGCCAAGTCGGTAATATCAATGCCGGTTCCGTAAATCATCGCGCCACTCCTCCTATTAATGTCTACGTTATATTTTAGCACAGCCCTTCGCGATTGACCCCCTCAACTTGCTCAGTTAAGGTTAATCTTAAACTTAATTATCTAAGTGGCCATCACCCGCTCACCGGAGACCGGCAGATTGCTTCCCCGGCTGGCGGTGTTTCCCCTAGCAGGCGGTATCACAGAATTCTAGTTTCACTAATCTTAGCGGGCCAAATCCTATCGCTCCGGGAATCAACGCGTTAACTCTGCTTTCACCCCTGAATCAACTAAGTAAAAAAGGCTCGCGTCTCTCAGTCCGCTTGCCTTCATAAAATATGTTATGTCGAATTTAGTGAAGCATCGCCGCGCGTAGCTGTAGTTGCGCTGCTACGGGGCTCCGGGTCGGCATCGCTTCTGCCGGTAAGACCTCGACTTGGCCACCTAAGCGACTCACTAGGAGAGCCAGATCATTGTAGAGGTTATTTTGCCGGCTGAGGGCCGTGGCCGTCATGACTTCTCCCTTCTCGGTCAGATGACCGGGTTGGGTCGCGTCGGCACGAATCCAAAGTTTGGTGATTTGGCCTTGGACCGCCGCCGTGGCGAGGGCGCCGAGGTCTTGGACCACCTGCTGGCCTTGCCGCGCTTTTGCGTAAACATCATGCCGCACCTGAGTTGCCTGTTGGTGACGTTGTTCAGACACCTTGAAGGTCACTGCCGCCAGCGTCTGATTGGCCGCCGCCAGATTGGGATTTTGCACCAATTGAACGACCGGGTCCAAGTAAGCATTTTGGGAGACCTTGCGGAAATTCCCCTGGTTGCTGGCGCTGGCCACCAAGATCAGTGGCACCTGGTTGACGTTCGAGTAGTGTTCGCTGACATAGCTGTCGACCATGAGAAAATAGTTCCGCTGGTCGGCTGCTTGGGCGGCATCCAGCGACCCCGTCCCACTATAATGGGTCTGGTCACCCGCGGACCGTTGCCACCGTCCCCGACCGCGTTGCTCACTGCCCAAAGCTTGCGTCAAGGTGGCTGGCGCATCGACGGGTAAGTTGATCAGTTCCGGTCGGCCGCTGCGGACTTGTGCCAGTTCAAAGGCGTCCTGGCTCAACAGTAGTAAATCAAAATCGCTGGTCTGGTCACGGGCCTGCAAGATGGGTAGCACGTTGGGCTGGTAAGTGACCGTCACCGTGGCCGCCACGGGAGTGTGTAACCAGTAGTGATAACTGTCCGTGGGGCCGGCCATGATCAGAAGTCCGGCCGCGCTACCGTTGGTGAGTGGCCCCTGGCTAAAGGGACTGAAGGCCTCATCGTAAGCCGACCACGCTCTGTCAGGCGCAACTTTTGCTAAACGTTCTTTTCCTTGTTTGAGAAGACTTTTGAATTGGGTCCGGTCCGTAGCCGGAATACCCGTTACCGGTAGGGTCATGGTCATGAATGGCCCCGGCTGAGTGGCGAGCGTCAGTGCAGCGTGTAAGTCAAAATGATTTGCCATGTTAGAATCCTCCGTTGTCTTATATAAGTTATCTCGTATCAATTCGATAAGGGAATAATATCACGCCTATTTTCAGATTGCAACCAATATTTTTATCCAAAATCCATTTATAGGGTAAAATGGTTTCGCAATCCCCGGTGACACAACGTTTTGATGACTTAAAAATTTTTTTGAAAAATGATTGGCCCTGCAATTTTTCCGTAAAAAAAACTCGCCCCGTATGCCACGAGGCGAGTTCCTTCTAATCAATTTTAGTGAAGCAAATTAGTCTTTCTTCCGAATGGTGAAGCCGCGGCTCCCACCTTCGTTACGCCGACCACCGTTGCCGCCGTTGCTCCGACGATTCCGGTTGTCACCATGGTTACGTGAATCATGGTTACGTGAGTCATGACCGCGTGAACCACCACGACCGCCGCGAGAATCATTCCCACGGTGACCACGGTACCCACCGCCACGACGATTGCCGCCACCATGATGGTAACCGCCACCGCCATGACGTTTGCCACCGCGCTTAGGCAATGGCCGTTCTGGGGTGATCTTAACGGGTACTTGACTACTATCGTCCTTGGTTAAGTCGTTCAACAGAGCGGCTACCAAGTCTTCAGCATCGTATTCGTTCAATAAAGCTTCCGCAGTCTTGGCGAATTTTTCGGTATCTGTCTTGTTGACCAAGTCAGTAACCTTATCCTTGGCAGCGCCTAATTGGCTCACCAAAGCTTCTTCATCCGAAGGCGGCTTCAAAGGCAGCATCCGCACCTTCGTCAGCTTTTCGATTTCACGCAGGTAATCCATTTCGTTTGGCGTTACAAACGTCATGGAAACCCCATGCTTCCCGGCACGGCCAGTCCGGCCGACCCGGTGAACATAACTGTCAGGGTCTTGCGGAATATCATAGTTGTACACGTGGGTGACATCGTTGATATCGATCCCCCGGGCAGCCACGTCGGTTGCCACTAAGATATCCAATTGACCATGACGGAATTGGTTCATGATTTGCGTCCGGCGCTTTTGGGTCAAGTCCCCATGGATACCGGCAGCGTTGTAACCACGTGCCTGTAACCCATTGGAGATTTCATCGACCCGGCGCTTAGTCCGCGTAAAGACAATGGTCAAATCTGGTGATTGGACGTCGAAGAAGCGCGTCATAATATCAAACTTTTCAAAGTCACGAGAACGGACGTAGAATTGATCGATCAAGTCGGTCGTTAATTCCTTAGCCTTAATCTTCACGTGCTTAGGATCTTGCATGAATTGGACACCGACCCGCTTGATTTCGGGTGGCATGGTTGCGGAGAAAAGCATCGTTTGACGCTTTTCTGGCAATTGCTTGATGATGTCTTCAATGTCATCCAAGAAACCCATGTTTAACATTTCATCGGCTTCATCCAAGACCAACATTTGAACGTGGTCTAACTTCAGAGTGTGCCGACGAATGTGGTCCAATAACCGACCCGGGGTCCCAACAACCACTTGCGGGTGGTTCTTCAAGGACTTGATTTGCCGACGGATGTCCGCCCCACCGTAAACGACTTGGACGTTAGCCCGTTCGTTACGACCTAATTTATAAATTTCTTCTTGGGTTTGGATTGCCAGTTCCCGCGTTGGTGAAACCACTAACGCTTGAACATTTTCATTGCTCTTATCAATCTTTTCCAAGATAGGTAAGGCGAAGGCCGCAGTCTTCCCAGTACCGGTTTGGGCTTGTCCAATCACATCTTGACCAGCCAAAACCATGGGGATTGTCTCGGCTTGAATTGGGGTCGCTTCTTCGTAACCTGCTGTCGTAACTGCGTTCAGTAGGTCCTCGGAAAGACCCAGTTCTTTAAACTTCAAAAATAATTTCCTCCTAAATGGGTACGTCGCCATAGTGCCTCAAGGTTCTTGGAAAAAATCCGTTTTCCGTGGTGCGGACCGTGATTGGCTAAGGCGGGGTAAGTTCGTTTCTTAAATACAACTAAGCCATCATACAACGCTGAAACAAAATAAGCAACTCCCACGACTTGCGGAAATTGCCTAGTTTATCGCTTATTTTTCTGGAGAATCCTGTAGTGCCGCCAATACTTGCTCCAAATGAATCCCGTGAGATCCCTTCAATAAAATCTGATCAGCGGGGGTCAAGCTGGCTTGTAAATCGGCTGAAAGCGTTACCAGGTCGGCACTTTCGTAATGGGTCACGGCCAACTCAGGAGCCTGCTTGGCCAACGCCTGTTGGAGCGCCACCATGTGCGGTCCGACCAAATATACGTGACTGATGGCCGCTGGGTCAATCGCGGCAGCCAAGCCTGCGTGCATGGCATTGGCTTGATCCCCCAGCTCCAACATGTCACCTAAGACCACGTAACGCTTACCAGTTACCGGCGTCTTCGAGAAGGCTGCTAAGACCTCTTTGACCGCCGTCGGGTTGGAGTTATATACGTCGCTCAAGATAGCCGCGCCGTTTGCACTCTTGACCCACTCCGCCCGGTTCTCAGTCAAATTGACCGTTTGGAGCGCCTTTTGTGCACTCTCGGGCCGGATCCGATAAACATTGCCGACCGCTAAGGCAGCCAACGCATTGTTCACGTTGTAAGTCCCAATCATGGGAATCGTAAAGGTCAGGTCCGGCCATTGATTGGTGGTAAAGGTCGTCGCCGTTGCGGACCCCTGAATATCGGTAGCGGCCAGGTCATTGTCGGTGCCTTGCCCAAACGTGATCTGCCGTTGCGTTAAATCAGCGGACCGTTCCTGCAACAGTGGTTCATCACCGTTGTACACGAAGATGCCGTCGTCGCTGAGTCCATGCGTAATTTCCATCTTGGCGTCAGCGATACGATCCCGGGTCCCGAAGAACTCGATGTGGGCTTCCCCAATCATGGTGATGACAGCCAGGTCCGGTGAGACCAGCTTGCTTAGGAAGTCCAATTGGCCAGGCCGATCCATCCCCATTTCCACGACTAACATTTCCGTGTTGGGTTCCATGGACAAGACGGTCATCGGCACCCCAATCTCATTGTTGAAGTTGGCGTGGGTCTTAGTCACATTGAATTGCGTGCTCAAGATGGCCGCAATCATATCCTTGGTCGTCGTCTTCCCGTTACTACCAGTAATGGCGACCACCCGCGGATTGATTTTAGACAGGTAGTATTGCGCCAGGTCTTGTAAGGCCTTCAACGAATCAGCGACTTGAATCACTGGAAAATCCGCTGGCGCCGTCGCTAAGTCGCGCGCCCAAAGCGTCGCCACGGCCCCGTGATCGATGGCGGACTGGATGAACTTGTGACCATCCTGTTCACCAGTCAATGGAATAAAGAGTCCCCCTGGCTGTAAATGCCGACTGTCAAAGGCCACACTGGTGACACTGACACTCCGCCATTCTTCAAAATCATTGATTGCGCCCACAGCATGAGCAATTTCGGCAAGCTGCATTTTCATGTTTTCTGCTCCTAATTTAACGAAACGATCCCCTCGATCGTTCCGGTTTCAAATTGCAAGCTACGCGGCCTCAAGGTCCGCTTAGTTCGTTCCGCATTAGATTCTGAGTCACATTATACCATGGATTACCGGTCCCTAACTTAAAACTCCGTCAAAAAATTCAGATGGCAGTGTACCAAAAGGGAGCCAGACGCTGGTCCAACTCCCTTCATTATCATTTAAATTAAATCCGTCACGTCGCTAAAAACTTGGTTATCGTGGATGCTTAATGCCCATTCGCGCGTCGCCAAATCATATCGTAAGCTAGCCACTTCCCGCGAATCAGCATACACCTCTTCTTGCGTGTACCAGGTGTTTTGCCGCTCGGGATGCGTAATGGCCCGTACCGGAATCACGTAGATACGGTGTCGCTCCACCAGTTGGTCAAACGCCACAATCATGCCATCCAATAAGCCTTGAATCAGCTGTAAGAGAATCTCTCGTGGCACATCACTGATGGCTAACGGCCGGGCAAAGACCCAGCGATTGTTGTGCATCGCTCGCAAATGGCGTTTGATACTGACCTCTAACACGTGGTCAAAATCCGCTAAATGCCGGTAATACGTCTTGTAAAAGCCATCACGCAGGGTCAAGAAGGCGTATTCGTTTTGGAGCTTGGCGTAAAATGGCGTTCGCAAATGCGTCTCCATGTGCGCTAAGTACAATAATTCCGCAATTTCGCTAGGCAACAAGAAATCCAAGTCATCGCCGTGCGTGTAGTCTAGCCACTTGACTGGCCGTTCATGCTTGGCCAACAGGTAGCGCCGAATCTGCGCTTGACCCGTGACGGTTTGCAGGCGCGTGTGGGGATTGATCTCCACGTCAGCGCCGGATTCTTCGTTCAGCAAAAGCAGCTGGTTCGGTATGGCCGGCACACCGTTCAAAAAATCAGCTGGTGAAATGCCCAACGAATAAATCATATTCGTCACGGGTTCTAGACTTAAATAAATAAAATTTCCGCGCATGGTTGCACACTCTTTCCCCTAGTCTCAATCACACTTAATTGTACTACGAAACACCCCCAAAACGCCCGTCTTTTTTACATTTTTTCCAGTCGAGCGATTCGGTCCGCAATTGGCGGGTGCGTCGCAAATAATTCAGCGAATTTCTTCTGGTGTTTAAAGGGATCGCTGATATATAAGGCCGCACTGTTGGGGTCGGCCGCTTGCATGGGTTCACTGTCATCAATCTTACGCAAGGCGTTGATGAGCCCCTGGGGATTACGCGTCAGCTCAACACTGGCGGCATCCGCCAAGTACTCCCGGTTCCGCGACAACGCCATTTGCGCAATGCTAGCGGCCAACGGGGCCAGGATCACCAGAAAAATCGAAATGACAATACCAATGACGTTGCCACCCGAATCCCGGTCATCATCCCGGCGCCGACCACCGCCCCACCAGAACCAGTTGCTGGCAAAGTTGACCAGCAGGCTGATGGCTGCCGACAAGGCCAAAGCAATGGTCTGTAGGCGAATGTCATAGTTGCGGACGTGAGACATTTCGTGGCCAATCACGCCTTCCAGCTCTTCACGGTTCAGACGTTCCAAGATCCCCGTAGTGGCAGCCACCGCCGCGTGCTGCGGGTCATTGCCTGTCGCAAAGGCGTTGGGACTCGGATCATCAATGATGAAGACCCGAGGCATGGGGACCTGCGCGACCAACGCCATGTCTTCAACTAAGTGCCACAGTTGCGGCGCCTGGCTGACGTCTGTAATCTCGTGCGCATGGTTCATGCTCATGACGACATTGGTCGACTGGCTGATCATAATCAGCATGTAAACGACCGCCACCACGGCCGCAATCACCGTACCAGAAATCCAGCTATTCCAGAACAAGTAGCCCAACGCAGCCCCCAAAGCGAGGACCAACACACCAAACCCAAACATGACATAGCCGGTTCGCCGTTTGTTCATGGCAATTTGGTCATATAACATGTTATCGCCTACTTATCTGAATTAAAGTCATCGAAGTTAACCTTCGGCGCTGTCTTTTCCTCTTCAGGGACCTGCAGGTAGTCGCTTTCTTGGAAATGGTGGACCTTGGCGACAATGTTGCTAGGGAAGGATTGAATCTTCATCGTCAAGTTCGCCACAGAACTGTTGTACAGTTGTCGTGAGTAGGCAATCTTGTTTTCCGTGTTGGTCAGCTCTTCCATTAATTGCGTGAACTGCGTGTTAGCCTTTAAATCTGGATAATTTTCAGATAAGGCAAACAGCGACCGCAACGTCGTGGACAGTTGGTTAGACACTTCCATCGTCTGTTGGTGATCACCGTCAGGCACTGCCGTCAGTTGATTTCGTAAGGCGACGACTTTCTTTAACGTTGACTGTTCAAAATTGGCGTATCCCTTGGTCGTGGAGACCAGGTTCGGAATTAAATCATTCCGCCGTTTTAATTGCACATCAATTTGACTCCATGATTCTTGCACGTGGGTTCGGGTCCGAATCAAGCCGTTGTAGGCACTAATGTACCAAGCAGCCAAGAGGACCACAACCACGATGATAATAATCGTTGCTACCATATGCTCACTCCTCCTATTTTTCTGGTACACTCATCATAACAAACGGTGAAGCCGGACTCCAGCAACTCCGCCCGTCTTAACCATTAATTAGGAGGTATCCCATGCAACACGTACTTTTTGTTTGCCTTGGTAACATTTGTCGTTCCCCTATGGCCGAAGCCATCTTCAATCAGCTGGTTAAAGAACGGCATTTGACCGACCAGTTTACCGCCGCTTCCGTTGCCACCAGCCCCGAGGAGGAAGGTAATCATCCCCATCCCGGTGCTCTCAAGGCGATGCGAGCTCACGGCCTAGATGCCAGCCAGCACCGGTCTCGCCCCATCACGGCGGCCGACTTTGACTGGGCCGATGTGATTATTACCATGGATCACAGCAACGTTTACAATCTCCAGCGCATGGCCCCGTCAGCTGCCGACCGGGAGAAAATCAAGCTGTGTTTAGACATTTTACCGGGTCGGGCAGGTCAAGCCATTGATGACCCCTGGTATACACACAAGTTTGAGTTGACCTATCAGGAACTGGCAGAGGCATTGCCGGCCTGGTTGGATACATTGACGACTGCTTAAATCGGTTATGAGGACTGGCCTGCTGGGCTGGTCCTTTTTTACATGGCGTCGCTGAGAATCCAGGTGATTTTGCCTTGATAATTGCCGGCAGTTGCGCTGCTGGCTAGCTTGAGGAATAGTCCGCGGTCCACCTTCTTTGTGTGTTGCCAATCACTGGTAACATCTATTGTGCTTGCCTTACCGTCGTTTTCATGATTGGCAATCATCTGGACATCGGTTGAATCCAAGGGAAAGTCTGTCGAACTCATTCTATAAACTAATTGTCCCGCCAACGGCTGCTGCGTTGTCTGCTCAAGCAGTGGTTCAGCCATAACCTGAAGTGACCAAGTCCCGTGCGGTCGCTCATCTAGAATTTTCAATTGGAAGCCCGCTTGGCGAAATAGCTCTTGCGACTGTCCAGTCAATTGCCCCTTAAATTGTAATTGCTGGGACAGCGTCTGAAATGCCAAGGTGCCCGGCCCCTCATCATCGATTTCTTGAGGAACCAACACGACCCTTAGCCGATTAGAGGCTAGGCCATCATTAGTCACAACGGTCAAGTCCAAGAAGTTCTGACCTGAATGCAACACATTTTCCTTAAGAACGTAATGAAATGCACCAGCCCTATCTTTATCACTTAATTGTTGATCTCGTTGTTTTACCCCATTCAGTTTACTGACCAATCGCAATTGTGAATTGGCGTAATGTGATTCTCTGAACGTAACTTGTCCATTCAGACTCATCGGCTTGGTATTGTCTACTGGATCATCCAGAGATGTATCCATTTTAAGAGTCAGTAGTGGGTCGCCAATGCTAAGTTCAGGTGTCGTGCTTTCGACCGCGGCTTCAGCGCTAGTAAAACTGCTGGTTGTTGGGTGAACCACGCCCTTTTCTCCTTTAGCCGTCCCAGTAAATGTAATCGTGACCCACTTGTTATCTTTACCCAATGGACTGGTCAGCTGGTGCTTAAACGTCGACGTTCCAGCAGTCCAGTTCGATACCCCCGTATCCTCTGAATGATCTGCGTTACGGATGGACACCGTGTCAAAAGCCAATTCATCCGGCAGGCTAATTTGTGCTGAAATATTTTGCCAGTTAAGGTCTCCCTGCAAATATGCTAGTTTATAGGTCAGCCGCACTTGTTCGCCATGATGTACCACCCCACCACTCTTGATTTCATGATTCTTTGCATCGGTTACAGTAGCTGTTGCCTGACTAGTCACCAGCCCCGGCACTTGGTCAAAAACCACCAAATTGTTTTCGCCTTTCTGACCAGCAGCCCCCGTAAAGCCCCAGTAAGCCTTACCCGTTTTCTCTGGATCAACTTTATTTTTGTCAATCTTGAAAGTAGCCACCGCTCCTTCACGATTTGTAATTCCCGTTACCGGATCTCGGTCATCGAAGCTATACGTCATCAATCCGGTCTGACTACTGGGTCCTCCCGTCTCATAGTTAAGCGTTACGTGATGCCATTGCGCATTTGCCAGAAAATTATAATTGCCCTTTCCAGCCTGAATCAATCCTTGATGATTCAACGACACATAACGGAAATAGTACACAGCATTCAAGGCAATGTGAGGTAAATAGCTACTGACTTCTCCAGGATAATTAGCTGCCAAATGTGGCCCAATTAATGGCTTATTGCGAGCTAGATCAAATGAATTGGCAGGTTTTATCCCTTTCATCCGATGATCTGTATTCAGATGTGTATCAAATTCCAGCGCCCAGCTATGTTGAATAGCTGATGCAGCGACTTGCTTCACCATTTTTTTCGTTCTGAGCTCCTGGTTGTGGTTATCAACACCCCAGACACCCAACGTCTCTCCTGGAATATTCCTTTTACTGGGAAACTGGGTCATTGCTTGTTCTTTACGTAAATCGTTGTGTATGACAAACGCCATTCCGTCGGCTGCTTTTTCAGCTTCATTTCCAAAGTATAACCACATGGATAATGTCTGATTCTGATTTAAATCGAAGCGTCGCTGGGGCTTGGACCAAACTGCCCCCACCTGATGAGGACCATTCGTGATTTGAACCACTTCGGTCTGCTTTGTCGCTGGATTAGCAGAGGAGACCACCTTAGCCTTGCTCAACGTGGATTTAGTCAAATCGAAATAATCTTTAACTGGAATCCCCTGTGGTGTGGTTTGCAACGCACTATTTAGGTCAACGTTACCAGACGCACTAGCTAGCGTCATCGAACAGAACAACCAACCGATGCTCGCTACCAATCCCAATAATCCTATCAATAATGTTCGCAACATAGTTGTCCTTCCTCCGATATCTGAAATTAACTCGTTTCAGCACATTCCAACTTTAAGCAGCATTATAATCATGCTAATAGTCAATCAAAACTAGCTTTCTAAACCACTGGAACGTCTTTCAGCGTCCAGGTAATTCTGCTATAGTATGCACCCTGTAGCGCATCAGACTGAACTTTCAGCAGTAAACCCTGATCCTTTCCCCAACTATCAGCGACATTCACGACATCCCAATCAGATGCCGCCTCATGATGATAGATATCAGCCGAAGCCTGTTGGAGATTTAGCAGATTCCCATTAATTTGGTAGGCCAAATATGCGGACAACCGCTGCTTATCAGCAGGATACTGTTTTACTTTAGAAATAAATGGCGTAGCCGAAACCGCCAACGTCCAGTGATCAACTTTCCCCTTCGTATCATTAACAGTCACGTACCAATTAGCATCAGGCCGCAATGTCATTGCCATCCCCTTCAGCGCAATTGGATGATCACTGTTAAACGAAGCCTTAGGACTCACCGCCAGTTCTCGGAATCCCGATGCTAACGTGATTTGGTACGTCACATCATTGGTCGAATGTCCCTGACTGTCTGGTCATTTTCATCAACCTGAACCCCCGTAAGGTCCGCCTGCGCAATTGCATTAGTCCCGGTAAAACTACTATTGGTGGCTGGTATTACCCGCTCTCCACCACTCACAGCGATACCCGATAGTGAAATTGTCGCGTTCAAATTGGTCGTAGATAGCGAGTCCAATTGCTGATTGAGCTCGCCTGTCTTGTTTGCACTGATCAGGTCAGTAATATTTTGTGAATTTCCATTGGCATAGGTAATCTTGGCACTATTGAACTGAATGTTCTTGGGTAGCTCTAGTTTAGCCTGAATGTCTTTCCAGGGCTCCCGTCCACTGACATACCGCAAATGGTAATCGAGGTGTAGCCGGTCCCCTGCATTGACAACATCACTAGCTTGCGTAATAGCTTGGTTGCTGGTCATATCTTTTAAACTAGCCGTTGCATCCACATTAACTAGACTGGGGACTTGCTCAAAAATCACCAGATTGGTTTCTGTATTACCGGTGGCATTACCGGTTGTTCCCGTGAACCCCCAGCGCACCTTTTGACTACCATTTTTCGCCAAGCCAAGCTTAGTTTTATCAATCCTCACAGTTGCGGAATAACCCTTTCGTGGTGTTCCGTTATCTGGGTCTTTATCGTCAAACGTATATTTCATACTTTCAGACAACGCATCCCAACTTAGCGTTAGATGCTGCCAGTGCCCGGTTCCTAGTAATTGGTAGCTCCCATGTTCTCGGAAAATGATTCCTTGGTGCCGTAACTTTGCATAAGAGTAGTGGGAATTATGCCGGAATGGCCATCCCCAAGAAAAATCTTTCCCAGAAACATCGTACGCCCCTGCGTCTCCTGGATAAGCAGAAGCAATATGCATTTTAGGAACATCGACATCGAACTGATTTGCCAAATGTGCACTATTAGAAAAATAGTCTTTCCATTTCATATTAATATCAGCTGGCGAATCACCGTACAGAGGTGGCACTCCCTCATTGGAGAAAGTATCGAACTCTAACGCCCAGCTCTTTTGAATACCAGTTTTCACTAAACCTTGTGCATCGCGGCCAAGGCTAAATTTACTATTCGCATCATATCCCCAGACACCCAAAGTCTCTCCAACTGCGGGTACTGGTTGTTTGGTATCGCTAGTATCTACTGCACTGGCATCGATCCCACCGTTCTGCAGTACAAAGGCCATCCCGTCGCCACTATACACCCCTTTATTCCCTGTATACAGCCACATCGAAGCCGTTTGATCCTGGCTCAAGTCCATCTTAGCAGCATCGGTGGTCCAAATCGTTCCCAGTTCATTATAGCCACCATCTGTCAGCTGAACTGCTTGAGTGCCATCCTCGCGCCCCGTGTTCACCACTTTGGCAGAATTATTCAAGATTTGTCCCGTTTTAAAATAGCCATCGACTTTACCCCCCTGAGGCGCGGTCTTCAAAGCACCGGCAATATCCTCCGTTTTATCAGTAGTTGCCGCCTGAACCGCTTGAGGCCCCATAATTAAGCCCAGTATTAGCAAACCTACTATTATCCCTCCTAACTTCATCTCGACTGATTTCACCCCTATCACCAACTACGATACCCCCAAACGTTTAACCACTCCGATGCCCTTTACTACTGATTTTCACCGGTAGTGACTTATCAGTATTTTTATATTGTCTCCCGTACAATAGTAACACCGCGTACTAGTTTTATTTAGTATACCACATCAACTAGATTAGTCTAGTCAAATCGTTGATATAACAATATTTATAAAACATTTCCTCACAAATATGTAGTCAATCTTTAGCCGGTTCTGTTACAATTGAATTGTCATTTTCTAACGCACCACAAAGAAAAAAGGACCCCAGACACAATGTCTGTAGGTCCCATCATCTGGTACAAAATTTATCTAAGCAGGAGCATCCCTCAACGTCCAGGTCACGGTACTGTAGTATGCCCCCTGAATGGCGTCCGAATTTACTTTCAGTAGCAACCCCTGCGTATCACTCCAATCATCCGCCACATTGATGACGTCGTTATCCGAGGTCGCCGTGTGCGTCATGATATGCGCCGAGCCAGCCTGCAAGTTTGAGACACTACCATCACTGGACAGGTAATCGAGGTGCGCAGATAGACTGCCTCGCAGTTTAGAAATAAAGGGCGTGGCCGATGCCGTCAGCGTCCACCGGTCACCTTTACCCTTGGTATCGTTGACCGTGACGTCCCAGTTGTGGTCTGGCTGCAAGGTCATAGACTCACCTGTCATGGTCACCGGATCATCTGCGTTAAACGTAGATCGCGTCCCCACCGCCAGCTCGCGTGTTCCCGGTGATAAGGTCACCGTATAGCCGACATCGTTGGTCGAGTGGTCCTTACTATCGGTTGCGTAGAGCGTCAACAGGTTGTCTTGTCCGGACAGTAGCTGGTCCGCGTTCAACTTGTAAGTAAAGGTTCCGGCGGCATCGTTGTTACTCAGTGTCTGCGTCGGCAAGTCTTTCCCATTCAAATTTGGATGCAAGGTCAGGCTACTGTTAGCATCAGCGGTCCCCACCGTGTAAGTGATCTTCCCGGTCACGACAACGTCGGCTGGCTTGGTCAACACCTTTGCTCCCAACGTACCAGTCGCATCGACGCCCTCACCGGTTAGCGACAGCGTCATCGCCGCATCGTCATTTTTCTCAACTTTAAAGCCGTTCAGCGTGGCTTGCGTAATGGCGTTAGAACCGGTAAAACTGCTGTTAGTTGCCGCCACCGTCGTCTCACTATCACTCCCCGCCACCGCTTTACCGGCAAGCGAAATCGTTGCACTGGTATTAGTACTGGAGAGTTCTTGATTCAAAGCGGCACTGAGCGTCTGACCAGCAGTACTATCGCTATCCAACCCACTAATTGTCTGTGAATCACCATTGTCATACGAGATCTTAGCACTGCTAAACTTGATATTGCTAGGCAAGTTTAGCTTTGCTTGAATATCCTTCCAAGATTCTCGGCCACCGGTATAAGTTAAATTGTAATCCAATCGCATCCGGTCCCCAGCATTCACCGTATCGCTGGCTTCATCAATGGCCTGATTCTTGGTCTTATCGGTTAATTTGGCCGTAGCATCGGCACTGACTAGGCCAGGAACTTGTTCGAAGACGACTAGGTTGTTTTCGAAGCTTGCACCTGTCGTTCCAGTGAATCCCCAACGGATTTTTTGATCAGCACCCAGCTTTAGCTTCTCCTTATCTACGTGCACCGAAATGGACTTTCCTGGTTGCATGGCTCCGGTATCCGGGTCCTTATCGTCAAATGTGTAATTCATATCACTCGCCGAGGCATCCCAGTTTAATGTGATATGCTGCCAAACACCCTTCCCCAACACATCACCAGTCAAAAAACTACTTTCTATCGGCTTGTCATGATTGAGCTCAGCATAATGATAAGACTGCGAATGAGATTTAGGGTGCAAATGAAGAATATCGCTTGAATCATATGTTACCCAATTAAATGTCTTCGTCACAATATTGTATGAACCAGCATCCCCGGGATACCCCGATGCAATGTGCATGCCACCCACTTGAGCGTCAAACTGATTTCCACTATTGGCCGCCACCTTGAAATACTCTCCCCATGCCGTACTTCCTGCAGAACCGTCTGCTGCACTTTCAGGAAAGTTATCATTATCAAACGTATCGAATTCCAAAGCCCAGCTATCCTGAATCCCCGTAGCAGCAAGTGATTCAGGGGTTGTAAATTTTTCATTATCATAATCATCGCCCCAAACACCAAGCGTTTCTCCAGTCGCGGGCGTCGGGTGTTCCGGATCAGAAGTATTGATGGCACTGGCACCAACCCCTCTTGCATCATTTTGCATGACAAAAGTCATGCCATCACCAATATTGTTGCGCCGATTATTACTATCTTTAAGCGCAGTATTCCCTGTATACAACCACATTGAAGCCGTTTGATCCTGACTAAGATCCATCTTGGCAGCATCACTAGTCCAAATTAGTCCCAGCTCGTCACCGCCCTTGCTCGCATCAGTTAATTGAACAGCCTGTTGCTTACCATGAGGCGTATCCGCAAGCTGAGCAGAATTATTGGAGATACCATCATCCGCGCCTGGAATCTTAAAATAATTATCAATTTTGAGTCCTTGTGGTGCTTTATCTAAAGGCACCTTGACATCTTCAATCACAGATCCCCGCGCCCCTACCAGCTGGCAACTAACTGCCAACACCAAGGCACCGAACCCCACCATCATCTTTTGTAGTCTCATTTTTTACCCTTCTTTAGCTCTCAAAGTAATGACGGCCCGCCGCACACCGCGAACCACCACCTAGTCATGTTAGTTAAATAACCTAACCGCTATGGTTACAACTCTATTTGACGCCAACCATTTTTACCAATGGCGGATAGCCGAAATCATTTTAATTATAAAATAATTACTACTCCCCAAAACGTTTAACACTCATAATAAATATTATTATATCACAAGTCACTAACGTTTTAGGCGTTTAACTATAATTAAATTTATTTAGTTAGTCTTTCAGACAACATCTGTCGCCTGATATAATCGCATTTATGTAAACTTCCTAGTTTCAATAGGCTCGCCAATACCTGGTACATAAAAAGTAAAGTGTAACGTACAAAATAGCACTGCCAGCACAAAAAAGAACTACCAGCCAAATCAGCCAGTAGTCCTTATTTCACCACATATCTGTATTTCTTTAACTCGGTGCATTCGCCAAATTCCAAGTTATCTCGCCCGTATAGGTGCCGCTAACGGCGCTACTGTTCACGTGCAGCAACATCCCCGCATCAGCGCCCCAGCTAGTGGCGTTAGTCGTTTCGTCATTGCTGGTCGTGGTATGAGTGGCAACGGGCACCGCCGTCGTTCCAATCGTGACCGGACTGGTGGCCGTGCTAGCGCGATATTGTAAGTCACCATCCAACTGCGTCGCCGGCTGATTGATTGCCGTCATGGGCTTCGACAAGCGGGCCGTCAGTTGCCATTTCGACCCACTCCCCCGCGCATCGTTGACCAGCAGATTCCAGTCGCCTTGGCGGCCGATTTGCTGGCTCGTTCCCGTCAGTTGCGTATCCGCGAAGGTCACCGTCTTGGGGACATTCGCATAGCTCAAGATGCCGGCCACATTGATAGTGACCGTGACATCCGGCGACGAATTTCCCGCGGCGTCCGATACGTACAGTGTCAGTTTATTTTCGCCCAAGTGGAGGTCGCTAGCCAACGGTTGATAACTAAACTGCCCAGTAAAGCTACCATCACTTTGTTTTTGGGAATCAAAGGTAGCCGGGGCCAGATCCTGACCATTTAACGTCGGGTGCAGGGTAAATTGCGCATTGCTGGTAGCCCCTTTCAACGCGGCGGTACCCGTCACCGTCGTCGTTTTGCCGGGAAGCACATTGACCGCATTGCCGCTCGTCACTTGCGCAGTCAGGTTCACGGCCGAATGGACGATGCTAAAGCCACCCAGGTCGGCCGTCGCAATACCTAGCGGGGCACTAAATTTGCTGGTCGTCATCCCCACCGCAGTGTTCGTCGCTGGATTGGCCGCCGTCGCGTACAGTGAAATCGTGGCGGTCTTATTTTCCATCGACAGGCCCTTGGGCAACGTCGCATTCAGCTGCTTATCGCCCGGTTGATAACTACTCAGGTCGACCGTTGCTTGCGTGCCGTCCGCGTAGGTCACCTTGCCGGATGTGACAGTAAGGTTGTCCGGGATCGTCATGGCCGCCTGTACGTTGTCCCAAGCTTTTCGCCCCGCATTATAAGTCAGATTATATTGCAACAACAGTCTGTCGCCACCCATAATCATCCCGTTAGCCGGGACCTGGACATTGTCTTCGGTCCGGTCATACAAGCTCGCCGTGGCACTGGCATCTACCAGTCCCGGAATCTGTTCAAATACGACCTGATTCGTTTCAAAGGATTGTCCAGTCGAACCCGTGAACCCCCACATGGCCTTGCCCGTATTTTGGGGATCCACATTACTGGTGTTGATATCGACCGTGGCGGTAGTAGTCGCGGCGGTCGCTAACCCGGTAGTCGCGTCCTTGTCATCAAAGGCGTACGTCATCTTCCCGGTCCCCGGATAGCTGCTCGGTGCCGTATATTTCAGGGTCACGTGATGCCAGGCACCGTTTGAGAGAGCCGGATTCAAAATGCCTTTGTGAAACATGACGGTATAGTATTGGTTCGCATTATAACGGCGGCTATAAGTGCCCGATTGTGCTGGATAATTGGACGCAATATGGGGCGACTCGGTCTTCTTATCCGTAACATAATTAATAAAATAATCAAAATCAGAAGATTTATCAATATAGCTCCCCGGAAATTGATTGTTGACAAAGGTGTCAAATTCCAGTGCCCAACTATTCTGAATCGCCTGGCTGGAGACCACGCTGGGGCTTTCCGACGTATACTCATCCGGACTGCCCCACACGCCCAAGGTCTCCCCAGCAGCTGGCACGTTAGTCAATTTTGTCCGGGAAACGGCGGCCGTTCCGCGCGTATCGTTTTGCAAGACGAACGCCATCCCGTCCCCCGCACTGCCACCTTTGTTGTCGAAGTACATCCACATCGAGGCCTTCTGATCATGATTCAGCTCAAAATAATAAGCATCCTTATCCGCCCAAATCGTCCCCAACTGATTCGCGGCGTTGGTCAGCTGGACTGTTTCCTTTTCTCCCGCCGCATTGGGGACCAGCGTGGCCGAATTACTGCTGCCAGTAAAGGTTCCCGTCTTAAAGTACGGTGCAATGGGCAAGCCATCCGGCATCGCCGCGTACGCTACCGTCAGCCCACTCAGCAGACCTGCCAACGCTATCAAAACACTCAGCCAAATACGCTGCCACTTCATCACAGACACTCCCCTCAATGTCGAACTAGTCATGGCCCCAACTTTCTAATGACACCGGCGAACCGTTACCGTGTTAAATATCTAACCCAATTATACGATGGTTCCACGAAATCTTGTGTCTCGTCAGTCGTTTACGGGCGTCATTTACGTAAGAAATCGCGTTATCATTGTTAAATGAACTAACCTTATGGCAAACAAAAACCGCCACGCACGAAGTCTCCTAAAGACCCGTTACGTGGCGGTTATCAGTATTTTTATTTAGATGAATCCGTCTTGTCAGAAGCGCTGTCGTCATCACGACGCCGGTTCTTCATTAACAAGTAGATGATGACAATCAGCAAGAGGAGAATCAGAATACCACCCGCCACGAACCACCAGAGGTAGTTGTTCTGCTGTGGCGTGTTGATTTTATTCTTCAACTGATTGATTTGAGCTTGGGTCACATTGAAGTTCTTGACGAAGTGCCAATGGTACCCGCCCTTGGCGAAGGCATCCAGCGTCAACGTGTATTCGCCGGCCTTCAACTGGGTACTGCCCCACGGAATGGAGTAGTTGAAGTTAGAATTTGGTGCCATGGACATGTTGCTCTTGTCATTGCTTAAAACCGTCTTGGAATCGTTGGCTTTCGTGACCTTAGACTTGATCTTGAGCTCACTCATCAGACCTGGCCGTGGGTTTTGCAAATTCGCTTGAATCTGGTTGTAAGAGTTGATCTGACCAGCCTTGACCGTATGCAAACGCATGTCCGGCGCAACATCGACACTGCTTTCGCGGAGCCGTACCCCAATAACATAGGCAAAGGCGTTCTTGATCGTGACACCCTTCTTGGCACTGGAATCGTCGGCGGCCGTCAATTGCTTGACGTAGACCCCACCTAAAATCATCCCGTCGATTTTCTCAGCTGGCATGGTGTAGGACACGGAGACCCGCTTGCTACTCTTCGCCGGCACGTTGACCTTCTGAGTACTGTCCTTACTGAAGATATCCTTGATGCCGACCTTCAGAGAACTGTCCAGCGTGGGGTTAGCCTTACTGTAGTCGATGACCCCGTTGTCATTGGTAATGGCCTGATTGACCCCTACCTGGAATCGTTTCATCGATTTACTAGTATTCCGAATAACAATCGTTAATTTCTGCTGTTGTTTTGGCTTAACGCGCAAAGCAAAATACGTGACCTTTTTATCATCTTGGTTCTTCGGCAAAACCGCACTCACCGAATAGCCAACACTCTCAGCGTGAACAGTCTGTTGAACCCAACCGAACGCCATTAGTAACGTCCCTAATGTTACCAAAATCTTTAGCCAACGTTTCATGATTCTCCCAACCTCCATAAAAACTCAACTTTAAACTCATTGTAACAAAGAATGCGGTGACTGTCGCCACCGCATTCCGAAACTTTTACATTTTTAATGCAAGGAATCAGTTAAGGTCCAATTCAATACCCCGGTGTAGGTCTGGGTCGCGGTCACCGCGCTCCCATTGACCAACAATTTAGTCGGTGCCGTGGTGTCGTAGTTCAACCGATAGATCCAAGTCCCTAAGCCAGTGCCATAATCGGCTTGACCGACCTTGGCCATTTCTCCCAGCGGTAATCGCGTGGTACTTGTCGTGGTGACGTGAGGATATTTGCTGACGGTCGCGCCCGACGCGAGAAATTTGGTCACGCCCAGTTCGACTGACGCATCGCTACCATCAATCTTCGCCGAATTCGATTGACCCACCAAAACACTGGGGGTCAGCATCAATTGCCAGCCATCCCCAGTGTAGCGGCGGTCACTCACTTGCACGAAGGCTTGATGATTCGTCGCCGTCGCGGTAATGACGCCATTTGCATAACTATTTTCATCAAACACCAGGTTCGACGCATAGTCAATCGTCAGGTCACCAGTCGAGCCGGTCCCGTGATTACTAGGATCTAGGTCATCGCCGGGAAACGCGTTCCCCGAACCATCTGGATCCTGCGGAGCGACGGCACCAGAAGTATCGCCACCCTTTAACGTCACCTTAGCCGTGGTCGTCTGATCGCCATTGGGAGTCCGAGCACTAGCAGCCGCGGCAGTTGACCCACTCAAGACTAAAGCCGTGAGGGCCAACGAAGTCACGATTAATGCTGTCCATCTAGTCACTACGCAGCCCTCCCTTTTCGTTCTTGACTGCGGTTAATTACTTAGCATCGGTAGATGATGTCGTTTCAGGAGTATTCGTTAAGGTCCAAGTTAAAGTTGATTCGTAAGAACCAGCAGCGTTACCAGCAGGAACTACCAAATTGGCACTCTTGTAGGTGTTTGCCCAAGTCCCAACACCATTACCGGCTTCAGCATGGAAAACATTTTGATTAGCCGTCCCAGCAGTATCAAACTTAACTGAAGTGGCGTCTTGCACAGCCGCATTGTCAGTCGTTGAACCAGTTAAAACCGCTCCGCCATAGGTGAAGGTACCACCGGCGATACTCTTAGCTGCTCCAGTAGCGCCATCTGCTGTATTAACCATCTGGCTATTGGAAACTTGCACATTCCACCCAGAAGCAGTCCCGGGATCAACCACGGTAACAGCACCTGGAGTAGCTTCATCATTATGAGAATTAGTACCATTGGCAATCGTCCCAGTTAACGTCGTATCACTCGTCCCATTCAATGTCCCTGATCCAAAGTCGACGTCTGGGGCAGAAGTGATGGCTAATGCACCGGCGACGTTACCGCCATCGCCATCACCATTTCCATCGGTTGACGAATCACCAGCATTCAAAGTAACTTTTGCAGTAGTATCAACACTACCAGAATCTGCAGTAACATCCGCAGCATTTGCCGTAACCGTTGTCATGCCCAAGCCCGCAACCAAAGCAACAGAAGCTAATAATTGTAAAGTTTTCTTAGTCATAATAAAGATCTCCCTCAACTAATTTTGTTGTTTTCTTCTTTTAAATAGAATCCCAATCCAAACTAGCAACAATATGATGACCCCTGCCATGGTACTTAATCCGAACCACGCTTCAGAAGTCTGTGGCAATCTTCCCGTAGTACTGCGAGTAGCAACCAAAGCTGCTTGCCCGTTTCGACTGCCACTGGTGGGACTAACCGTGGCCCCTTGACCACCATTAGTTCCAGTTGGTGATGTTGCCCCCGCTGAATGACTGTTACCATTCACCGGATTGCCGCTTACTGTGTCACCATCGTCACCGTCAATAAGTGCCCCGCCACCACCGTCGATGGCTGGTGAAGAACTTGTCTTCGGCTTGGTGAGTGTCACTGAGTACTGTGACTGCTGAACATCATCCGCACGAGCTGTGGCTGGTATTCCCCAACCGACGATCAGCAGGCTCAGCACCAGCAAACCTAAATCTCGTAATCGCATCGCTGTCCCATCCTCACGTCCTGTTCCGCTTGCCTACAATTTAATTAACAATATCTATTACAAAACATCTGATGAATTCATCTGATTACATAAATTATAATAGCACCGTTTTGTGTCTTTGTCCACAATTAAATATCTGTGGCAATAAATATTTTTAAGTGAACTTTTATAGGGGGTACATGAACTTTTCACGTGTTCTTCCCATCATCACGAAATTCGCTGTTACGGCCACGATTTTAGCGAGGTTCTGCAGCTTTTAATTATGCACATTCTATCCATATAAGATAAAATGTACATTTATAATTGTCATCTCTAGATTTAATACATACCAGTTCCTTGCTAACCGAAAATAGACAAAAAAATGACAGCATCTCTGCCATCATCTCATAATTCACATTTTATTTTTTATCTTATGCAGGCGTGTTTTCCAAAGTCCAAGTTAGGTTTTGTGTGTAATTACCCTTAACCGCTTGAGAAGGAATACTCAATGATGGCGCCGTATTTTCAGAATTCAATCCAGCGTTCCAAATCCCAATACCCTGGTGAGCGTCAGCTGAGAGAATCTTTTGAGACTGACTAGCACCAGTCTCAATAGTAACAGGCGTCGTCGTAGCTGTCGTATCGTTAACATCTTCAGCAGTACTCTTCGAAGCAAACGCCGTCCCGCTTAGAGTGTATTTACCACCATTAAGCGTATCAGTGCCGTTAGTCATTGGGTCACTCTTCAGCGTTACTTGCCAACCAGTTGCTGAATCAATACCACTGTTGGTAACAGTCAAATCGTTGTCCATACTATCCAGTTTTGCAGTAGTTGCAGCACCAGTTAAGGTAGTAGTAGCAAACTTGATGGTAGGAACTGCAGTTAGCTTAATACCACCAACACCCGTCGTTGTATCTGAATCCAAGGTAACTGAAGCAGTTGTTTTACCGCTAGTAGCATTTGCATCGACACCAGTCGTAGCAGTATCAGCCGCGTTGGCAGTCGTCCCTGAAGCCAAGCCCAAACCTAAAACAGCAGCAGCAACAGTAACGAAACCTAAAGTCTTCTTAAACATATTAATTATCCCCTTTGAGCCTTTTTGGCTAAATATGAATTTCTGTCAACCCTGGCTGATCGATGTCACTGCCTCGCGGGATTACCCTAGTTAATCGTGCCCCCAACGTTTGGCGGTTATCTCTGTATCAACCTTACAAACATATAATAGCGCATTTCTCCGTCTTTGTCCACTCTTAATTATCTGTGGGGACAACCAGTAATCGGAAAACACTTTCATGACCGTTATAAGCATTTATAGTATAAACGTAGTTACAATTGAAACGCCGTCACATCAGCAATTGTCGGTGTTTTTAAGTAACGTCCCAACTGAATTTTTCTGTTCCTCAACCGTCAAATTACCGAATTTTAAAAACTACTTCATACGGGTATCAGACTAATCATGTTAGTCGTATATCGTATATACTACCGTAACTAATCCCTTGGTACGCCTAGATTTCTCGTCAATCCCGTCACCATAGGAATGCGCTACCAAAAAAATAAAAAAATTTTTCAAAAAAATAAAAAAATCAGCATTTTCTGCCTTCTGGACAGAAAAACACTGATTTTTATCGCTATTTATTGTTAAACCCACTGTGGAAGCCCTTTTGCACGGATAGTGGCGCGTTCTTATACGCCATCTGCTTCACGTATTTGCCGCGAATCATTAACCGGTTAGCCCCGGTCGCATCACAAGTGATCAGCGTGACCAGCTTCTGCTTGGTTTGCGCGACCACCCCGACGTCTGTCGCCGGAATGAATTTCCGCACGCTCACCTTGTAGACGAAGACCTGCTTGGCGTTGGTCAGGTAGATGGTCTGGCCGACCCGCGTCTTCCAATATAAGGGACTAAATAAAATCGTCTGTGAGGACATGTGGTGCCCCGCCAACGGATAGTTGCCTTGGCCCATCTTCTGGTCCGGACGCATGGTCCCTGCCGTCAGTGCCAACACTTCATTGCTGACGCCCTTGGCAATCGGCAAGTGAATCTTAGACTGGGGCATCAGGATTTCCCCAACCACGTGAATGTCCGCCGAATTCCACCGGGCATTGGCGACCGTCGAGAAGTCCAGTGACTTGACCTTACTGAAGTCATACGACGCCTTTTTCTTTTCATTCTTCTTGACCGTCTTCCGGGAAATCTCCGGCTGATAGGAAGAGATCAGCCAATTTTTAATTTGTTCATTGAAAATCAACCCCAGTGAAATGATGATCAGGAGGACAAACACCGTACTCCACAACCACCGCCACCGACGTTTCGGTTGTCGTTGTTTTTTGTCTGCCATAGCACTTACTCCAATCCCCAAATAATTCGGTCTCTACGCTTTTGCATTCTACCCTTTTTCCGGCTAAAAACAAAGCTTTCAGACTGGCTGCGGTCAAAAACTTAACGAAATCCCACCAGCATTGACGCTCAGTCTGCCGCTATCCCGCCTGAACCGGCGTCTTAAGCCGTTAAACGGCGAAGACTACTGCCGACAGGTTCAAGCACCACAGAGCGTTAGCTGGCAATTTTAAGCGTTTTACTTTGCAACAAAAAACCGGCCGCGAGAAAACCTCGCGCACCGGTAAAGACAAATCATAAATTTTATAATTAGTCGTTGGATAAACCGTACTTCTTGTTGAAACGATCCACAGCACCATCGGCTTGAGTAAACTTTTGCTTACCCGTATAGAATGGGTGGGAGTCAGAAGTAACTTCGACACGGATCAATGGGTAAGTGTTGCCATCTTCCCATTCAACCGTTTCGTCAGAAGTTGCCGTTGAACCAGACAAGAACTGGTAGCCAGTACTTGAGTCTTGGAACACAACTTCGCGGTAATCTGGATGAATTCCTTGCTTCATAATGTAATACGCTCCTTTTGCCCTGATCCATTTACTGGAACAGAGATTGATTTTATCGTCAACCGTTGAATTATACCATGAATCACGCTTAGCGGCAATGACTAATCTCGGCCATTTTCCACTAAACTGTCATCAACGATTTCTACGTCGGCGTTTAGCGCCGTTAATTTTTCCACGATGCGGTCATAGCCGCGCAAAATGTTATCCGCTTGACTGATTTCCGTATCGCCCTCAGCCATCAAACCGGCGATGACCAATGACGCCCCGGCACGAATCTCACCGGCTTGTACTTGACCACCAATCAGGTCGTCACTCGGGTCGATGACAATCGTGCCCTCTTCGGAACGAATGTGCGCGCCCATCTTACGTAACTCCGCGATGTGCTTGATGCGTTTGGGATAAATGGTATCGATGACCACACTGCTGCCGTCTGCCTTAAACAATAACGGCGTCAAGGGCTGCTGCAGATCGGTGGCGAAACCAGGGAACGGCATCGTCTTGATTTGAATCGGCTTTAAGTTCTCCGAACGGGGCACGTAAATGCTATCCTCGTTGATGTCGAGCTGCACGCCCATTTCAATCATCTTGGCGGTAAAGGCCTCCAAGTGTTCAGGAATCACGTTTTTGACCACGATACCATCCCCTACGGCCGCGGCCATAGACAGATATGTTCCGGCTTCGATCCGGTCAGGAATGATGGTGTGCGTGTTCATCGCCCGCAACGTTGGGACACCTTCAATGCGAATCACATCGGTCCCCGCCCCGCGGACGTGCGCCCCCATGTTGTTCAGGAAGGTCGCAATGTCAATGATTTCCGGTTCCTTAGCCGCGTTTTCAATCACCGTGGTCCCCACAGCCTTGACCGCCGCGAGAATGGAATTGATGGTCGCACCAACAGAAACCATATCCAAGAAGATTCGTGCACCGTGTAAGCCTTCAGGACCCGTCGTGATGCGCACCGTGCCGTCGTGCTCATCGACCGAAGCACCTAGCGCCTTGAACGCTTTGATGTGTTGATCGATGGGCCGTGGCCCGATGTTGTCACCGCCTGGAAAACTCAGCGTGGCCCGTTGGAACCGCCCCAACAAGGACCCCATAAAATAATACGATGCCCGCAAACTCTTGATGGCTTTGCTTGGCAGTGGCGCCTCCACGATTTCCGTCGGGTCGATTGTCAAGACCCCATCTTCAAACGTGGAATGCACGTTCATTGATTTTAAAATTAACATTAGGTTGTGCACATCAAGGATATCCGGAACCATGTCGAACCGGACCGGCGTATCAGCCAAAATCGCTGCCGGAATTAAAGCTACTGTGCTGTTTTTAGCGCCGCCGATGGTCACTTCTCCAGAAAGTGGTCGGCCGCCGTGAATAATCATTTTCTTCATTGTGATGTGTTCCTCACTTAATATTCTTCCATTATAATTCCATACAGTCAGATACCATGATAAATAAACCCAGCCAAAAAGACAACTGTTTCCCGGTATTTCGGGCAAAATGTAATATTCGAGCTGATCATTTGCAATTTTGTGAACGATGTCTTTCAGCGCTTGACCAGCCTCATCTGCTTAATCACCGTTGTTTAACTAGGTTCGGTTACAAACTCGTCTTGCGCAGGTCATCGAGGTTTCTGGCCAATATGGTGTCAACAATAATCTGTGTTAGTTGGTGCGGCGTCTCGGGCATCCCATCCTTGACCCATTTCTTCAGGATACTCTGCAGGCCCGCGCCAATGTACATCCCCTGGTAATCATCGATCAACGGCGGTTCCGGGCCGCTTTGGCGCATCAATTTTTGCATGCGTTCCAGCAACCGGGTCTTGCCCTCGACGAAGACCAGATTGCTAAGCTTCTTGTCGTGGTAAAACGCCGTCAATAAGTGCTCCAAGGCCTGCGTCGGCGTGCCACTCTCAAACGGGTGCAGCTCGCTGACAAAGGCCTTTTCAATACTGGCCACGCAGTCGTAAATGTCCGTGTAGTACCGGTAAAAGGTCGTGCGGTTCACATCAGCCTGGGCGCAAACGGCCGTGACCGATATGGCGTTGATCGGTTTACTTTCCAGCAAAGACAACACTGTTTCCTGAATAACTCGCTGGGTGTATTGGGCCCGTCGGTTATTTTTCACACCAACCATTACGCTTCACTCCTATTACTTACATTTTCATCGACCGCGTGGCCAAGCAACATTACGTGCCGTCGCCTTGCCAATATGGTAAGGTTAATCTCACAAAAGTGTTCGCCGACCATTATGACAACAGGTCAGTCAAAAGTGTTGCGTTAACAACAGTTCTGTTGACATTGGCGGTTGCCAAAGCCCCGAAACTTTTTTACGATATAAGACACGGTGTTGCAATAATGTACATTTTATCAGAAAAACACTGGTAACAACAGCCGAAATCAAAAAACGGAAGGATTATTTTAAAATGCTGGAACTCAAACATATCAAGAAGTATTACCACGTCGGTGATTCCGTCACCAAGGCGCTCGATGATGTTTCCGTTGCGTTCCGTTCGCAAGAATTCGTTGCCATCCTGGGCCCCAGCGGTTCCGGGAAGACGACCATGTTGAACGGCATCGGCGGCTTAGATATCTACGACTCTGGTGACCTGGCCATCGAGGGCAAATCCACCAAGGACTTCTCTGAAGCTGACTGGGACGCCTACCGGAACAATTCAGTGGGCTTCATCTTTCAAAGCTACAATATTATTAGCCATTTAAGCATTCTCGATAACGTCGAAATGGGGATGACCCTGAGTGGCGTCAGCAATGCCGAGAAAAAAGACAAGGCGCTCAAGGCCTTAGACCGGGTGGGCTTGACCGAGCACATCAATAAGAAGCCTAACCAGTTATCTGGGGGGCAACTCCAACGGGTCGCGATTGCCCGGGCCATCGCCAACGAGCCCGAAATCCTGTTGTGTGATGAGCCGACCGGCGCCCTGGATACCGAGACCAGCGATGAGATCATGCAACTGATCAAGGAACTTTCCGCCGAACGCTTGGTCATCATGGTGACCCACAACCCTGATTTGGCCCGTCAATACGCCGATCGGATCATCGAGTTTGCCGATGGGAAGATTCAAAACGATTCGAACCCCTACAACGAACACGCCGACGCCGAACAATTTCAGCTGAAGAAAACCCGGATGACCTTCTGGACGGCCTTGAAGCTGTCCTTTAACAACATTCGGACCAAGAAAGGCCGGACTGCACTAACGGCCTTTGCCTCCAGTATTGGGATCATCGGGATTGCCGTCGTCCTGGCGTTATCCAATGGGTTCCAAACGCAGATCAACAAGACCCAGGCCAACACCTTGGCCCAGTTCCCGGTCACCATCGCCCAGACGGCCACCAGTACCACCGGCGCGCAGTCCAATGACAAGGTCAAGGCCAACAACAAGAAACAGGTCACGGCTAAGATCAGCGAGCAAGACAAGGCAACTCATACCAATAAGCTTACCAAGTCTTACTTAAACTACGTTAAAAATCTGGATCCAAAATTAAGTAAGAACGTCACCTACACCTATTCCACGGGGATGAACCTCCTGCGCCAAATCAATGGCAAGACCAAGACGGTTTCCTTCTCCAATGCCGATAGCAATAGCTCCAGCAGTTCCAGCGCCATGCAATCTGCAATGGCTGCTTCAACCGGGGTGGGCGGTTCCGTTTACCCAAGCGCTAGCGACGGCGGCGTTAATTTCTTAAAGAAACACTACAAGCTGGTCTCGGGGAGCTACCCTAAGAGTGCTAACGATGTGATTCTGATTGTCGACCGCGATGGCTCCACCAACATCAACGCGTTGAAGAACCTGGGCTACACGGTCAAGAACAATCAGAAATTCAGCTACGGCAAGATTGTCGGCACGACCATTAAAGTCGTCAACAACAACGACTACTACCAAAGCTTGCCAACCGGTAATTACGTGCCTAACAAGGCTTCAAATTCCCTGTACAACAACAGTCACAACACCACGTTAAAAGTCGCCGGCATCGTTAAGGTCAAGGCCAAGTCTTCCGAAAATGTCTTGGCCTCCGGCATTGCGTACAGCGATAAGTTAACGCAAAACATCATTCAAAAGAACAAAAATTCAGACATCGTTAAGGCCCAAAAGAAGGCTGACGACAATGTGATGACGGGACAAAGCGTGGATAGCACGACCAAGAAGTCACTGGTCAGCTACCTCGGCGGCTCCACGACACCTGCCAGCATCCTGATCTACCCGAACACGTTCAAGAACAAGGACAAGGTCCTGACCTACCTGGATAAATACAACCATGGTAAGAAGAAAGCCGATAAGGTCATTTACACCGACATGGCCGGTACGGTCTCCAGCTTGACTGGTGGGCTGATGGATGCTATTACCTACGTGTTGGTTGCGTTTGCCGGCATTTCACTGGTCACGAGTATGATCATGATTGCCATCATCACCTACACGTCGGTTCTGGAACGTACCAAGGAAATTGGGATCTTGAAGGCCTTAGGGGCCCGGAAGAAAGATATCACCCGGGTCTTTGACGCCGAAACCTTTATCCTCGGCGTGGGCTCCGGTGCCCTCGGGGTCGTCATTGCTTGGCTCCTGACATTCCCAATCAACGTGGTCTTGAAAAACATCACGGACCTCAGCAACGTCGCGCACCTGAACCCCGTTCACGGTATCGTCTTGATTGTCATTAGCACGATCCTGACGATGCTGGGTGGCCACGTGCCAGCCCGCATGGCTGCGAAGAAGGATGCGGCCACTGCACTGCGTTCTGAATAGCGACACCAGGAGCCTGCGTCAGCCAGAGGTTCCGCCTGCTCTGGGGAACACCTCCAGCCTGAGGAGCGGTCTTCCGGTTCGCTTGAAAGCCTGGCAAAGTTCGCCAGGCTTTCAAGTCGTCCCACGCTGTAGGCTGAGAAAGAACCTCAGCCAACACCGTCGCCACAGCTGGCTCCATCCCTGACTGCCTCCGGCCGGTTGGTGATTATCTGCAAGATGGCGCTAGTTAAAGACTAGTTGTTAAATCAACCGCTAACTGGGGCTAAGCTAACCATTGCTATCACGCACACTTGTAGCCGAGAGTCCGCCAAATATGGGTTCAGCCGTGGGAGTTGCCTTAGCGGCGCGGTTCATGCCGCTTAGACAACTGGCGTCTTTGAGACGTGGGTTTCGGCTCAAAGCGAGGCCGAGACCGCTTTTCAGGCTCGGTCCGGTCCGCCACTGCGTTCCAACCCATAGTTGGCGGACGGTAGGCGGCCAGCTCTCACACTGAAGCTGTAACCGACCAATCCTACTAATGCCATGAGTTGTTCTAACTGATTTCAGCTTTAAATGCATACAAAACAGGCACGCGCCCGCTGGGGCCGTGCCTGTTTTTGTGCGTTCTCAATTTTCAGTCAAGCCGGTGCTGACACTGACTTAATTCAAGGTATTGCTCAGTGTCCAGGTGATCGTTCCCTGATAGTCACCGCTAATCGCGTCGCTATTGGTTTTGAGCATGATGCCACCAGCGTTGCCCCAGTCGTCGACGATGTTCGTCGTTTGGCTGGCGGCAGTGTTGGTCCCGCTGGCAATGACCTGCGCCTGCGTCAGTGAACTGGTATTGCCTGATGCGTCCACCCAGACAGCCTCACCGGCCAATTTGGTAGCCGTGTCCGGATCTGTAAAGTCACTGGCCTGCGCCGTCACCGACCACTCGGAACCTTTCCCTCGGGCGTTGGTCACGGAGACGTCCCAGTCGGCATTGCGGCCAATCAGCGTCGAAGTACCAGCCAGACGCGTGGTCACGAAGGAACTTTTAGGATTCACGTTCTTAAACGCCAACGTCCCCGTCACTGTGATGGTCACGCTCACTTCTTTGGATTTATTTCCCCGGTCATCGGTCGTGTACAACGTTAATTTGTTAACACCCGTCACCAGTTTATCGGCGGGAATCGTTAGGTTAAATACCCCCTCCTCATCGGGATCGCTGGAACTGCCGTTGAGGGTGAAGTCGTCAATCGTGTACCCGTTATCCAGACTAGCATGCATCGTCACATCTTTATTGGTCACCGTCTCATCATCCGCGCTACTATCCACGGCCACGCTCCCCGTGACTTTCACGCTCTGACCAGGCTGGGCCGTCATGGTGCTCCCAGAAGACACGGCCAATATCCATTGCCGTGCGGGGAAAATGGTGTAGCTCGGCGTTGTCACCGAACTAATTTCATTGCTGCCATTGAAGTGGCCGATGGTGCTGGCCACACTCGTCTGGCTGGTCACCGCGTTTGCCTGCCCGGTCAATGTGATTGTCGCGCTGGCATTAGCCGTGGAAAGATTCTTCCCCAAAGTGTGGGCCAGCGTGCTTGAATTCAGTTCGGAACTGCTCAAGGTTTCCGTGCTGCCATCGGCATAGGTGATCGTCCCCGCCGAGAAAGTGACGCCAGCGGGCCGTGGTAGTTGGGCTTCAATGTTTTGCCAAGTCTGATTGCCACCATCATAATTTAATTTGTAGGTGTAGGCCAGCGCATCGTTGCCGTTGACCGTATCACCGTCGCTAATCGTCTTACCGGTACTCTGGTCAGTCACCGTTACGGCGGAACTGGCGTTGACCAGTCCCGGGATGTGCTCAAAGGCCACGACGTTGTTGGCTGTTAGCGTGGTCGACGTCCCGGTAAAGCCCCAGTAGACCTGTTTGGTGCTATCGGTTGCATTGATGCCCAGCTTAGTCAAATCCACGCTGACTGTCTTGGTATTCGTTGGTGTTTGACTGGCCCCGGTAGTTGGGTTCTTGTCCCCCAGCGTGTAGGTCATGGTTCCCGTATCGCTGGTCCCCGTTGGCGCCGTCCAATCCAACGTGACGTGATGCCAGGCACCGTCCGACAAGGTGGTGACAAAAGCCCCCTGATGAATTAAGCGGTAGTAGTATTTATTCCCACTACTCTGCGTCCCGTTTCGCGCGTAGCTGGTGGTCTCACCCGGATAATTAGACGCCACATGTTGCTCGTCTTCATAGGGATAATTATAATCCAAGCCGCTATTGTTGCCCCCGTCACGGTTGTTATTGACCTGCTCATCGAATTCCAGCGCCCAACTCTTTTGAATAGCTGAGGCCGCAACTGCCTTGGCATCGGTCGCCGTGTTGTCGTAGTCGACTCCCCAGACCCCCAGCGATTGCCCAGCTGGTTTCGCTGCACTGGGAAAGGCGGTGAAGCCAGTAGCACCCGCATTTTGCATTACAAACGCCATCCCCTGGCCAGAGTTGGACGCGCCATTTTTACCAAAATACAGCCACATTGAAAAGCGACCGTTCTTGCTGAGGTCAAATTTATTATCACTCGTCGCCCAGGCCGCCCCGTTTTGGCTAGTCGCACCACTGGTCAGCTGTAGCCCATGATTGTTCGTGACCAGCGTCGCGTTATTCGTGACGTTGGGAATCTTACTGGTCGTATTGAAAATGCCGTTCAGAGCAAAGCTAGCTGGCAAGTCGTCGCTCACGGCGGTATCGCTTGCCTGACTCACGATGCTACCACCGCCCAGGCCCCAGATTGCGGCCAAAGCGATTAACCATCCCCATCTTTTCTTCACGTCACAGCCCTCCCCACGGTCGTTAGCTAAGTTAACTTATTTAAGTCAGCCACTCATATTACCCTACAGAATACCATGATTGGTGGTTAACGTCCACAAACATGTTCACATTAAAAGTTTCTTAATGAACGATAAATAATTAACGTGGTTTTTGAGTGGATTAACCGCGGCATGGCGGCATTTCGTTATTTTGAAGAACTGAAATTTTTCGTTAAAAAAAGGAGCAGGCAACTTCCCCTACTCCTTCGCTAATCAGCTTAGCTTAATCTTTGACTTCCTTGCTGGCTGCCGCGATGAAATCACGGAACAAACCTTCTGGCCGTTCTGGCCGTGACAGGAATTCTGGATGATACTGAGCCGCAACGAAGAACTTCTTCTTGGGCAGCTCGATGACTTCAACCAAGTGGTCATCCGGTGAGGTCCCGGAGAAGACCAGACCCTTGGCCGCCATTTCTTCACGGTACTGGTTGTTAAATTCATAACGGTGACGGTGGCGTTCCTCAACCATTGGCTGGTTGTCGTAAGCCGCAGCAGCCACACTACCTGGCTTCAACTTGCAAGGGTACAGGCCCAACCGTTGGGTCCCCCCCATTTCTTGCACGTCGGCTTGGTCGGCCATCAGATCAATGATCTTGTGCGTCGTGCTAGGATCCATTTCCGTAGAGTTGGCATCCGTGTAGCCCAGGACGTCCCGCGCAAATTCGATGCTGGCCACTTGCATCCCCAAGCAAATTCCCAGGAACGGCACGTCTTCTTCACGCGCATACTTGATGGCGGTAATCATGCCTTCGATTCCCCGGTCACCGAAGCCACCAGGGACGATGATGCCGTCCGCATCGCCCAACATGTCTTGCACGTTAGCGGCCGTAATCTTTTCGGCGTCGATCATCTTCAAATCGATGTTGGCGTCAACGGGATAACCCGCGTGTTGCAAGGCCTCGTCAACGGAAATGTAGGCGTCATGCAAGGCCACGTATTTCCCAACCAAGGCAATCTTGATGGTCCGGGACAGGTTTTGCATGTGATCGACCATGGCCGCCCACTTGGTCATATCGGCCTTAGGTGCCTTGACTTGGAAGTGATCCAAGACGATTTGGTCTAAGCCTTGATCTTGTAATCGCAGTGGAATCGAGTAGATGGTCGGCACGTCCATGGATTCAATGACGGAGCTGGGTTTCACGTCACAGAACAACGCAATCTTGTTACGCATCTCATCGGTAATCGGTGCTTCCGTCCGCACGACCAAGATGTTTGGTTGAATCCCAATGCTCCGCAGTTCCCGCACGGAATGTTGCGTCGGCTTGGTCTTCATTTCGTGAGCCGCGTGCAGCGTCGGCACCAACGTGGTGTGGATGTAGACCACGTTTTCGTCGCCGACTTCTGCCTTCATTTGGCGAATAGCTTCCAGGAATGGTTGGGATTCGATGTCCCCAACGGTCCCCCCGATTTCAGTGATCACGAAGTCGGCGCCCAGCGTCTTGCCGGCCCGCATGATCTTTTCTTTGATCATTCCCGTAATGTGCGGAATGACTTGAACCGTGGCACCCAGGTAATCCCCGTGCCGTTCTTTTTCCAATACTTCCGAATAAATCTTACCAGTGGTGACGTTCGAATATTTGTTCAAATTGTTGTCAATGAACCGTTCGTAATGGCCTAAGTCCAAATCTGTTTCGGTCCCATCGTCGGTGACGAAGACTTCCCCATGTTGATAGGGGTTCATCGTACCGGGATCCACGTTGATGTACGGATCGAATTTTTGAATGGTCACGTTCAAGCCACGGTTCTTCAACAACCGCCCTAGGGAAGCGGCCACAATCCCCTTACCTAGTGATGAAACCACGCCGCCAGTCACAAAAATATATTTGGTCATGTGCAAACTCCTCGTAAGATTATTTAGGGTCGGAAAACTATAAAAAAAGCTCCCTATCCATAGCGAATAGGGAGCTTACCGTCCAGTTGTCCTCACTACAAGTAGCAAGGAGCCCAAAAAACATAATACCTGGTTTTGGGCAGGAGGTCAAGCAAAGAACGCAAAATTATTTTTGTTCTTCGTCATCTTCATCTTCATCATCGTCAGCTTCATCGTCGTCGGCGGAGAAATCAAGATTTTCATCATCGTCGTCCGGGGCTTCCATTTGGGAAAGCTGGTCTTCGATACCATCCGGAATGTCTTCCGAATCGTCTTCTTCGTCATCGTCGTCGATGCCTAACCCGTTCTGGAGCTTGCCCAGATCAGGGGTGCCGCCGTTGCCGGTCGTATCATCGTCGTCATCGTCAGATGCATACGTGGTCGTATCGTCATCTTCTGGATCGTCGTCATCGTAATCGATCACATCATCGTCATCGGTCGTGTCGGCCAAGAAGGCGTTAACCTTCTTGCGCTTCTTACGCTTAGGTTGATCTTCATCTTCCTCGGCGTGAACGGTCGCTTCATCGATGGATTCAAACGGATACCAAGTTCGCAGTCCCCAAAGGTTATCACCCAGAGAAATGAAACTACCATCGACATTTAAATCCGTATAGAATTGGGACAGCCGGTCACGAACTTCTGCGTCGCTATCGCCTAAATAGGCTTGGACGGCGTTTGCTAAGTCAGCAAATGCCATCACATCGCCATGTTGCGATAAAATGGCGTGAGCAACTTCGATCATTGATAATTCCTTTTTGTTCTGGCCCTCAAAGACTTTTAATTCCAAACTGGTGCACGTCCTTTCCACAGTCTACGAAATATGATACTCGTTTATGCGGTAAATTGCAATCTAATCTTGTAGTTTCCGACCAGATCTTCATTCGCATAGAGTAAGTAGTCGATCTTAACGTTGCCACTAAACGGTCTTTCCTTGAAGCTGGTCTCCAAATAAGGCGTCACGGTTTCGATCGGCATGATGCCGTACGGCGTGTTGTACCGGGCCGTCACGCGTTTGCCACTCACAAAGTGTAGCCGCAATTCAGCTTCAGCGTTGCGGGTCAGATGGACTTCACCTTCTGGCGTAAACTTCATGGTGACCGGTGTCTGTTCACCCGTTTCCTTATTCGGTTCCAAATACCGCAAGTACAGGGTCCGACCCATCTGAACCAGTTGGCCATCCACATCCAAGCGGTAATCCGAAACGTCTTGGTCCTGCTTAATGTGCGTCTCCAAGTGAATCATGACGGGCACCCCCGTAGATAATCGATCCATTTGCACACTTCCTTTCCGCGAATTGTCTGGATTAATTATAGTTCATTTTCCCGGGAAAGCCTACCAATTATCTTCTTTTTCTGGGGGTGGTGCTTCACGGGTTGCCCCCGCCGTTGACACCCCCTCGCAAACGGGTAGCGGGACCCGTGACCAACTTTCAGGCAATCGTTGACTAGTCACTGGTACAGACCATGACGGCGCAAGCGTTTTCTAGTATAATGAGAGATTGAAGAAACTTTACGAAAGAAGGTAGGTTTCATGTTTCCGTTTAACCTCCCCACAGATTCACTTCAAACCGTGACCACGCCGATCCCGGCTGATCAGAAAAATCAGGCCTTTGGCTACACCAACGCTCTCCTGGACCTCGTTGTCGACCTTCAGCAGCCCATTTTGCACTTCTGGACCATGCAGCCTACCGTTATCATGGGACTGAAGGACAAACGCCTACCGGACCTGACAGCGGCTGTGAAGGCCGTTTCCGGGCATGGCTATGATTACGTGCTCCGCAACTCTGGTGGTCTGGCCGTCGTCAGTGACGCGGGCGTGTTGAACGTCTCGTTATTTGCCCCACTCACCACGCCCCCCATCAGTGTCGAGGCCGCTTATGCGCAAATGACCGCCTTGGTCGACGCCGCCTGGCCGGAGCTGTCACTGGAACACTATGAGATCACCCGCTCCTATTGCCCCGGTGATTATGACCTGAGTGTCGCCGGCAAGAAGATTGCCGGTATCGCCCAACGGCGCAGTCCGCACGCCTTGGTGATCATGTTGTACCTCGGTGTGAACGGCGACCAACCCGCGCGCGGCGCAATGATTCGCGACTTCTATCAAGCCGGCCTCAGTACGGCGGAAAATAAATGGGGCTTCCCCGACGTCGACCCCAACGTGATGACGACCACCGCGGCACTGCTCCACCAGGACCTTACGGTGGCGGATGCAAAGCAACGGTTCATCACCGCCGCAACGAACGCCGGGCTACACGTGGGCCACGAAAAATTGGCCACGTTGATGGCGACCCCGAAATTTCAAACAGATTTAGAACACGCCACCGCCCAAATGGTCCGGCGACAACCACGTTTAAATTAACCGACTTAAAGGAGGAATCAGTGTGACCTACGCCCAACAACGACTGCCACGAGAGAAAGTTTTCCGCGACCCGGTCCACAACTATATTTATGTTCAACATCAAATCATTCTTGACCTGATCAACACCCGGGAGTTCCAACGGCTCCGGCGCATTAAACAACTTGGCACGGCTTCGCTGATTTTCCACGGGGCCGAACATTCCCGTTTTACCCATTCATTGGGTGTCTACGAAATTGCCCGGCAAATCTGTGATAATTTCCAACGCAATTACCCATCGCAAACGCCGGGGGATGGCGGCTGGGATGACCGCGAACGACTGACGGCCTTATGTGCTGCCTTGTTGCACGATATTGGCCACGGGCCGTATTCCCACACCTTCGAGCACATTTTCCACACCGACCATGAGGCCATTACCGCAGAGATTTTGACCTCGCCGGAAACGGAAGTCAACCAGGTCTTGCGCCGCGTCAGTCCGACTTTCCCTGCCGAAGTGGCGAGCGTGATTCAAAAGACTTACCCCAATCCCCAGGTCGTTCAAATGATCTCCAGTCAAATCGACGCGGACCGGATGGACTATCTCTTACGGGACGCCTACTTTACTGGGACCGAATACGGGACCTTTGACCTCACGCGGATTTTGCGGGTCATGCGGCCTTATGCTGGCGGGATTGCCTTTGCCATGAACGGCATGCACGCGGTTGAAGACTACATCATCAGCCGCTTTCAAATGTACCAACAGGTCTACTTCCACCCCGTTTCCCGGTCGATGGAAGTCATCTTGGACCATTTATTAGGCCGGGCCAACGAGCTCTACCAGGCCAACCAGACGGATGAGAGTTTTATCCCCCACCTGCTGTTGCCCTTCTTCAATCACGAATTTGATTTGAACGACTACCTCAACCTCGATGACGGCGTGTTGACCACCTACTTCATTCACTGGCGCGATTCACCGGATGAAATTTTAGCCGACCTGGCCCACCGTTTCTTGGACCGCAAGCCACTGAAGAGTGCCGAGTTCACTGCGGCAACCGAATCGCTCCTGCCCAAGTTGCGGGAGATGATTCGCTCGGTCGGGTTCAACACCGATTACTACACCGCCACGGACAACAGTTATGATTTACCTTACGACGATGCCTACGACCCTAAAGTCACCTACCCGCTGACGCAAATCGAGCTCCAAGAACCCGATGGCAGCCTGTTAGAACTGTCGACCGTGTCTGATCTGGTCAACGCTATGCGCGGGAAGTTCTCCGGGGACCAACGCTTCTTCTTCCCCAAGGAAATGCTCAACCCTGGCAATGATGCGCCAGAATTGTTCCAGCCCATTTACGACCAGTTTGGCGCTTATATTCAAAATAACCAATTGATTCAACCCAAGGAGTCCTAACCATGACGGTGAAACTAATTGCAATCGATATTGACGGTACCTTACTGACCCCCAACAACAAGCTCGCCTTGTCGACCATCGACGCCATCAAGGCGGCCACGGCATCAGGCATCAAAGTCGTGCTCTGCAGCGGACGGCCCTTAGCCGGCGTGCGGCCCTACCTGGAAATGCTGGACCTCATCGGTGACGACCAGTATGTGATCGCCCACAACGGTGCGGCGGTCCAAACGACCAGTGGCCAAGCGTTGATCACGCACTCGCTGAGCTTAAACGACGCCCAACGCCTGGTTGACCTCGCCGACCAAGCTCCGAT
This sequence comes from Levilactobacillus angrenensis, assembly GCF_003946085.1. GTDB lineage: Bacteria > Bacillota > Bacilli > Lactobacillales > Lactobacillaceae > Levilactobacillus > Levilactobacillus angrenensis. The sequence goes on along the minus strand of NZ_RHOB01000011.1, from coordinate 54,700 downwards.
TCATTACCACCTGATCACGCCGCAAGCCATTTACACCCCCAATCGCCCGGCCAGCGCCTATTCTATCCGGGAAAGTCATTTGGTCAACCTCCCCATCAAATACCTACCGGCAGCCGAGATTCCGCAAGATGAAGCCTTGTTGACCTTTGTCTTCATCGACGAAACGGACCTGGTCACCCAATTTGACGCGACGTTGCCACCAGCACTCCGGCAACAATTTTACGTGGTGCGCACCGATGACCATTTCATCGAAGTGCTCAACCACCACGTCAGCAAGGCCACGGCCCTACAGGAACTGGCCCAACGGCTCCACATCGACGCTAACGACGTGATGGCCATCGGTGACGGGCCCAACGACCTGCCCATGCTCCAAGCTGCTGGCCTGGGGGTCGCCATGGGCAACGCCACGGCCACTGTCCAAGCCGCAGCCGATGCCGTGACCGACAGTAATGCCAATGACGGCGTGGCCAACGCCATTTTAACTTACGCTTTAACACTCTAACTCATTTAAAGGAGACGCCTTCATGACTGCAAGCACTATTAAATTAATCGCCATCGACATCGATGGCACCTTACTCAACGAGAAAAACGAACTGGCCCAAGAGACCATTGACGCCGTCCAAGCCGCCAAGGCCCAGGGTATCAAAGTTGTCTTGTGTACCGGTCGGCCGTTGACCGGTGTCCAACCGTATCTGGACGCCATGGCTATCAGCGGCGATGACCAATACGCCATCACCTTCAATGGGTCCGTGGCCCAGACGATCTCGGGCAAGGTCCTGACCAACCACTCGTTGACCTACGATGACTACATCGACCTGGAAAGCCTCTCCCGCAAGCTACAATCCCACTTTCAAATCGAAACGCCGGAACACATCTATACGGCTAACAAGAACATTAGCGCCTACACCATCGCCGAGAGCTACTTGGTCCGCATGCTGATCCGGTACCGCGAAGTCAGCGAGACCCCGCGTGACCTGACGATTTCCAAGGCCATGTTCGTGGATGACCCTCAAGTCATCGATCACGTGAAAGCCAACATGCCCCAAAGCTTCAAGGACCGCTTCAGCGTGGTTCAAAGTGCCCCCTACTTCATTGAGGTCATGAACAGTCATGCTAGCAAGGGCGGCACCTTGAGCGAACTGGCTACACAGCTCGGCTTCACGGCCGACAACGTCATGGCTTTGGGCGATCAAGGCAATGACCTGTCGATGATCACCTACGCCGGCATGGGCGTGGCCATGGGCAACGCGATCGCTGAAATCAAAGATGCCGCCCAAGCCGTGACGCTGACCAACGCGGAAAACGGTGTGGCTGCGGCCATTCGCAAGTATGCGTTGCAGTAATCCGCTAATGTTTCCAAAACACTGTCATTTCGGGATTGCATGAGTTAGTTTTGCTTTCACCCCTTAGACGTTAATTAATCAAACCGTTATCGACTTACCCCCTCAGCGGATAAGTCGATTTTTTAATTAACTCACCGAACCTCGGTTAATTTCCGGCTTTTAGTCGTTAAGTTTAACCCTATGGTTGGCTCCAGTGTTAATCTAGGGTCGACCAGAGGAGATGGTTGTTTTATGAATATTAAGGAATTTGCAACACGGGTGGGCTGTCAGCCGGACACCTTGCGCTTTTACGAGAAGATGGGGATGCTCGTACCTAAGCGCACGCCCGGCAACTACCGCAAATACACGGTGACAGACCTAGCGACGTATCGGATCATCCACAGTCTCAAACGCGCGGGGTTGTCGCTGGAAGAGATTTGCGAAATTTTAAAATTACGAAATGCCGACGTCAATGCCACGCACTGTGCTAATACGCTACGGTTCATCACCGGCAAGCACGCACAGTTTGCCGACGACCAGAATTTCTACACCAAGTTGACCAAGCTCACAGCCAAGATGATTCAGGCATTGACCAAATCCACGTTGTCACACAGCGAATTAGCTACCATGATCGAAGAAATCGGCGAACTGGACGACCAGGTCGTTTAATCAGTAACGCTAGCCGCACGGAGATAGGGCGATGAAATTAACTTAACCATCGGGGATTGCCTCACCGGGATCCCCGATTATTTTTGTGCTTTTCGACACTGGTGACGTCACGGCTATGCCAGTCAAAAATACCAAGACGATCCATGCAGAGTTAACTGGTACGGTTAGTACTTTTAGCTTTTGCCATGCTCATTATAAATACCGTTATATCAACGTTTAGCCCCGTTAGAGGTAAGTTCAATCATACAGGAATGCTACCCGATTTCCTAGCGAAAAAAGCCCAATCGTATCGCACCTTTAATCTGTTTAGCAGTTTAACGATAAAGTAAACGGACACCTTCGCTAGGAAAGTGTCCGTTGTTTAAATGATTATGATTCGACCGTCATCAAGTGGTAAACCTAAAGATCGTAAAACAATATGTGAATCGTCAACAAAGCTCCCCCGTTGGCGCCGTGGTCCCCGCATTCCGACTGGGAACGATCGGTTCGCGTTCAGCATTGGTGATCGTCCGGCTGAGCTGGCCGACTGGCGCCACAGACTGGTGCTTGCTTGCCAACGGTGCGGGCTGGACTTCTTGCTTCGTGACCCGAACGACTCGCGATGCAGCGGCCGTTTCTACTCGACCCGCCGGCTGGTGGCCACTCAGGGCGAATCCTGCGCCACTGACAACGACAATTCCCAATAAAATTCCAATATTCTTTAACGTCATTTTACCTAGCTCCCCTCTGAACCGGCTGCTCCTCGGCATCCAGTTCTTTCATCATTCACTATAGTCTCTACCGGCAGACCGGGATACGATTAAGTCAGCTGCGACCCGGCTTCGTAAAATTTCGGGAGCTAACCATTTCGCCATCAGACACACCAAAAAGGGTCTGGGACAAAACATCCCAGACCCCCTTTTGCACCAACTTTAAATGGCCAAAACGTGGGCCAAAAGGCAGCAGGTTCCTACAACTATGCGCTTTTTTTAAATCGTAAACACCACACCCAAGATGATGTAGCAAATGCCGCTGACCAAACCGAAGCGCGCAAAGGTATTCACCACGATGGGTGAGTTCTTCACGCTGGCCACGTGCTTGAGCGGGACCTTTTCGCCCGGCAGTGGCTCGACCTTATCCTTACGATGCCACAGATGCCGCCACCCTGTGAACAAGTGACCTTTTAACAACACACAGATGGCGCCAAACACGATCAATGCCAGCCCCACCATGAACAATAGATCGCCAATCATCAAAAATGACTGGCCTAATATTTTCATTACCAACGCAATCAGCAGGCCCGCCGCTACGGTACCTGTCGCTGCCCGTTTCCAGTTCTTCATTGCCTTCAATCCCTTACTTTAATCTTGGTCGTTTTAAAAAAAGAGCCGAGGACAATTGCCCCGAACTCCTTTTTCAAGTCTAAATTTTTATTGTTCGTGACTCCGGAAACGGTTCTTGAACAATGGGCTGACTGGCCGGTTTTCGTTGATTCGCTTGATGGCTTGACCAATCAGCGGACCAACCGAAATTTGTTCGATCTTGTCGATTTGCTTGTCGGCCGTCAATTGAATGGAATCCGTTACGACTAATTTCTTAATCGGTGAGTTCTTGATTCGTTCAATGGCTGGGCCGGACAAAACAGGATGCGTACAGCTAGCGTAAACTTCTTTGGCACCGGCATCCATCAGGGCTTGTGACCCCAAAGTAATCGTGCCGGCCGTGTCGATCATATCATCGATCATGATGCATCGTTTGCCCTTAACATCCCCGATGATATTCATGATTTCCGCTACATTGGCCTTGGGCCGCCGCTTGTCGATGATGGCGATTGGCGCCTTCAAGAATTCGGCTAAGGCCCGGGCCCGCGTTACCCCACCGTGGTCAGGAGAAACGACAACAGCGTCTTCCGCCAAGCCACTGTTGATGAAGTAGTCCGCTAACAGCGGTGCGCCCATCAAATGGTCAACTGGCACATCGAAGAAGCCTTGAATCTGGGCCGCATGCAAGTCTAATGCCAAGACCCGCGTGACGCCGGCCGTTTGCAGCATGTTAGCAACTAACTTTGCCGTAATTGGTTCGCGGGAACGCGCTTTACGGTCTTGACGCGCATAGCCGTAGTACGGAATGACCACGTTGATGGTGGCCGCACTGGCCCGTCGTAACGCATCAATCATGATCAGCAGTTCCATCAAATTATCGTTTACGGGTGCCGACGTTGATTGAATCACGTACACGTGGCTGCCCCGCACACTTTGTTCGATGTTAATCCGAATTTCGCCGTCACTGAACCGGTCCACCGAAGTTTTCCCTAATTCGACACCAACTTCGTTAGCGATTTTTTCCGCCAACGGTTTGTTGGAGTTCAACGCAAAAATCTTTAATTTAGGGTCAAAATATTGCGTAGCCATAATTTCCTCCAATTGCGTATAGTCTGTCTGAATTTCCTACAACAATTTTATGCTATCGCGTTAGGAAACACAAGGCCTTCACCTTAATCTTCGCCCCGATAAGGTAATTTTTGGTAATAATTGGGTTTATTCGTCTGCCGGGAGCGGGCAATGGCCATGTCATACTTGGCCACGCCATCAGTAATCGTCGAGCCCGCTGCGATAAAGCTGTGGTCAGCGACTTCTAGCGGGGCGACTAAGTTTGAGTTCGAGCCGATAAAGGCGTCGTCACCCACGGTCGTTTCGTGCTTGTGTTTGCCATCGTAATTGACGAAAACGACCCCACAACCAACGTTGATGTTCTTGCCCAGCTTGGCGTTGCCGACATAGGTCAAATGGCCCACCTTGGTGCCTTCACCAATCGTGGCCTTCTTGACTTCGACAAAGTTGCCGAGGTGCACCTTAGGCCCGATGTGGGATTCTGGCCGCAAATGACTGTTCGGACCAATATTAGAGCCGCTAGCCATGTCGGAATCTTCCAGTAAGGAGGAGGTGACCGTGACGTGGTCGGCTAATTTGGCATTACGCAATTCAGAATGTGACCCGATGTAGCAGTCTTCACCGATGACCGTGTCGCCCTTCAAGAGCACGCCCGGTTCAATGATGGTGTCGGCGCCAATCTGAACTCCGGCATCAATGTAAGTCGTGGCAGGATCAATCAAGGTCACGCCGTCACGCATGTGTTGTTCGTTGATCCGTTGCCGCATGATCTTCGTCGCTGCGGACAAGGCCACTCGGTCATTGACCCCCATGGATTCGTCGAAGTCGGCCATTTGATAAGCCGCCACGATGTCGCCTTGGTGTTTCAAGATTTCAATGACATCCGTCAGGTAGTATTCCCCTTGCGCGTTGTCATTAGACGTTTCGTGCAGCGCCTTGAACAACTTTTGGTTATCGAAAACGTACACCCCAGTGTTGATTTCGTGAATTTCTTGTTCCTCGGAGCTGGCATCTTTTTGTTCGACGATTTTTTCCACGATGCCGATATTGTTGCGGACGATGCGGCCGTAGCCGGTCGGATCCGGGGCAATCGAGGTCAAAATGGTGGCCGCCGCGTGCTTGGCTTCGTGGTAGGCAAAGAGGTCTTCAAACGTTTCCGCCCGGAACAATGGCGTGTCACCACTAACGATCAGCGTGGTCCCCGCTTCATCCTTCAACAAGGGTTCAGTTTGTAAGACGGCGTGGCCGGTCCCCATTTGCTTGGCTTGTAAGGCGTATTGCGTCCGGTCACCTAACGTGGCCTTGACGTCATCGGCACCATACCCGACGACCGTCACGATTTTATCCATGTGGGTCTGTTCGACTTGGGTCAACACGTGGTCAACCATGGCCTTCCCACAAACTTGGTGCAACACTTTGTACAGTTTTGATTTCATCCGGGTGCCCTTACCGGCAGCGAGGATAATGGTATTTCTAGTCGTCATGCTAAATGTCTCCTAGCTATTTTAATTGGGAATCGTCGCCAAAAATCTGGGTCAGGTAATTCCCGGGTGATACGCGAATCTGTTCATCGGCGGTCTGAATCTTCAACAGTGACGTGTACTTGCTAACGGTCCGTTGGCCGGCAAAATCGCCTTCGGCAAACACGGCCACGCCCGCTAATTGGGAATCGAACTCGTCGACCAAGGAGCGCAAACCACCCACGGTTCCGCCACCCTTCATGTAATCATCGACGATCAAGACCCGTGAATTGGGCTTGACGCTCCGCTTAGACAGCGCCATGCGTTCGATACGCTTGGTCGATCCGGACACGTAGTTGACACTGACGGTCGAGCCTTCGGTGATCTGCGAATCATGCCGCACGATGACGAACGGCACCCCGAGGTAGCTGGCCACACTTTGGGCCAACGGAATCCCCTTGGTGGCAACGGTCACCACGACGTCCACGTTTTGATTTAAGTACTGCGTGGCTAAGATCCGCCCAATTTGCCGCAAAGCTGAGGGCCGCCCCAAGATATCGGACATGTACACGTAGCCACCGGGCAAATACCGGTCGGCTTCGGACAGTTCGGTGATCATGTCATCCACAAATTGTTCCGCTTCTTCACGCAACACGTAGGGGATGAACCGTGCACCACCAGCAGCGCCAGGGACCGTCTCTAACAGACCCGTTCCCCGCGTCTGGAAGGTGCGCTTCAGAATCGTCAAGTCTTCACTGATCGAAGACTTCGCTGATTCATAACGCGCCGCAAAAAAGGTTAATGAAACCAATTGATGCGGCCGTTCCAATAAATACCGGGTCATATCAACCAACCGGTCACTTCTTCTGACTTTCAACTTCTTCACCTCAACTATTTCTTTAGAGTTAATTGTAAGCCCAATTTTAGCATAAATGTTCGGGTTTTTCGTTACATTTTCGTGAGAATTCCGAAAACTTGTTTAAACTTAAGAAATTACGGGCCAAATTCCCGGGTTTTTGACGAATTTGTTGGCAATTGGTCTACTCCAGGTTGCTGACACCAGTCCTAGGATACAACACTTGGGCTTACTTTGCGGGGTTCACGCTTGCGCTTCAGCTGATTGTTGGCAACGTCAGATATGCTGGCCGCCTACCATCCGCCAAATATGAGTTGGAACGCGGTGGGCGGACCGGACCGAGCCTAAAAAGCGAAGCGGAAGCCTGTTCTTTGGCCGGAAGCGTTCCCCAGAGCAGGCGGAACCCTGGCTGACGCAGGCCCTGGTTTCACTAGTTCTGGTGGACAAAACGCTGTCGCTCCGGGAGTCAAGACATTAATTCAATTTTCAACCTTTTTTTTAGTGAATAGGAAACTGCTTTTCCGGGAACGACTGCGCTGAGGCTACTTTCTTTAATGACGCAAACTAAAACCAGGCCGCTTCCCCCATTTCCGAGAAGTCGACCTGGTTATTTCCAAAATATTTTTCGTTTGATTCAGATAACGACCTAGCGTCGAACTTACTCCGCCGTCTGCAATTTCTGCCACCCCAGCGCCAGGAAGTAGAAGACCGCTTCGATAGCTGCGATGAAGAAGGAGACCGGGTAGTTGGTGACGTAGCTTAACGTCAGTCCCGCCCAGACGCCGACCAGTGCCAGGCCAATCGCCAGGGTCATCATACCCCCGACCGTGTGTGCGAAGTATTTGGCCGTCGCCGCTGGCAGGGTCAACAGGATGAAGATCAACAGGGAGCCGACGATTTGCGCCGCGACACTCACGCTCAAGGCGACTAAGACCAAGAACGTGATGGACAGCGTATTGGTCCACAGCCCCTTGACCCGCGCACCGGTGTGGTCGAACGAGTCAAATTTCAAGAACCGGTAGAGCACAAACACAATCAGTAGCACCAGAATGGATAGCCACAGCATTTGCCGGACGTCGCTGGCACTGATGCCGATAACGCTCCCAAACAAAATGCTGGTGGCGTAGCTGGCGTTTTTGTTGGCCAACGACAAAAACAGGATTCCCAGCCCAATGAACAGTGCGGAAATGGCGCTGGTGGCCGCTTCTCGGCGTTCACTCCGGGCACTCAGCTGACCCACGATGACCGAACTGATGACCGTGAACAGTAACATCCCATTTAGCGGGGCCCAACCGGCAAACACCCCGAAGGCTGCCCCGGAAAACCCAATTTCAGATAAGGTGTGCGTTAAAAAGGACATGTTGCGGGCAATCACGAAGACGCCCATGATGCCACAGATAATGGCGATGATGGTCCCGGCCGCGAAGGCGTTGCGCATAAATTCATAACTAAACATTCTTCTCGCCCTCCCAGACCTTGGCTTGGGTCAACCCGCTGATAGGGCCTTGTTCGACCCCGTCCGGCGTTAACATCAGATATTGTGAACTGTACTTGCGGGCCATCGGGATGTCGTGGGTCACGAAGAGCACCGTCAAATGCAGCCGCTGGTTCAATTCGATGACCAGATCCAGCAACTCTGTCTTGGTGACGGGATCCAGACTGGCCGTCGACTCGTCTAAAATCAGCAGGTTGGGCGATTCTACCAATGCTTGGGCCAAATAAGCCTTCTGCCGTTCCCCACCGGAGGCTTGACCAATCGGCCGTTTAGCCAGCTTGGTCAGTCCCGTTTCCGCTAAAATGTGGTCGATCTCTGCGTGTTCCTTGCGGGATAACCAGGGCCATTTCCAGCCAGTCAGGTTCAACCCCACGAAGTCCTTGATGGTCAGCGGATAATCGCTATCGATATTGCGAAATTGCGGGACGTAGCCAATCTTGACGCTATTGGCATTGGGCAGGTAGGTTACCTTGCCCGTGGTCGGGCGTAACTGATGCAAAATCGCGCGCATCAGCGTGGTCTTCCCCACCCCATTTTTCCCGACGATGCTCCAGAACTCACCTTGACGAATCGTCAGGTTGAGGTCGGTAAAGACCGGGTGATTGGGAAAGGTCACGCCCAAATTTTCAAGTTTTAAAATTGCTGGTTCACTCATGAACGATCCTCCTGAATCCGCTGGACCTGGCGATACTGTGCAAGCATCCAGGCCCGGTACGTTTGGTTAGTCGGCATGGTCTCGGTCACCTTGACCACAGGAACGTGGTATTGGCGCGCCAGGTCGACCATGGCCGTGACGTTTTTGCTTGAGTTCTGCGTGTTCTCCACGAAAAAGGCAATCTCGTGGTGCTTGATCTGTCTTTGGAGTTTGGTGATATCAGCTGGCGTGGGGTCGCTGTCCTCTTCAATGGATTGGGCAAAATGCCCGTCACTGATGCGATAACCCATCGCCGTGAGCGCCATGTCAAAGACGGGCTCGCTCACCGCAACCTGTTGGCCGTGGGCGTGACGTTTGATCTGTTGGGCCGTCTTACTCAGCACCGCCAGTTGTCGCTCGTAAGCGGCACCGCGGCGTTTGAATTCAGCAGCATGCCGCGGTTCGATACGGCTAAACTGTTGTACCAACCGCCGCGTGACCTGGGTCATCACGGTCGGGTCCGACCACAAGTGGGGGTTGTCCCCGGTGGTCTTGCCCATCAGCTTGCCAATCGTCAACGTCTTCGTGCCAGAGCCCTCATTGGCCGCCACAACGTGGTCCATCCAACTGTCATAGCCTAAGCCATTTTCAATCACCACGTTGGCCTTGGCCACCAGCTTGGCCGTCTTCACGTCGGGCTCGTAGCTCTCGGCATCAATGCTGGGACTGTTGATAATCGTCTGCACGTTGCCGCGATTGCCCAGAATCGCTTGCGCCGCTTCACCATAGAACCCCAGCGTCGCCACCACGTTGATTTTGCCGGACTGCTTCGGTTGGGTCGTAGGTTGGCAGCCCGCCAGCGTCAAGAGCGCCACGAATGCGGCAACCACCGTCAACCAGCGCATCGACCGCCACCAATTTTGTTTTTGCAAGTCCGTCATCCCCATCTTCACTAAAATATTTCACTACTAGTCTTTTCGTTTTTGATATGTAAACAGTAATGATTACCGTTTAGTAGTTTACCAGAAAATGAAAACTTGTCAACAAACTTTCGCGGTTGTGGGGGAATCTTTGTACAAATGTAAAGGATGGGGGTGCAGCCCACCATCCCATTTAACCAAACAAGACCAAGCACGCTAGAATTAGTCCTGCATACCTGGTCTTAGATTGTTGGGTTATTCTGGAAAACAATTACTACTATGTTATTTACATTAAGAGAATTCATGCGTGTTCACACCAATAATCTGCGACAATCCTGTTATCCTCGAATTGCCTGGTGTCGTTCTCGGGCCAGTGTCATCAGGTCTGGTAGATGATACTTGGCCAGGGCCGCCGGCAACGCTGCGGCGATGTCGCGACAGGCGCAGGGATTGCCATAGGTTGCCGCCCCCACTTGAATTGCGTTAGCCCCGGCGAGAAAGAACTCCAAGGCATCTTCGGCACTGCTGACACCACCGACGCCCATGATGGGTGCGTCAGTTACTGACCGCACAGCGCGAATCATACGAACAGCCAGAGGATGAATGGCCGGCCCGGATAGGCCCCCAGTCCCATTACTGAGCGTGGGCTGGCGAGTAGCTAAATCTAGTTGCAGACCAGGTAACGTGTTGATCAGCGTCAAACCGGCCGCGCCACCGGTCACAGCTGCCTGGGCAATTACGGTAACGTCCGTGACACTCGGTGTTAGCTTCACGTAAACTGGTTTAGTTGCCACTGCTACAATTTCAGTCACCAGATTATAAACGCTATTCGGTTCCGTACCAAAGGCTAACCCGCCGGCCGCTACGTTGGGACACGACACGTTGATTTCCAAAGCATGAATGTTAGTTGCCCGCGTCAGACGCTTAGCTACGGCTACGTACTCGCTAAAGGTACTGCCAGCCACGCTACCAATAATGGGTAGACCTGGATAGTGTTCAGCCAGCCATGGCAAGCGCTGAGTCATCACCACATCGATGCCAGGATTGGTCAGCCCAATCGCATTCATCCACCCACCCACAGTCTCAGTAACATTGGGCCGCGAATTGCCTTTACGTGGTGCTAACGTCGTGGACTTGATGACCAATGCTCCCAGTGCGTTCAAATCAAAATGTTGCGCGAGCTCCTGTCCATAAGCCGCAGTCCCACTTGCCGGTATGATGGGGTTCTTGAGCGATAATCCTGGTAAATCGATGTTAAGTTGTGACATGATTTCCTCCCGTGAAATGTAATGTCTCGGCGCACAAAAAAGGCGCTGGATTGCTCCAGCGCCATATCGGTCGAATTTTAGGTTAAGCAAGACCGTTTTGCTCCTCGCTGGAAGCAATTAAAGGGTAAGTGCGTTGCGTTTAAATTAGACTCTCAAGATCCATCGTTGGGTTCCGTGCTTAGTGCGGCCTCTCTGGACACGTCAGCTAAGCAATGCGACGGATTAATGGTTACTATACAGTATTTAGCGATAATAGTCAACTAAATACTGTAAATAATTTCATGAAAGGGCATTAGTAATCTGATTCGGTGACGCTCAAGATAAAATTATTGGACTTTAAAACCACCCCCACACCTGTGGGGAACACCCAAAGATGGGCAGCAAGCATGGCTACCGCTGAGGATCACCCCCACACCCGTGGGGAACACTCTGACGTCTTCAGTCCGGCAAGCGACTTGACAGGATCACCCCCACACCTGTGGGGAACACACTAAAGAAACGCCGCTACACCGGGATTCTATTTTTCAAAAAAGGCGTTTTTCCTTTAACTTGCCTTTAACTTGCCTTTAACTTGCTTCTTCGATATCCCTCGGAAAATCATAATCGGTAAACATTAAAAAGACATTTTAAAACCCAGTCAGAGTCTACTTTACCCCCGCACATACGGTGCCAAGAAATCAGCCACCAGCCGGTCATAACACTCCGGATTCTCCTCGCGCGTGGCGATGTGCGCTGCTACCGGGTCACGGTATTTCTGCTTGGGACCCGCAGCGGCTTGGTACAAGAGGTCCAGATTCTCGATCGGCACCGTCTCATCGTTAGCGCCCTGAATCAGCAACAGTGGGATATGACTCTTGCGGAGCTGATTAGCGATATCGCCGTCCGCCAAGCGGTAGTCGCCCAGCCGTGAGTACTGGTCAGCAATCGCCAGCGTTGGTTGGGTCGGCACGTGAAATTCGTGACGCATCCGGAAACGAGCCTCGCCTAAAACGGACGCGTAGCCCGAGTCCGCAATGATGGCCTTAACGTTGGCCGGCAGCTTTTCACCAGCCGTCGCCATGACCGTCGCGGCGCCCATGGAGATGCCCAACATGACGATTTGGCTCTGGTAGCCGTTCTTGGCCACGACCTGGTTGACCCATTGCTGATAGTCGTGTCGGTCGGTCCAGCCGTAGCCAATCGTATGACCATCACTCTCACCGTGAGCCCGAGCGTCGGGCATCAAGACCGCATAACCCCAGTCGTGAAAGACGCGCGCCCAGGGAATCATTTGCTCACGAGCGTGGCCCAGGCCGTGCGCCAAAATGGCAACTTTGTCCGTGGGCTGTTCGGCCGCCAACCAACTGGCCCGCAAGCACAAGCCATCTTGACTAATTTGGGTCCACTCAACTGGGTGGTGGCGCAAGTACCAGGCGTTGTCCGCCGCCGTATTTTCACTAATCGCCCGTTCCTTAGACTGCCGGCGACTTCGCGCGTACGACCGGGTAGCGGACAAATACAGTCCCGCTGCGGCCCCAAAAACGCTCACGGCCCCCACGGCAGATAGCGCTGCCACGCCGCCAACGACCTTTTGCCAAGTCTTCATCAGTAACGACCCCATTTCTGTTTTTTAGCTACCTCCACTGTACCGAAATTTGACGGTGGTTGCCACTAATTCACTTAGGAATTTCCAGTCGTTCATGGTAATTTCCGTGCCTCAACCTAACTCTCAGGCGCTGACTACCTTAACCGTCGTATCATTTCCATTTTCTACATAAAACTGATACACCGCACCAATCAGATTAGCATCATTGTGGAACTTGCAGGCAGCGATGTCAGCAATCAGTGGCGCTCCATGTTGCTTCAGCAGGCGTTGGACTCGCTGTTTCAAATCGTCTACAAAACCCGGTCGCCCGGAAATACCACCGCCAATCAATAAGCGCTGAGGATTCAGACTGACGAACAGATTAAAAGCCGCACAACTCAGCCAGTTAAGCATGTCGTTGATACAAAACTGTGCCAGGTCATCCCCCTGCTCCGCCGCCTGATACACCGCTTTAGCCGATACGGGTCGTGCCAATTTTGCCAACCGACTGTACCGCTCCGCCATCCGCACTGGGCTTCCCAACTCACTCAACGTCTCGCCCTGTGCGGTCATCACCTGATAGCCGAATTCACCGGCAAAGTTTTGCTGACCGCTAACCAACTGATGGTCCAACACCACTGCGCCACCCACACCGGTGCCAACCACCAGCAGCGCAACGTCCGCAACGTCTCGGGCATTTCCCTGCCAAGTTTCGGCCAGTGCAGCACAGTTGGCGTCATTTTGAATGCTGACAGGGAGACCTAATGCTTGCTTTAATGCGGTTTTAATTGGAAAATCATTGAGATAGTCCACCGCACTAGTGCCCGAGATCTTGCCAGCCACGGTATCGACACTTCCTGGTAGGCTAATGGCCACACCTGCAAACGGCAGCGCTAGTTCTTGACGCATACGTACAATCGTCGCCAGCAGCTCCGGCCATGTTCGCGGCGTTGTTAGGCGGTTCTTATGAATCAATCGCTGTTGCGACCAAACGCCATATTTCACGGTCGTCCCGCCAATATCAATGACTAACAAAGGTTCAGGCTGGGCTGTCATCTGCGCCACCCGCTTTCTGGCCAAGTTCGGCCCCATTGGTCGCAATCACGCGCTGGTACCAGTAGAAGGAATCCTTGCGATACCGGGCCAGGCTCCCACTGCCGTCGTCATTTCTATCCACATAAATAAACCCATAACGCTTGGACAGTTGCCCGGTGCTGGCCGACACAATGTCAATCGCACTCCACGGGGTGTAACCCATGACGTCCACGCCGTCCTCGAGCATGGCCAGTTTCATTTGCACGATGTGGTCCCGCAGATAGTCGATGCGGTATTGGTCATGGACGGTATGGTCCGCCTCCAGCTGGTCGATGGCCCCGATGCCGTTTTCCACGATAAACAGTGGCAAATGATAGCGGTCGTTCATCCAATTCAGTGCGTACCGTAAGCCTTGGGGATCCACCTGCCAGCCCCACTCAGATTGTGGCACGAAGCGATTGGTCACCAGGTCGTGGGCTTCATTATAAGAAAATTGGTTATCTTCATGGTCGGTGGCCTGCGTCGCAAAGGACATATAGTAGCTGAAGCCCAGGTAGTCGACAGTTCCTCGTTTAAGATTGGCCAAGTCGGCCTTCGTGATATCGAGGTCAAAATGCTTCGCCTGAAAGTAGCGCGTTAGCCAAGTTGGATACTGCCCTTCGACTTGAACATCGGAGAACCAAAACCGCGATTGCATCGCCCGTTGCGCTTTGAACACATCACGGGGCTGGTCGCTGGCTGGGTAAACCGGCGAGAAAGCCACCATCGCGCCAATCTGAAAATCAGGATTGATGCTATGGCCAATCTGAACGGCCAATGAACTGGCGACAACTTCGTAGTGAGCCGCCTGATACATCACGGCCTCGGCATTTTCTCCGGCATGGACCTGAATCCCCGAGTTCGTAAAAAGCGTAAAGGCGCGGTCATAATTGGTTTGATTATTAATTTCGTTAAACGTCAGCCAGTACTTGACCTTGTCTTGGAACCGGGTGAAGACGGCCCGAGCAAAGCGCGTGAAGAACGTAATCGTTTGGCGACCACGGAATCCACCATACTTGGTGACCAAGTGGTAAGGCATTTCAAAATGTGACAGCGTCACGACCGGTTCAATGCCGTACTTCAGGCATTCATCAAAGAGGCGGTCGTAAAATGCCAGCCCTTCTTCGTTAGGCTCGAGTTCATCCCCCTGCGGAAAAATCCGCGACCAGGCAATCGAGGTCCGAAAACAGGTGAACCCCATCTCAGCCAGTAGCTTAATGTCTTCCGGATAGCGATGATAAAAGTCCACGGCCTCATGGTTCGGGTAAAATTCACTGGGCTGGACGCCATCAGTAATGCGCCGCTCTTCACGGTTCCCCGCAGCGGTCATCACGTCAGCCACACTCAAGCCCTTCCCGCCAACATTGTATGCGCCTTCAACTTGATGCGCGGCAACCGCGCCACCCCACAAGAATCCAGCCGGTAAAGTTGTTTTAGTCAAAATTGTTTCCTCCTTGTTTTTTAAGTCAAATTTTTAGATGGCTCATTAAAGCTATTATGCTGGAATACCAGCTACAGCCAAATTCCACCATTCGCTACCGTCAAAAAATGCGGGGACACAGCTAGCAATGAGCCGTGTCCCCGCATTCGGTGAAGCTAATGATGAAAAATCAAACGCGTGCCCGGCATATCCAGCACCTGGTGAATGGCCAATGACGCCCCACCCAACAAGGTGGCATATTTCACGTCCTTGGACATCACTAGCGGTGGCACCAGCGGCATAAAGCTCAGTTTCATCTGAATGTTTTTCAAAAGTTCTGGTAATTGTTCAACGAGTGGCGAATTGAAGAAAATCATCTGCGGATCATAGGCCACAATCAGGTCACTGGTCACGATTGCCAGATGGTAGCAGAGGTCTTCCAGTAGACTGGTAATCTCTGGATCATCCTGTCCCGCCGCTTGAACCAATTGGTCTAGCGAATAGCGCTCAACACCCTTGAGCCGCGCCGCCTTCTTCAGTAGCGCCGCTTCAGACCATTCGCGATCAAAGCTGGGCAGCTTGGCCAAGCGCTGATTGCCAGGCCCCTGGATCATGATCTGGCCAATTTCCCCGGCCCGACCATAATTACCGCGATAGAGCTGTTTGTTCAGTAAGATACCCGCGCCAATTCCTTCGTGGATACTGACGGCGACTAGGCTTTGTAGCTCTTGCTTACTGAAATCCTGCTCGAACACCGCTGCCAAGTTGGCCTCATTTTCCATGATGACCGGCACGTGATAGCGCTCCTGAAAGTAGCTGACCAGGTCAAAATCGCCAAAGTCCACGAAGGGCGACGTGACGATTTCATTTTGATAGACTACCCCGAAGATGGCAATGGAGATGGCCTGCAGCCCATTTTCCACTTCAAAGGCTGGCAACTGACCAATCATGTCCGTCATTTTCGCGATAATCTCGCTAACAGTCGGCTGATTCAAAGGACTTTCGCTGTAACTTAGGGCCCGGCCGTCCAGCTGGGTGACCAGCATTTCTAAGACCTCGCCAGAAATACTGAAGTTGATCACGTAGCCATACGTGGCGTTGAACGCGACCAATTCGGCGCGGCGCCCACTACCGGGACTGGAGGCCTTTTCTCCTTGGCTCGAAACCAATTTGCGGTCGATAAAGGTACCGACAATGTCAGACACCGTCACCTTGTTCAATCCCAGGAGTTTAGAAATTTCGTTACGCGCGATGGGTCCGTGATTCACGATGGCCTGCAGTACCGAGCGCTCATTGTGATCACGCATCACGTCCTTATTGATAATCATGCCGTTCACTCACTTCATTTATTATTCGCCATCCGCCGCATTTTCTCGGGCGTGCTTTTCTGCCAGGTCACTTTGCATTTGCTTTTCAATGCCATCGACGTGGTAGAACATCAGGGCAATACCGGAGAGCGCAAATCCTAACAGTGGTACCCAAATGTAATTCAGTTCAATCCCGTGAAGCGCAGAAGCCGTTTGCGTATGATTGGCAACGTAGCCAGTCCCGGTCAAAATCCAACCGGTGATGACCCCACCAATCCCCATTCCTAATTTAGCACTAAAACTGGAGAATGAGGTAACAATTCCTTCGGCGCGGACACCATTTTTCCATTCACCATAATCCACAGCGTCGGCCAACATTACGGCAATCAGGCCGGAAACGTAGCCAGTTCCTAAGTAACCGACGATGGTAGCGAAGATGATCATCGGCACGCTCAGGTGGGTTGCCCCCAGGCTCAACAATAGTTGGCCCACAACCGCAAGAATCATCCCGCCTAACATGGTATTGCGTTTACCGATCAGCTTGGAGGTCCACGGTGTTAAGACCACGGCCACCAGCGCAACGATTTGGAGACTCAAAATAAAGGATGCCAGTTTGGCGTCGTGCATGTTGTATTTGAAGAAGTACACCGTCACTTGCGACCGCGTCTGCATCCCCATCCAGTAGATGAAGTTAATGAAGATGATGATCGCCCAAGGCCAGTTTTTCTTCAAGGCCTTCAGAGATTGCTTGATGGGAATTGACTGGCGGGAACTCTTGGTTTGGACCCGTTCAGTCGTGTACTTGAAGACAAAGCCGAAAATGATGACCACGATGATACCGACGATCAAGGCCCAGATGAACCACCCGCGGGCGCTATCCGTGGAGCCGTTACCAAAGAAGGCTACCATGGTCAGGGTAATCCCGGTGATAATGGTGGCACCGGCCGTCCCCATGAACTGGCGAATCGTGGACAAGGTGACCCGTTCTTGCGAATTACTGGTTAATGATGGCAAGATGGAGGTAATCGGAATATTAACCGCTGAATACAGGACATCGACCCCAATGTAAGTCACGTAAGCCCAGACCAGCTTTCCAGTCAGACTCATATTGGGCGTCGTGAAGACCAACACACAGAACACGGCAAAGGGTATCGAGAACCATAGCCAGTACGGTCGACTCTTCCCCCACTTAGTATGGGTATGGTCGATCATAATCCCCCAGAACGGACCATCAAAGGCATCGACGATCCGGGCCACTAAGAACAAGGTCCCCATGGCCGCGGCACTGATGCCAAACGTATCCGTGTAGAAGATCATTAAGTAAGTCCCCACCATTTGGAAGGACAGGTTGCAGGCAAAATCACTAAAGCTATAAGCAATGCGTTCATTCCACGGGACCATGTTGCGCTCGGCCACCGCAGCTTTAGGAGCATTTTCAGTCATAAGTACACACCTCGTTAAATTACGATTCTAATATTGAAAACTGAGCTGTCGACGTTCAAGAAAATTCAATTTTCAAATCACAGCATACTGTAACCGCTTCCAGTTGTCAATGCGATTTTACTGGGTTAGTTGGGTGGGACAACTATTTTTAAAGACGGCCGCCTGCCGAAAAGCTTAGAGCCTACTGTATTTGCCCAGATTGACCAACCTGGCGACGGCCCAAAAGAAAATTTTTCGGCCAACTGGTCTAACCACCATTCGTGACGATTACCGCCATAACAGCATCGACCCGTTAATAATTGCGCAACCGTTTGTCAGAAAATTTTATAAATCATCGTTTCATTTAAGGGCGGTGGCCGGCCCACCGGATGGTCGCCATCACTGTCAAAATTTTCTTGATGAAAGCGTTGACATTTGACCGTGACCCACGTAAACTGTGTTTGTCGATTAAGAAATTCAATTTTTTAAAAAATTCAAGAGGTGTTTATCCATGAAGTTTACGAATGGTTACTGGCTCGATCGGCCACAATATCAGATTGAATCGCCCCGGGAAGTCTTTGACTACCGGCAAACCGATAAGCAACTGACCCTGTACGCGCCGTTTAAGTTTATCCATGAACGCGGTGACGAACTGAACCTAGGGATGAGTACGATTGACTTGACCTCCCCAGTTGAAGGTGTGATTGGCGTAAAGCTGACCCACTTCGATCAGGATACCCACGGGCCTGCCTACCACATTAACAATCAGAATCCAGACGTCACCATCACGACTAGCGATGATGAATTGACCTTCACGTCGGGTGACTTGACCGCGCGGATTCCGTTCCAAACGGCCTTCCAGCTGGACTTCTTGCACGGTGATCACTTGCTGACCCAGTCTTTGGACAAGGCCCAAGGGGTTATCCACGACAAGTCCACCAATACTGACTACATGCGTGAACAACTGAACGTCGGCGTTGAAGACAAGGTTTACGGTCTGGGCGAACGCTTCGGTAACTTCATCAAGAACGGCCAAGAAGTCCGCATTGACAACCAAGACGGCGGGACCGCTTCTGAACAGTCCTATAAGAACATTCCGTTCTACCTGACTGACGCCGGCTACGGGGTCTTCGTTGACCAACCGCAACCCGTGGACTTCGAAATCACCTCCGAAAACGTTGACCGGGTCCAATTTAGCACCGAAGGTCAATCCTTACAGTACTATGTCATTTACGGCCCCACGCCACAAGAGATTCTCCACCGGTACACGGAACTGACTGGCAAGACGCAACTGCCACCTGCTTGGTCATTTGGTCTGTGGCTGACGACGTCATTTACGACAGACTACAGCGAAGCCACCGTCATGAAGTTCATCGACGGCATGAAGGACCATGACATTCCGCTGGACGTCTTCCATTTTGACTGCTTCTGGCAAAAGGGCTTTGAGTGGTCCAACATGGAATGGGACCGCGACGAGTTCCCTGACCCTGAAGGCTTGATCAAGAAGATTCACGACCGCGGCATTAAAGTCTGTGTCTGGATCAACCCGTACATCGCCCAAAAAGGAAAGATGTTTGCGGAAGGCAAAGAAAAAGGCTACTTCGTCAAACGCGAAGACGGCAATATCTGGCAATGGGACCTCTGGCAAGCTGGCAATGCTTTTGTCGACTTCACCAACCCGGACGCTGTGAAATGGTATCAAGGTAAGCTCCAAGCGCTGATTGACATGGGGGTAGACTGCTTCAAGACTGATTTCGGTGAACGGATTCCGGTCGACGATGCTGTCTTCTTCGATGGCTCCGACCCTAAGCGCGAACACAACTACTACACCCTGCAATACAACCAAGCGGTCTTTGACACGTTGGCTGCTGCTAAGGGTGAAGACGAAGCCGTTGTTTTCGCCCGTTCCGCTACGGTCGGCTCCCAGAAGTTCCCGGTTCACTGGGGTGGCGACGCGCTGTCGACCTTCAAGAACATGGCCGACACCCTGCACGGTGGGCTTTCCTTCTTGAGTTCCGGCTTTGCGTTTTGGAGCCATGACATCGGTGGCTTCGAAGACGGTCCTGATACACCAACCGCGGACCTGTATAAGCGTTGGACCCAATTTGGCCTGCTCTCCTCACATAGCCGCTACCACGGTAGCAACGTTTACCGGGTACCGTGGAACTTCGATGACGAAGCCGTTGAAAACACGCGGAAATTTGTCAATCTGAAGCTTTCTTTGATGCCTTACCTCTACACGCAAGCCGCTCACAACACGGCTTACGGTAACCCGTTGATGCGGCCAATGTGGTTCGACTTCATGGCCGACCGCACCGCCCACACGCTGGACAACCAATACATGCTGGGGAGTCAGATTCTGGTAGCCCCTGTCTTCAACCATGAAGGCCACGTCAACCTCTACCTGCCAGCTGGCAAGTGGACCAGCATCATCAACGACGATGAGGTCTACGACATCCAAGATGGCAAATGGCTCAGCCTAGACTACGGCGAACTCGACTTACCTGTCCTGGCACGAGAAAACACGATTCTCCTGCGGAACCCACAAGCTGTTCACGCAGACTACGACTTCACCAAAGACCTCGACATCCACCTGTATGACATGCACGAAGGCACGACCACGGTCGCCGTCGTGAACCAACAGGGTCAAGACGCGGGTCAAGTCACCGTTGACCGTCACGACAACGAATTGCAAGTGACGACCACCGGCTTAACGGGCAACGCCACGGTCCTGGTCCATGAAAATGGCCAAGTCACCAAGGCTGCCTTGACTGGCGACAGCGCCACGATCACGCTGTAATCCTTACGTACAAACAAAAGCGGTTCCACTAACGACCTGAGAGTCGTTGGTAGAACCGTTTTTTGTTTAACGAAAGATTGAAAGTAGCGTTTACGCAGTAATTCCCGAAACGGCGGTGTCCTGTCTACTATCAGTGAAAACAGGAGCCTGCGTCCGCCAGAGATTTAGCCTGTCAGCGTTAGTCCTAGTTGTCCGCCATAATCGCCGCCACCCGGGCTTGGAGTTCTGGCACCACCGTTGCCGTAAACCACGGGTGCTGGTGCATCCAGCCGTAATTCAGCGGCGACGGGTGGACCAGCGGAAAGTAATCCGGTAAGTAGTCCGCGTAATGTTCGACCGTGGCCGTCAACGTTTTCTCACGATATGGCAGGTAGTATTTCTGC
This sequence comes from Levilactobacillus angrenensis, assembly GCF_003946085.1. Taxonomy (GTDB): domain Bacteria; phylum Bacillota; class Bacilli; order Lactobacillales; family Lactobacillaceae; genus Levilactobacillus; species Levilactobacillus angrenensis. Next base: position 33,737 of record NZ_RHOB01000011.1, on the reverse strand, counting down.
GCGTACTGACCAATCAACAAGGTCAGCTTGATGTGGGGCATCAGCTCAAGCAATGGCGCGTGCCACTTTTCTGCGAAGCCCTTGCGTGGTGGTAAATCGCCGCCATGCGCATGTTTACCAGGATAGTAGAAATCTAGCGGCAAAACCGCCAATTTACCGGAATGGTAAAACTGGTCTTTGGTCACGCCCATCCAGTCACGTAGCCGGTTACCGCTTGCATCATCCCAGAAAGTCATCGACGCTTGCGCCTGTCGACTCGGTGCCTGGCTGACCAGTAAAATCTCTGCGTGTGGCGCCACGTGATACAGCGGCAACATCCCCTGTTGCGTAAACGTTTGATTCATGGGATCCGCTTGAATGGCTTGGAAAATTTCGTCTGCTTTAGAAGTCGTCATTTTTTCTCTAACATCCTCACCTTTTTAAATCAATAACCAGCACCGCTAGGGCAACGGCCGCACCAAATACACTTCGCGGCAAAAGCCCTTCATGCCGTTGAAAACGCGCTGGGCCCGCGACTGCTTGCTGCAGAGACCAAAAACCGTCGGACCGGTCCCGCTCATTTGCGCAGCGTCGGCGCCGAACTTCATCATCTGTTGCTTGAGTTGCGTGATTTCCGGATAGCGATGGGCCGTCAGGGGCTCTAAGGCGTTGCCCATGACCGCACACATCCCGGCAATGTCTTGTTCCCGCACGGCGCGTAACAGTGCGTCGATGTCGGGATGGGCCAGCTGGTCGTAGCGAATCTGCTGGAGAATGCTGGGGGTGGACACGCTGACCTTGGGTTTGGCCAACACGACCCACGCCGCCGGCAATTTCGATAGCGGCGTGATCCGCTCACCCCGCCCGCGGACGTGGGCTGTTCGCCCATACACACAGTACGGCACGTCGGAGTCGATCTGTAAGCCCAGTTCGGCCAATTCCTGCCAACTGAGGCCCAGCGACCACGCCTGATTTAAGCCGCGTAACACGGCCGCAGCGTCCGATGACCCACCGCCTAAACCAGCTGCCACCGGAATGTTTTTCTTGATTCGAATGTTGACGCCCTCATCAATGTGGTAATTGGTCTGCAACAAATTAGCCGCCTGAAACGCCAAATTGCGCTGATCATTGGGCAGAAAGCCGCTGTCAGAAGCGACGCGGATGCGTTTATGTTTGGTTAACGTTTGAATTTCTACGTAATCTGCCAAGTCCACGGAGGTCATGACCATGTTCCATTCTTCCGCGCCATCTTGATGGTGGTACGGTGTGTCGAGGCCGAGGTTGATCTTGGCTGGTGCCTTTTCAATCAGTTGCATGCGCTCACCTGAATTCTCTTTGGTAGGGCACCCTACCCTTATCGTCGTATGATTAAGCCTATTATACTATGGTTTTGGGCAAAATAAAAAGGCCTTATCAGGCCCAATTATTTATTCATCAAAGTCAACTTCGATGTTCTTGGTTAAAATATCGGTATAGCTGTATGAAACCCGTTCGAACGAATTTTCGTTTTGGTCTAAATCCACTACGAAAACGGCTGGATAGGTTTCCCGAAGAATTCCATGCCGCTCTGTCGTTTTCTTACGACCGGCCTGGGCAATCACCATCAGTTTTTCGCCGATCCGATCGTCCAGTTTATTCTTAATGTTCGCTAAACTTGTTGGCATGCACTTCACCTCTGTGAAACAATTATACCATCGTTTCACATGAATTGCAAATTATACCACAACACGCGCTAATCCGCAAGAATCCACAATTGGTAAGGGTTACATAAGTCCTTCATTGTGGAATGCGTTGGTTAATTCGATGAAATTTATCAAGGTTAGCCGTTCTGGCCGTAGCTGCCGGGAAATTCCTGTCTGATTCAAAACTGTTTCAATCCGTTCGCGGACTTCTGGCTGCTTGCCAAAGATCCCTTGAAGATTGTTCCACAGGGATTTCCGCCGGTGCGCAAAGCATCCCTTAACGAAACCAAACAGGGCTTTGTCTTCGTACGGATTAACCGGTAGCGCCTCCCGCGGCGTCAACCGAATGATGGCGGAGTCCACGTTGGGTTGCGGAATGAAGGCCGTCCGGGGCACGTTGAAGGCGACCTCCACGTGCGCACGGTACTGCATGACCACGGACAACGACCCGTACGCCTTGTTGCCTGGCTCGGCGACTAACCGATCGGCCACTTCGGCTTGCATCATGACCACGATGGCCGCGAAATCCACATTGCTTTGGAGCACGCCCATCAGAATCGGCGTCGTAATGTAGTATGGCAGGTTGGCAATCAGTTTGATAGGATGCCCCGGCTCGAACTCGTTTTTCACGACTTCTGGCAGATTGGCCTTCAAAATATCTTCGTTGATGACCTTGACGTTGTCGTAATCCATCAACGTTTCGTCCAACACGGGCAGGAGGTTCTCGTCGATTTCAAACGCCACGACCTTGTGCGCGCGCTTGGCGATTTGTTCCGTCAAGGCACCGATTCCGGGGCCAATTTCAATCACGTTGTCCTGGTCAGTCACGTCTCCCGCGGCCACAATATTCCGCAGAATATTGAGGTCAGACAGGAAGTTTTGGCCCAGACTCTTCTTCGCCACCAGATGGTACCGGTTCAAAATCGCTTTCGTTCGGGCTGGTGACCCAATTTCAGGAACTTCATTTCTCATTATTTTTCCTCCTTTGCCCGCACCTGCTTGAGGGCGGCGGCAAAATCAGCCGGCTGAATGCCAAACATCCGCAGCCGTTTTTCCAATTGTTTACCATTGACGTAGCCAATCTGCAGGAGTTCACCCAGCTGTTCGCGGCGCTCCTTGGCCCCTGGCCCACCAATCAAACCGGCCGCCATCAGGTCTTCGTGCGTGATAAGCGTCGGCGCGGCGGTCGTTTCCGTATAAACGTGGCTGAGTGCCGCACGAATAGCTTCGGGACTGGCGTGCTCCACGCCGAGTGACCCACCGGCTTTATCCGGCCGCCCCTCTGCCTTAGGCAAGAAAGCGTGCTTGGCGTTAGGCACGGCCTCGGCCACAATCTTGCGAATCTTCTCGCCAGAAAAGTCGGGATCCGTGAAAATGATAATGCCGCGTTGGTCCGCTAATTTTTCAATCAACGCCAGCGTGTCGTCGTCAATCGCGGAACCACGAGTCTCAATCGTATCGGCATTGACGGCGCGGTTGATCTGCTTGGTGTCATCCTTGCCCTCAACCACGAGAACTTCTTTAATCTTCTTCATTTATCTTGTAAAACTCCTCTGCGTTTTTAAACGTGGCGGCCGCAATTGCTTCCGGGGTGGTCTCGCGCTCCTTGGCGATGGCTTCGACCGTGTAGCGGGTAAAGCCGGGTTCATTTTGCTCGCCGCGGTGGGGCTCCGGCGTCAAGTATGGTGCGTCGGTCTCGACCATCATGACATCCAGCGGGGTGGCCCGCACGGAATCGTGAACCTCATGGGCATTCTTGAAGCTAGCCACACCGGAATACGAAATGTGCATGCCCAGGTCCAAGAACTTCTTCAACCACTCGGGGTCGCCGTTGAAACTGTGCATGACCCCACCAATATCCCGGATATCTGCATCCTTGATGATTCGGTAAGTGTCTGCAAACGCATCACGGTTGTGCACGGCAATGGGTTTGCCCACTTCCTTAGCGATGGCGATTTGCCGAGCAAAGACCTTGCGCTGAACATCCTGGGGCGACGTGTCCCAGTGATAGTCCAACCCAATCTCACCCAACGCCACGACGCGGTCATCCGCTAACTGTTCTTCCAGTAGCTTTTCGGCTGCGGCATCGTAGTTCTTCGAGTCCTCCGGGTGCCAGCCGACCGCGGCATAGAGCTGCGGATACTGGTGGGCCAACTTGATGGCGTCGGCATTCAACTGCGTATTCGAGCCGATATTGGTCATCTTGACCACACCCAGGTCGGCGGCCCGCTTAAGATAGCCGGGCACGTCGTTGATGAACTCTTCGCTGTTCAAATGCGTATGCGAATCAAAGATTTTCATCATGTGTCTCCTTTTTAATGATTCTGTACTTAAATCGTCTTGCCTGCCGCCTGCCGTTGCGCGAAAACTAGGCTGGAACGCTGGGGGAGGACGGCCCGAGCCAAAGAGCCCAGTCTCGGCCCTTGATTTGAGCCGAAAGTCACGTCTCAAAGTCACCAATTTACCAGCAAAGTATGCTGCTAAATTCCCCGGCTGAGCCTAGTTTTCGCTCCACTCTCGGCTACGGTAGTGCTAGCCAATAGCTTTGCATTAACCCGAAAACACCCCCGAAATGTTTGACTCGCACTGGAGGTTGTTCCGGCGCCGTGCCCGTGACTGGCAACTCAATTCTGAGCCACAATTAGCACACACGTACACCGGGAGAGCCCAACTTTGCCGGAGAAGGCCAGGAGTGCAGCCAGCTGTGTCGACGGTGTTGGCTGAGGTTTTATCTCAGCCTACAGCGTGGGACGACTTGAGAGACTGGCGGGTCTGGCCAGGCTTTCAAGCGAGGTGGAAGCCCGCTCTTTGGCTGGAGCCGTTCCCCCTAGCAGGCGGAACCCCTGGCAGCCGTAGGCGACTGGTTTCGTCAGCCTAGCTTTTCGCGGAACGGTAGGCGGCAATAGATGGCAACTGGTATTTATAACAAAACGTGGTCGGCGTCTCATCGATCCGCCGCCCACGTTTTGGTTATGGTTTATTTAATTTCTAGCTAACGTCCGAGCCGTTAACCATGCTGTCGGGCAACGTCAGGAGTTGCACTTGCCCGTCGTGTTCGGCGGACAGTAACATCCCTTGGCTAACTTGACCGCGCATCTTCCGCGGCTTCAAGTTGGCCACGATAACGACCTTCTTGCCGACCAGTTCTTGTGGTTCTGGGTACCATTGGGCAATCCCCGACAGAATCTGCCGCGTCCCTTGGTCACCGGCATCCAACTGGAACTTCAAGAGTTTGTCGGCCCCTTCAACGTGGTCGACCGCCTTGACCTCAGCGACCCGCAGTTCAATTTTTTCAAATTTGTCGAACCGAATCTCTGGCTTGTTCAACGTCAATTCGCCGGCTTCGTCACTGGCAGCGGCTTCTTGGGCTTTCGCCTTAGCGGCCATGGCAGCCCGGCCCTTCGTCTTTTCAGACTTGGTCATTTGACCTTGAATAAAGTCGACTTCTTCTTGCACATCGATTCGAGGGAAGATTGGCGTCCCCTTGGCCACGACTTGCTTGCCAGCTGGTAAGTCAGCCAACTTCAAGTCGGTCATGCTCAGCGTGGCTGGGTCCAAGCCCAATTGGTCAAAGATTTCCTTAGGCGCATGGGTCATAACTGGACTGATCAACGTGGCGATGACCCGCAGGCTTGCTGCCAAATGTGCCATGACGGCGGCCAGTTCAGTAGCCTTACTGTCATCCTTGGCCAAGTTCCACGGTTCCGTTTCGTCAATGTACTTGTTGGTCCGCGAAACCAGTTTCCAGATTTCAGCTAAAGCATCAGCGAAGTGCATCTTGTCCATCAAGTCGTGGTAGTTGGCAATAACTGTTGCCGCCGTCGCTTCTAGATCCGCATCAAAGGCCGTGACCCCAGCCTTGAATTCAGGCAACTTGCCGTCTTCATACTTGTTGATCATGGCAACGGTCCGGTTCAACAGGTTCCCCAGGTCGTTGGCCAAGTCGTAGTTCAAGCGATCGACGAAGTCTTCGGGCGTAAACGTCCCGTCATTTCCATACGGCATCGCGCGCATTAAATAGTAACGCAGCGCATCCAAGCCGTACCGGTCAACCAGCGTTTCAGGATAAATGACGTTCCCCTTGGACTTGGACATCTTGCCATCCTTCATCAACAACCAGCCGTGCGCAAATAATTCGTCTGGGGCTTCAATGCCCAAGGCGTGCAACACGATTGGCCAATAAATGGAGTGGAACCGCACGATTTCTTTACCGACCATTTGGACGTTAGCGGGCCAGAACTTCTTGAAGAGGCTCTCGTCATCGCTGGTGTAACCCAAGGCCGTGATATAGTTGAGCAATGCATCGATCCACACGTAGACCACGTGCTTAGGGTTGCTCTTGACTGGCACTCCCCAAGTAAAGGTGGTCCGTGAAACGGCGAGGTCTTCCAAACCAGGTTTGATAAAGTTATTGATCATTTCGGTCATCCGGGATTCTGGTTGGATGAAGTGCGGGTGGCTGTGGTAGAAGTCCAACAACCAGTCAGCATACTTACTCATCTTGAAGAAGTAAGACTGTTCCTTGACCAGTGAGACTTCATGGCCAGAAGGCGCCTTCCCACCAATGACCTTACCGTTGTCATCGCGGTAAACTTCGGCCAGTTGGGTTTCGGTGAAGTACTCTTCATCGTCTTCAGAATACCAGCCTTCGTATTCGCCCAGGTAAATGTCGCCCTGCTTCAATAGGCGCTCGAAAACTTCTTGTACGGCAGCCACGTGTTGTTGATCAGTGGTCCGAATGAATTTATCATTAGAGATTTCCAGTGTCTTCCACAGTTGCTTGATCCCTTTAGCCATGCCGTCCACGTATTCTTGGGGCGTCTGGCCTTGTGATTGGGCCTTGTCTTCAATCTTGAGGCCGTGTTCGTCGGTCCCCGTCAAGAAGAAAACGTCGTAACCGTTGCTACGTTTGTAACGAGCTACCACGTCACAGGCGATAGTCGTGTAAGAGTTACCGATATGTAACCGCCCGGATGGGTAGTAGATCGGCGTCGTAATGTAAAAACTTGGTTTGTCTGCCATAAAATAAAAGCCTTCCCTCGCTCTAAATTGTTCCGTGATTATCGGGTTAATTTTCATTGTAAATTCTAATCAAGTATAGCATAAACCCTGGGCGAGCCATAGCGCTAACCCGGGATTTTTGTCTAAGAAATGACCGGTAAAAAGTGAAAAGTACCCAACCGAATATGTGGTTGCGTACTTGCTTTGCATCTTGGTGACCGGCCGGATTTTCGGGATGTTACTAGTAGTCGTCGGTTCGATTGGCCGCTCACCTGTATCACCGCTATAACTAGGACTAAGTTAGCTGGCAACAGTTTTTCAGCTTGAACCAAGCGTTGCTGACTCCCCTTAACCTAGCTTTGTGCCACGCTCAGTTGGCTGGCCACCTTGCCATAACCGTTAGAACAAGTCCAACTGCTGTGGTGCCAGGTTCTGCCAGTGAAGGTCGAGAATTTCGCGGAGACGTAACGCGTTAGGCGCCGCATCCCTACCGGAGTTGTTATTAAAAATCACACAAACATCTTTGGCCTGGGCGTCCAGCCGTTTCGCCAACGCCGCGAATTCCTGCAACTCCGCTTCTGAGTAGCGGTACAACGTCCGGGTCTTGCGCCAGTCCTGGCCCTGATTGAACCAGCCTTTAGCGTTGCGCCCGTGCAGGCGGACCAGCGCCAGGTCGGGAGTCGTGACCGTTTCAACCAGCGGGATGCCGTCATTTAAATTGTGCGGTTCATCCGTCGTCACATTGGTAAAATGCAGCGACTTCAAGTAAGCCATGACATCCGCCGTCATCCCCGGCGTGGCGAACCAGCTGGGACTGCGAAATTCCACCGCCACCGGCAAATCTCCCATCAACACCCGCACGTTGCGCAGGTATTCAATGTTAGCCGTCGTCCGATTGAAGTACGGTGGAAATTGGAAGAGCACCGTCAATAATTTGTGCGCCTTGATCAGCGGCCAAATCGCTGAACGAAACGTGGTAAAGGCCGTGTTGCGGGCCACTTCATCGTCAGCCTGTTGCCGGTCGTGGCGCGTCATGACCTGGTTGGCCTTCAAAATGTATTGAAACCCATCCGGCACGGCCGCCTGCCATTTTTCAATCGTACTCTGCCGAGGAATGCCATAAAATGGCGTGTCCAATTCAACGACGGGTAAGTGCCCGGCATATTCGCTCAGCGTTACCGGCCGCGTCTCGCCACCAATCAAGGCTGGATGCTCCGTCCAGGTGGTTAAACCAATCGTAATCATCCAATCCCTCCTTACGTAAATCTAAATCGGTGCTATTTAAATCGTTCAAACTGTTTGATCAACTCGGCTTCCGGCGTGGTCAAACGCCCGCTGAGCTGGCCAATCAGCCGTTTACCAGTCAGCCGGTCATTGTAGCGAATCCCCGTCACACACAGGTCGATCAAGGCAAAGAGTGCTGTGACCAACACCGCTTGACTACGGGCAAAGCTGGCGTTAAAGAGCGTCACGATTTGCCCACTGAACGCCAATTGGAGAATCCCGTAAATAACCAAGGTATCCGGAATCAGCTGGAGCACGCTCAACAAGCGGAGCCGGCGGACCAAGCCGCGGAGTTGATGAATGACTTCTTGATGGCTCATCAGCGTTACCCCCGGACTTGCAGGTCGTTGAAGAACGTGGTGGCTTCGGCCTGCACCATATCGTAGTCAAAGCCCAAATCTAATCTTTCTTGGTTGACGACCACCACTTTGGCCGCCGAATTGCGGTAATCCAATAACCCGGCGAACGGGTAGACGCGCATGGAGGTCCCCACGATGACGACTAAATCCGCTTGGTTCATGGCCGCCACGGAGCGCTGGATGTTCAGTTCATTGAGGCCTTCATCGTACAAAACGACGTCTGGCCGCAACCACCCACCATCCACGTCATGATGGGGGTCCTTTAGGTATTCTTGCCAAGGCACCTGCGCGCCACAAACCTGACAGTAGACCCGATACATGTTGCCGTGGAATTCGACCAAATGCTTGGTGTGCGCCACGTTGTAAAGGTTATCGATATTCTGTGTGATGACCGTCGCCCGGTCTTCTCGCGTCAATGCCGCCTGTTTTTCATGAATGACATTGGGCTTGGCGTCCGGATGGTACAGGTTTTGCTTCACGTAGTCATAAAAGACTTCTGGTTCCTGTGCCAGACAGGCGTGACTCAAATAATACTCGGCGTTGCGGTGCCCGGTGTACAGGCCGTTTTTCGACCGGTAATCCGGGATTCCTGACGGCGTCGAAACGCCCGCACCCGTGAGAAATACGATGTGCTTGGCTTGGTCAAAGGTTGCTTGTAAGCTCGCTTCCATCCCAATCATCCTTTCTATTAATGCTTAATTGTTTAACGTAAAATGTAAGGCATCTTCAATTGCTTGAACAGGTCTTCCACTGTCATGCTGTAAATCTTGGTGAAGTATTCTGGCGTATCATCCTTAGGTGCTGGTGACGGTAATACGAAGGCGTTTTGTTCATCCGCCTTGTTAAAGCCGACGTAGCCGCGCCGTTGCGTGGTCTTCTCGTGCATATCGGAATGGTACAGTTCAAAGATCTGCTTGACCTGCAGTCCCAATTGTCGTTTGGACAAGACGCTGGTCAGCGTGGTGAACTCGGTGTTGTGCAAGGCCGGCAAGCTCCAAGCTGCCAATTGTTCATCGAAGGCCTTGAAGAGCTTGACCACGTTGCGGCGTAGGCTAAATGGCGAATCGACTGGCTTAGCCGTGATTACCCCGTAAAGCTTTTGCGCCGCCGCAAAACTAATCGGGTAGTCACGCGTGAACTGCTCCATGATGGCTGATTCGTCAGTCCCAAAGAAGACCAACGCATCTAACAGGGTCAACGTCCGCAAAGTCATTTCATCGTCGACTGGGTTCGGTTCTGGCTTGATGGTGGCCGTGACCCCTTTCAAGTACAGGTCCTTGATGTGGTCGTCGATCAAATTGTGCTTGCGTTGTTCACTGACCACCACGATGTGACTCACGATGTCGTAGAGCTCAGTCCCCATGATCATCAGTTGTTCATCCAATGCTGGTTGCCCCGTGGTCAACGAGAAGAAGACTTGCGGGAAGCCGGATAAAATCATCAATAAATGCAGAAGTTCGTGTGACGCCGTATAGTTAGGCGCCGTCAAATCAGCCACCTGAATGGCGATGTCCTTGCCCATTTGCATCTGTTGCGCCTGGTCGTGCCGCACAAATCCAGCTTGAAGTTCACCAATCATTTGGACGGTGACTTTGCCCGGATACAGGGCATTGACTTGGTCTAATAAATCTTGTACTGTGTCGTTCAATTTAACATCTTTTGCTTGCATGCGCGTTCAATTCCCCTATTTCTTTAAATTTGCTTGACGGACAGCCTGCAGCGCCGCCGTTGCTTGGGCCATCGTCGGTTGCGTGATGGTCGCCAGCCGTTTAACCACTGCCGGTAATTCGGCCGGTGTCGCCCCGACGGACAGCGCCAATGACTTACGCTGCAGTGACATGTGCCCGCGCTGAATGCCATCGGTCACGAGTGCCCGCAGAGCCGCCACGTTTTGGGCGAGTCCCACGGCCGCCGTGACCCCCATGAGTTGCCGAGCACTGGTGACTTGGGCCAATTGCTGGTTGACCTTGACCAGCGGTAACACGCGGGTGGCCCCACCGACGAATCCCAAGGCCAATGGCACCGTCAGTTCGCCGTGTAGTTGGTCATCAACGACCCACCACCGGCTCAGACCCTGATACTGCCCGTGGCGGCTGGCGTAAGCGTGAACGCCGCTTTCCACGGCCCGCCAATCATTGCCCATAGCCAAAACCACGGCGTCGATACCGTTCATGATGCCCTTGTTATGGGTCACGGCCCGGTATGGGTCGACCTGGGCGAAGTCACTAGCTGCCGCGATGCGTTGGGCAACCGTGGCGCCAGCAATGGTTTTGGTGCGCAATTGGTCGACTGGCACGACGCAGCTGGCCGTGACCAGACTGTGCGTGGCGTAATTGCTTAAAATACTCATTAAAATATCATCATCGCGGTGTGCCTTGATGTCGGCCGCCACCGCCTCAGTCAGCGTGTTGACCAAATTGGCCCCCATGGCCTCGCTCACGTCAATGAACAAGTCCAGTGACACCCAGTCTGGCGGTAATTGGCGAATGCGGATGGACCGTGCACCACCACCGTGCGTTAACAGGCTGGGATGAGCCGCATCGGCCACCTGGAGCAAGCGCTGCTGATGAGCCGTCAGCCAGGCCACCAGCTCAGCGGGGTCCGTTACTTGGTCAAAGACAATCTGCCCCATCAACTCACGACGAGCAATCGTGGTCGTGATTCCCGTTTCACTAGTCAACAGGCGCCCACCATTACTGGCCGCCGCAATCACCGAGGGTTCCTCGGTCACCATCGGCACAGTCAGGTCATGGCCGTCCACCCGCAGGTTGACTGCCACGCCCTCGGGCAAGCCGTAGGTCGTCAAATAGTTTTCAATCAAGTCCTCATCAGCCAAAGCCCGATGCGCAGCCAGTGTAGCCAGTTGGGTACTGGTCAAGTGACTGTGCGTGGCTAAACGCTGACGCCGTTCCTCATAGGGCAGACGGTAAAAGGGTTGTGGACGCATTGGTCGGCCTCCTTAACGTTGGCTCAAATACTCGGAAATGATGCCCTCGCGCACGCCGCTTTCGGAAAAGATGACACGATCGGAATCGAGCATCTGGAGCAACGTGACCAGGGGCAACATCCCGCCAATAATAATATCAGCGCGTTCGCTCTCTAAACCAGAGATTCGCTTACGCTCATTCAATGGCACGCGCAATAAGCGTTCAAAGGTCTTCATGACCTGTCCCGTCGTCAACCGGTAGCCGTGGATATTTTCCACGTGCAGAATTTTTTGTTGCTGACGATTCATTCGAGCCAGCGTTCGGTTGGCCCCGCCTAGCAAGACCAGCGGCAGGTGTTTGGCATCATTGAGCCACCAAATATCCTGGAGCCGCTCGCGTAAGAAGACTTGCGCGGAGAACAAATCAACCGCTGTGACCCGGTCATCGAGCCGGAATTGTTCCGACAGGTTGACCGCGCCAAACGGCACACTGATCAGGTTGGCATCGCGGCCGTCCTTGACGTGGACCAGTTCACAACTTGCCCCACCGGTGTCGAGCAACAGACAATCCTTGATTTTTAACCGATTGACGGCCCCCAGGTAGTCATAGTAGGCTTCCTGGTCACCGGACAAGACCTCCAACTCAATGTTAGTGGCCGCCGCAACGCGTTTTAAAAACTCATCGCGGTTACGCGCCTGGCGCACCGCCGCCGTCGCAATACCGCGCACGATTAAATGCGGGAGTTGCTCGTAGTACGGTCGAAACGACTTGAGTGCCGCAATCGTCCGGTCCATGGCCTTGGGTTGGAGAATCTTCTCGGGACCCATGCCCTCGGACAAGCGACTATCCGCTTTGACCCGGTTCACCTCGCGATACGTTCCGTCATCATGCAGTTCGTTGACGGCCATCCGCACTGAATTAGAGCCCAAATCAACAATAGCTAGATTTTGCATGGTGCATCCCCCATTTCAGCCTAGCCGAAGTAGTCGATGCCAATCGCGTGCCGGACTTCGTGTAACGTCTGTGCGGCCACCTGGTTAGCCTTTTCACTACCCTGCTTCAAAATATCGTAAACAGCGCCTTCGTCAGCCGCAAAGGCTTCTCGCCGTTCCCGAATTGGTTGGAGCTTAGCTTGTAAGACTTCGTTTAAATACCGCTTAATTTTAACATCCCCGAGGCCACCGTGCTGGTATTGCGCCTTGAGTTCTTCGACGTGGTCGCGGTCTTCGGCAAAAATGTCCAAGTAAGTGAAGACAGTGTTGCCTTCGATGTGACCGGGATCTTCAATGTGCACGTGTTCTGGGTCGGTGTACATGGACATCACTTTCTTTTGAATCGTGTCGGCACTGTCGCCCAGGTAAATGGCGTTATCCAAGGACTTACTCATCTTGGCATTGCCGTCTAAGCCAGGAATCCGGCCTTGGCCCTTTGGTGGGAAGTAACCTTCGGGTTCGACTAAGATTTCTTGCTGGTAAATGTTGTTGAAGCTCCGCACGATTTCTCGGGTCTGTTCCAGCATAGGTTCTTGGTCTTCCCCTACTGGCACCGTGTCGGCCTTGAATGCCGTGATATCAGCGGCTTGGCTGACTGGGTAGATGAAGAAACCGGCGGGCACACTTTCACCAAAGGCCTTTTGCTTGATTTCCGTCTTAACGGTCGGGTTCCGGTTCAACCGAGAAACGGAAACCAGGTTCAAGTAGGCCATCGTCAGTTCGTTTAATGCGGGAATCTGGGATTGGACCAGAATCGTCGACTTGGCTGGGTCAATACCCACCGCCAAATAATCCAAGGCCACTTGTAACAGACTGTGGCGAATCTTTTCGGGATCCCGGGCATTGTCGGTCAAGGCTTGCATGTCAGCAATCATGATGTACGTGTCGTAGTCCCCGGTATTCTGTAGGGCGACCCGGTTCTTCAAGGAACCAACATAATGCCCAATGTGCAACTTACCTGTTGGACGGTCACCAGTTAAAATCACGTGTTTTTTACTCATTAAACGTATTCTCCTTTTCTAAAAAGGCGCCCCATTGGCCAATGCCAATAGGACGCTCTTGCGCGGTACCACCTAAATTGTGGCCATCTATGACCACCACTTTTGTCAATAACGGTGACACCGCGATAAATTATTATCGATTTGGTTAAAAATTGCTTGACCCACTTCGGCCATAAAACCGTTTCAGCTCGGGCGGTTTCTCTCTGGAATTGGCCTACTTTTATCAAGTTCCATTCCTTTATTTTAGTGGTTTTTCTGCGTAAAGTAAACTGGTATCTTCTACAAAGATTTTTATAGTGAGTGGCCGCTACAAATACCTGGAATTCTTAGGGTGCCGTGATAATACCCCAGTCCAATTCGGTCGTGTACACGCCCGGTTTCCAAGCATGCACGTTGAGCGTTAGCCCTTGACCCTGAACAGTCCCGATGGAGGAAAGTGTCTCATTATCTTTAGTCCTCACAACATCGCGGGCGGTGGTCGATAGCGGCTGTAAGGGGTGCTGATGGCCCGGATCAAAGCTGATTGTTGCGGGTAAATCTCCGGTTTTATTGCTCAATGGCGCGACCTGGCGCAACGTAATCCGCTCAACAGTCTTCTCCCGCCGATGGTCCGCAACATCTAGCAATTCACCATCTCCGGTAGCCCTTCCTGGTATGTTCTGTCCCAAGTTGCGCATCGTTAAGTTACCAAAACTGACAGCGTTTGCCTTGATATCAATTTTGCCATCCGTGAAGTTCAGGACCACATCGTTGCCACTGAAAGTTCCCAATGATTGGAGCGGCGTCTGTCCATCGTATCCGCGCAACTTAATACCAGTCTTGTAGCGGCCTTTAGGCATCTTCGGTATCTTAAAAGTGACGACGACCGTGTGCGTTTTAGTCTGTCTAAAGTCCTGATTCTGCACGGCATAAGTCTTGTCCATACGATTATCGGCGACGGCGGTGTAAGTCGCCGGTTGGTTGTCGACGCTGACGCCAGAGACGATCGCTTCTTGCGGTAAATTAAATTCTAAATCACCTGTACTGAGCTTCGACGCCGGATTCTGATCAGTCACTATGCCAGTAATCTGGCAGGTATCGTTGGCAATGACCGCAATGTCAGTCGACTTGGAAGAATTCCATAAATCAGTTTTATCATTAATTGCATTCGTGATATTAACGCTAGGCCGCGTGCTGGGATTAACGTTTAGCGTTGCCTGACCAGTCGTAATAGTCTGTTCTTTGCCATCAGAGTTAACTTTAATCTCTGCATAATACTGGTTGTGATTATCAGTTGGTGTCGTGGCAGGAGTCGTATAGCTCATCTTAGTCTGCCTGCTAACCACCGTATCTTTGCCAGCACCATCGACCCGATGCCAGATGACCTGAGTAGGCGTCTGATCAAACTTTCCTAAAATTTTAAACGTGGCGGGCTGGCCTTCATCAACTGTTTGTGCGGTTAAGCCCTCACCAATTGTGATTTTGACATTAGCCGAAACAGAGGTCCCGTCAGCATTGGTCATCGTTCCCGTGATGGTAGCAACGCCAGCTGAGCGACGCGTATTGGCTGTGACCTTGCCCGTTTTGGCATCAACGGTAGCCAAAGACTTATCGGAGCTCGACCACGTGAGGTCCCCGGTAGCATTGGGGGGCATCGGGGTGGCATGTACGTAAGTCTGCTGGGCAGTTTGCTGATTGTTGTAAAGATAGTTATTATCTGTCGTTATCGCTAGCTCCTTAGCTGAGACTGGCTCGGAAGCAATTGTTAACTTAGCTACTCGTGAATACCAGGTACTCTGACCAAGCAATCCTCCTGTCCATCCTTTAGACGAGTATTTTTCCTGATAATATATCTCTCCCGTCTTCTGTGGCTTGACTGTTAAGTCGAAATTGTTTTTCCCCTTAACCTCGTCCCAACTATTCATCCCCTGTTTCCACTGAAACCATTGAATTTGAGAAGCAAATAGTCTTTCAGTCACCGGACGCACAACCGAAGTTCTCAGCGTCTTTTCGTGTCCCACAAACGTATAGCTATCAGCCGGTTGCAAATTAAATCCCGTACTAAAAAATATCCCTGCAACCTTAATTGGTGCTGGGCTTTCGACTCCCACACCTTGAATCGTAGCCGCCAACGCCACCTCTCGCGACGGTTCAGTTAGCTGCCGAATCCCCATAACGGTTAAGACTATTAGCGCCATCACCAACAGTCGCACCATTCTTCCCACTATCATGACCAATGCCGCCTCCACCTTTTTTGTGCTTATGGATCACTAATAACTACTCTTTTGCTGGGTTAGACGTTAATCCCATTCATTAATTTTCCGGGAATGAAAACCTTCTGCGCCAATTCCCCCAACATCTCCTGGATATCAGCGACCTAGTTTTCACTGAATATTCAAGCGTTTCAATGCCACCTATCAACTCAGAATTTTGCTTAATCTCAGTATACCAGATTATCGTCCCTAGTCATCGTTATTAATGTAAATTATTTTAATTATGTTTTATTATAATCTGATTTATAAAAAAGGCCGCCCCATCATGGGAACGGCCTCACTTCTATTCATTTATCACACTACGCCTGCGTCGCAATCAACCGCCCGGTGACGCCACCTTGCCGCAACTTTTCCAAGCCTTGGTCAATTTCGCTGAAGTCAATGGTGGTCAGTGCCGGTTTGACCAGGCCCTTAGACAACGCGTCGTAGCAAAAGGCGATGTCTGAGTTGTCGCCGCCCATGCTGCCGACGAGTTGCGCCCGCTTCATAATCAGGTCCCAGGTACTGATGGTCGAGTGGAGAATGCCCATCCCCACCACGACGACCTTGCCGCCCGGCGCGACCACTGACAGCGCGTGGGCTGTGGTCGTATCAAAGCCTGCAAAGTCCACAATCAAATCAGGCGCGATGTCTTTCATCTCACTGACGTCATCAAAGATGGCCTTGCACCCCATGGCCGCCGCCATCTGCTTGGCTTCCGGCTTCGGGTCCGCGGCGTAAACATCGCAACCGGCCGCAATTGCCAGCTGCGCACCGAAATCACCGATACCGCCAATACCCACGATACCGACCTTCATCCCGGCCCGCGCGCCACCGACGCCAAAGATGGCCCGGTGCGATGTCATGCCGGCATCCGTGGCCGCCGCGCCGTCAATGAATGAGACGTTGTCGGGCAACGGAATCAATTCCGTTTGCGGGACGACCAGCTTGTTTGCATAGGCACCGTCGACCACACCACCAATGGAGACCTGCGTATCCGGATCAATGGGACATACGCCAACGCGGTCGCCCGGTTTAAATTTGCTGACGCCAGTGCCGACTGATTCGATGACCCCCGCACACTCGTGACCCAAGATAACGGGCGGCTGTACCAAGTCCATCCAGCCCGGGTCATCCATGATGGTCACGTCCGTGTGACAGAGCCCGGACGCCTTGATAGCCACGACCACTTGCCCTGCCGCCGCGACGGGATCCGCGACCTCAACTAATTGTAGTGGTGCATGAGTCTTCGTAAATTGCCAGCCTTGCATAACACTCATCCTTTCACCTATGTATTGCGGTAATCTCAGGCCTGAATGGTGTAAGCGCGACACCATTTTCATTGACTGATAACTACCTTACATTAAGAGTATCATAAAACGCTCTAATTAAGTAAGCGCTTTCTTATGCAAAATGCACAAAACTCATGGCCTTCCTTATGCCAATTTCAAATTAAAGACATTCCCACTTCATTTGACTTCTCCCTTCCCAAGCTAGATTGATTGACACAGCCCCCAATAATGACTAAACTTGTTAGGCACTTTAGTCTACCCAAAGGAGGCGGTCGTTTTGACCACCAGCGAAGAAGCTCAGGAACAACAGCGCGTCGACCGCGTGAGTGATGAGATTGGCAAGCGCATCGATAAGACCGCTGCCGACTATGACGCGGCGCACCAAGAGCTGCGTAACGTGTTAAAGAACTATAGCGAAAACACCTCGGTCAACTGGTTTGAAGTCGATGACCGAATCGAAACCAGTGCCGAACTCCAGCAGCAACGGGCCTTAGTCTCGCGGCTGACGGAAAACCAAAACATTATTCAAGGACAACTTGATACCTTTAAAGAACTCCAGAAATCCCCCTACTTCGGGCGCATCGACATTCAGGACCCGGACGAAACGCAACCGGAATCGCTGTACATCGGAACTGCCTCGTTTGTCAACGACGACCAAGAATTTCTGGTCTATGACTGGCGCGCGCCGATTTCCAGTGTGTACTACAACGGTGTCCTGGGCCAGGTCGCCTACGACACACCGGCCGGCCCACAACAGACCGACCTCTTGAAGAAGCGGCAATTTCTGATTCAAGACGGCAAAATCGAAAGCATGTTTGACACCAACGAGACTGTTGGTGATGAAATGCTCCAACACGCTTTGGGCGAACAGAACGACGCCACCATGCAAAATATCGTGGCTACCATTCAGCGAGAACAAAACGACATCATCCGTGATACCAAGAGCGACCTGCTCGTGGTCCAAGGGGTTGCCGGGTCGGGCAAGACGTCCGCCATTCTCCAGCGCATCGCCTTCCTGCTGTACCACAGTCGCCGCGACCTCGAGGCTGACCAAATCGTCTTGTTCTCGCCCAACCGCTTGTTCAGCCACTACATCAGTGACGTGCTCCCCAGCTTGGGTGAGCGCAACATGCGCCAGGTCACCCTGGCAGAATTTCTCACGCAACGCTTCCAAGGGCTGAACGTCCAAACGCAATTCGAGCGCTACGAAGCCGACCAACAAACGCCGGTCAACCTACCGCTACGCCAGTTCCGCGAAAGTGCCGCAATGATGACGGCCGTACGTGACTACTGCCTGCACTGTCGCGCCGACGACCTGAAATTCACGGACATCCGCTTCAAGAGCCGGGTGTTCTTCAGTAAAGAAGAGATTCGCGACATCTACCGACAAATTCCGTTGGCCGCCGCACCTGCCGATCGCTTGTTGCGGACTAAGAACGAGCTGGAAAAACGGCTCAAGCACCGCATTGCCGAGGAAGCCAAGGCTGACTGGGTCCGTGACACCATCGACCAGCTCAGCGACGAGGATTATCACAATCTACTGGGCGAAAAGCACCTGGGCCAATTTGAACAGCTCGATGACGAGATTGACTTCATTGCCCGGCAAATCGTGCGGCGCCGATTACGGTCCGTGGACGATGCCATTTACAACGGCTACTTTCTGGACGCCTACAGCCAGTTCACTGAATTTCTCAAACAGTGCCCGCTACCCGACGACGTGACGGCGGCTGACTGGCAAACAGTGATCGACGGCTACCAACACGACATTGAGTTCCACCGTTTGGCATTGACCGATGCCGCACCGTTGCTGTATTTGCGCGATATTTTAGCTGGTGGCGGGGCAAACCACCGGATGCAGCACCTCTTCGTCGATGAAATGCAGGATTACTCGATGGCTCAACTGATTTACCTGCAACACGCCTTTCCGCGCGCCAAGCTTACGTTGCTGGGCGACAGCGAACAGGCCCTCTTCAAGGCTGTCGAGGCCCCCGAAGCCATCTTGAAAAAGCTGGACGCCGCGCTTAACGTCAAACGCTCACGGCTGATCACGCTGCGGCGGTCTTACCGCTCGACGCTACCCATCACGACGTTTGCCAAGGCCCTCCTGCCTGATGGCGACCAGATTGAGGCCTTCAACCGGCCCGGTGACTTACCCAAGGTCATCATCCGTTACGACACGGCGGCGGCCTTCAAGGCCCTGGCGCACGAATTGACGGTCGAGCTAGCCACCAACGGAACCGTGGCCATTCTCACCAAGAGCACAGCCGAAGCCAAGTACGTTTATCAAGAACTGCACCGCGACTTCGACCTGACCCGGCTGACTGACACCGACCGCTCCCTGCCTAAGGGTGTGGTGGTGTTGCCAATCTACCTGGCCAAGGGATTGGAGTTCGACAGTGTGATTGCCTACAACGTTTCCGCTGACAATTACCCCGATGAGCAGCTGACCGGGACGCTCTACACGATTGCGTCGCGGGCCATGCACCACCTGACCCTGTTGTCGATTGGCCCCGCCTCCCCGCTGATTGCCTCCGACAAGATTCCGGCGGCGGACCTGACGATTGAACATGAATTCCAAAATTAATCAGCAACTGAAGGTTGAAAGATGAAAATCAGCTAGAACATTATCACTATGCGACTTCTCACGTTAAAATTAGTCATTTACAGCTTCGTAGTTGGAGCTGGCCGCCTACCGTCCGCCAACTATGGGTTGGAACGCGGTGGGCGGACTCTCGGCTACAAGAGTGTTTGCTAGTAACAGTTGGTTTAGCCACAGGTAGCGGCTGATTTGACAACTAGTCTTTAACTAAGACAAGATTGCAGGTAATCACAACTCGCCGGAGGCAGCCAGAGGTGGAGGTGTTCCCCAGAGCAGGCGGAATCTCTGGCTGACGCAGGCTCCTGATTTCACTAATCTAGTGGACAGAACACTGTCGTTCCGAGAACTACCGCGTTGATGTTACTTTCAATCTTTAGTCAGCAAATTAAAAACAGCCTCTCACCAAATCGCGGTGGGAAGCTGTTTTTTCATATGCTGTTACTGTTGATTCTGCTGCCCAGCTGAGCTGACGCAGGCGCTCCGCTATTTCAAAGTACTCGGCGTCTTAATCGTGGCGAAGGCCGCCTTGCGGACATAATTGTGGTAGCCCTTATAGAAATGCAGTTGCTTCTTCGTCGCCTTCACCTTGTACGTCATCCGCTGGCCGTCGAACTGGACCGTACTGCCCTTAGGCGAATACTGGATGCCGGACAACCGGTAGACGTGCTTGCCCAGTGACTGGTATTTCAGCTTTTTCAAGCCATAGCCGGGCAGTCGGTAGTAACTCTCGCTGGCGTCATCGTAGCCGAACAGGTTGCCGGTACTCTTGGTCTGACTGTAGGTGATATAAGCCTTGTTATCCGCCTTGCCGTTATAATACCAGGTGTGGCGCATGACCTTGGGCGTTCCTTTGTGCCAAGTAGCCGCTTGGGCACTCGTCAAACTGGTCGCTGCCAGGCCGAAGCTGACGGCGGCTAAGCCAATTAGAAAATAGGGTTTACTCATGGTGGTTCCTCCCTTGAATACTCGTGTGTCATTCATCTCGCAATTAAATTTACGCGTCTTCCAGTTAGAAAGCAAGCCTGATTATTAACTATTCGAACAAATTTCACCAGTCCCGCTAGCTGGGCAATTGCATTAAGGCGGCATCGGTCGCTGTCGCCAACCATTTCTCAGTTAAAACGAAAATCGTTGACGACGGCGACTAACTTCGGTAAGGTAGGGTTAACCAATCTAGAACCCGCAAATTGGAAAAGGCGTCCGGGAGGCATCCCAGGCGCCTTTTCTGACCCCACTAGCGCCAACTGTCAATCAGACAATCCACGATGAGGGCCACCCCAATTAAAATTTCGACAATCGTCAACCACCAGCTGATGGTCAACGCCTGACCAATCAATAGAAAGACCAGTCCGGCCAACACTAGCATTACACCAAGCCAAAACTCGATTTGGCGATAAAATAATCGATTAAACCGCATGTTGCTTCCCTACCCCTTTGACAAATTTTTCCGTGTTCCCCAACACTGCTAGACGGCTTCTTCTGGTCGTCCAGCCGGCATCCGTTTCAATGCCTGTTTCAATAATAATGGCGCTAAAATAGTTGCTAAAATAATCACTAAAATCATGGCGGAGTAGTCACTACCGGCGAGCAAGCCCGCCTCGTGACCAATCTGAGCGGTGATCAAGCCCATTTCGCCCCGGGCAATCATCCCCGTGCCGATGACGGTACTGCTGTTGCTATTAAACCCGCTCAGCCGGGCACCCAAGCCGCAGCCAATCAGCTTCGTCACGCAGGCGAGCACCGTTAAGATGACGATGATACCTAAGTTTTCCACCAAATGGTCTAAGGTCATGTTCAGACCGACGCTAACGAAGAAGACCGGAATGAAAATGGCATTGCCCAGCGGCTCCACGTGGTCGACCAACACAGCGCGGTACGACGTGTGGGCCACGGCGATACCGGCGAAGAATGCGCCAATGGCCCCACTCAAGCCAACGATATCGGCGATCCAAGCCATCCCCAGACAAATAACCATCGACATGATGGTCACGCTAGACGGGACCACCAGTCGTTCACTCAAGTGCATTAAGTACGGTGCAATCCATTTGACCAAGGCGTATGTCCCCACGAAGAAGACGACCTGTTCCAGCAAAACCAATGCCAGCGCGGGTTGACTGCCCGCCGTCTGGATACCCTGGCTAGCCAGCAGGCTGATCATCAAGGACAGTAAAATCACGCCAATGATATCGTCGGCCACGGCTGCCCCTAAAATCGTCGCCCCTTCTCGCGTGGTCAGGGCGTGATATTCCTTTAACACGGCCACCGAAATCGAGACCGAGGTCGCCGAGAAAATCACCCCAATAAAGAGTGATTCCAGCGGGGTAAAGCCCCACCACCAAGACGTTAAGCCCATCAAGACGACCGGAAAAATCACGCCGGAGGTTGCCACCACGATAGCCGGGCGCAAATACTTCATCAGTAACTGCAGATTGCTCTCCAGCCCCCCGAGAAACATCAAAATCACTACCCCGATATCGGCGAATAAACTGACTAAACTGTTCAAGTGTACCCAGTTCAGTAGCGCCGGTCCCAGGACAATGCCCACTAGTAACTCACCAATGACTGCTGGCACGCCTAAGCGGTTAGACAAGTTGCCCGCCAAGGTCGTCAGAATCAATATCAAACATAACGTTCCTAGAAATGCCACGCGGATCCCTCCTTCTTTAGTCTCGTTAATCGTTGCGGTTGCGATGGACTATACTGTTGGCCGTCTGCCGTTCGCCAGAGAAGCGTCGGAACACGGTGGGCGCGGTCGAGTTAAAGAACGGTCTCATTCCTCAACGCAAGCCAACTTACATATTCTGAACAGCAAATCCCGTCGACCCAGACCACAGCCCACTCACGCAACAACCATTAATAAATTCCATCATACGCCAAAATTGGCCAACACAAAAGCACCTCCGGACAATTTCCAGGGGTGCGTATTTTGTTTCCTGTTTGGCTTGCGTTTTAAGCGCTTTTTCTTAGGCTGAAAAAGGGTGTGACAATAGGCGGAATCAGTTGCCTGTTGGCGCACGTTTCGGCTCAAAGCGAGGCCGAGACCGCTTCTTAGACTCGGTCGGTTTCCAACCCAGATTTGGCAGACAGCCAGTCCTCACTACGAAGTTGTAAATAACTAATTTTTATCTTCCCACCTGCGCTGGCTAGTTAAAGTAAGTCAGATCTGAAGCCAGCGTTGGGTACGCCAAAATCGTTTGGTTGATGTCGGCCGTGCTCATGTGGTTTTGAATCACGAAGTCCAGGTAGTTGATAACTTGTTCGGCCTCACCGCTCAAGACCGCGGCACCGACGATGTTGCCACTGATCTGGTCAACCACGACCTTGATTCTGGCGGCCGGGTCGGCCGTGCGTTGGTAGCTGTACCAGTGGGTCAAATCCAAGTCGTTGACGTGGTATTTTTCCGGTGCCTCTTCGGCTTGCGCGGGTGTTACCCCCAGCTGT
Source organism: Levilactobacillus angrenensis (assembly GCF_003946085.1). Taxonomy (GTDB): domain Bacteria; phylum Bacillota; class Bacilli; order Lactobacillales; family Lactobacillaceae; genus Levilactobacillus; species Levilactobacillus angrenensis. The sequence continues at coordinate 10,949 of NZ_RHOB01000011.1, read as the reverse complement.
GCCAGTTGGGTTTTTCCGTAAACGACCGACGGAATGACCGGGTAGCTGATAGGGTCCGCATCCCCGTTAGTCAGCGCATCCGTCAGGTAACGGCCTTCATAGCCAGCCACCGGCGTTAATTTGGGTTGTGGCCGATCGACCACATCGCCCAGCGCAAACACGTGATGATTGGTCGTCTGGAGTCGACCGTTGACCGAGATGCCGTGTGGTGTCGTGACCACGTCGATGCGTTCCAGATGTAAGTCGTCGATCACTGGCGTCCGCCCAGCCGTGGCAAAGACCAAATCAGACGTCCAGGTATCCCCACTGGCCGTCGTCAGTTGATACTGGTCATCGACCGCAGCCACGGCGGTCACGTCCGTGTTTAATTTCACATCAACGCCCTCAGCCGTCAAACGGTCCATTAAGTCGTGGACCAGGTCGCCATCAAAGGCCCGCAGCGGTCGGTCATTGTGGTGGACCAAATGTACGCGACTGCCAGCAGCGTTGGCAATGGCCGCCAGTTCAACCCCGACGTAGCCTGCACCAATCAAGGTAATGTCTGCCGGCAGCTGATCCAAGTCCAAGAAGTCATTGCTAGTCCGTAACAGTTCCTTACCGGGAATATCGAGCAGCCGCGGTTCTTGGCCCGTAGCAATGATCCAGTTGGCCGCATTTAAGCGCGTCTCGCCCACGGTCAGGGTGCCGTCGGTGTTAAAGCTGGCAGTGCCCTCAAAGGTCGCGATGTCGGCCGCCTGCAGGCCACTCTTGGTGCCACTGGGAATCTTCGCCGTGTAGGCACGTTTCTTGGCCATCAAGGCTGTCCAGTCAATCTGGGGTACGCTGGTCAAGCCGTGGCCCTGCAAGGTTTCGCTGCGGCCCTGAGCTTCCACTGCCGCCATCAGAATTTTCTTCGGGTCGCATCCCCGGTTCGGGCAAGTGCCACCCCACAGGTCCTTTTCGACGACCGCCACCCGCAGGCCACTAGCATGTAGCCCGTACGCCGCTGCCAGGCCACCGGGGCCGCCACCAATAATCACGATATCAAACTCTTGCATAGTTGGAACCCTCCATTTCGTCTAATCTACGCCTTCGAGTTTAGCACGAAATGTCCTCAACCTCGCTTAATTTGCTCCGCGGCGTCGTGCCGATGAACTAAGATGAAGTTGACCCCGATATAGCCGATGATGACGATACCCGTTATCAGGTAAACCGGCCCGGCTGGGAATTTTTGAAAGAACAGGCCATACGCCGCGGTCCCTAACGGCAAGGCCAGTTGCATCAAGGTGCTAAACGTTGACCCGACGCGCCCCAGCAATTTGGTTGGCACGGTCATCTGCATGTATACGGACATGGGCGTGTTGACGAATGCCAGCATCACTCCGGAAATCAGGGACAGGCCAATCAACCACCCAATCAGCGTCATCCCCTGGAGTGGCGCGATGAAGCAGATGCCAAATACGGCGATGATGCCGCCCAGTCCCATGGAGAGCCGCAAGACCACCAGCAAGACGTTTTTAAAGCGCGGCAGTGCCGTCAGGGCCACGTTACCCAGTAATACCCCGCCGGCAAAGGCACTCAGGACCCAGCTCAACCGGTCGTTGCCCAAGTGCCGCGTTTGGACTAATGCGTACGGCAAGCCGACGTCGATAGAAGCTAGCAAAAAGTTAAGAAAGATTCCCATGTAGACCACGGCCTGCAAGGTAAAGTGGGTCCGAATAAAGTCGAGCCCCACCTTGAACTGTTCCCAAGGCGACTTGGCCGTTTCGCCGGTCGCCTCATCGTCCGCCGCCAACGGGTGAAACCGCATGCTCAGCGCAATCAGCCAGGTCGTCATCTCGACGACTAACTCCACACGGACGATACCTTCAAACCCAATCCAAGAATACAGCGCCGCCGCTAAGACTGGTGAAATCAGCTGGATGCCAGCCGTCGCCGCCTGTTCAATGGTTGCCAGGGTCTTGACGTGCTCGTCGTTGACCAGTTCGTGGACCGATGCCGTGTAAGTCGTGATCGTGACCTTGTCCGCACAGGCAATAATCGTCAAGATAATCACTGCCAGTGCCATGACATTACTGACGTGTGGGGCCACTAAGGCGTACACGCCAAAGCTCACGACGACCACCCCCCGACTCATCAAAAGTAACGGTTTGTGCCGCCGTCGATCGACCAGATTGCCCACGGGGAGGACCAGTAACAGGCCCACCAGTGGATAAATGATTGACCCCAAGCCAAAACTGATGGCCGAATGTGTGGCGTGCAACAGCATCAATCCCAAAGCAAAGCTGAAGGTGTCGCCACCCAGTGTCCCAATGATATCGCTACTAGCCGCTTTTACGATTTGGATGATCGACTGGCGATTCGTAATCCGTACGTCCATGGCGACACCTCCTTTTTATAAATATTCTCATTATACTCTCACTGTATTCTAATTAAAAGACTGGTTGCCTCATTTCCCCCACACAACAAATTTCGTGATAAAATAACCCCTAGTAACAATTGAAGGGAGTATACGATGACATTCTATACTTATGGCTATCTCACCACGCATCACAGTAGCTGGCAATACCTGCGCATCGGGCTGATTATCGCGCTACTAGCCGTTTTCGTCGGCTTATTTGTTTACTATCTGCGTCACCGGTGGAACGTCAAATATAAAGATATGAGTATTATTACGGGGACGTTATTATTGCTCGTTTTAGGTTTTCAAATCAACAGTCTGGTCTCGTTGCGTTCGGCCACCGAACAGACTGGCGAGATTACGGCGACTGTGAAAAACGTTGCCCAGCAATTAGACGTCCAACCCAGTAAGTTAGCGGTCAACGCGACCACCACGAACACGAACCTGCTGATCAAGGCCCCCAGCGGCTATTATCGTTTAGATTATAATTCGGACGGCTCCGCCTACGTACTCGAGCGCGTCCAGCTACATCGGCCGAAAGTCACCATCGTAAAGGAGTAAGCTATGTTCGTCTATTCAGATGTCTTTATTAAATTACTAGTCGGTTTTGTTTTTATGACGCTGCTCATCAATTTCTCTGGCAAGGGGAACCTGGCACCCACCTCGGCCATTGACCAGGTGCAAAACTACGTCTTAGGGGGCATCGTCGGCGGGGTCATTTACAACTCCGCCGTCACCCTGATTCAGTTTGTCATCGTCCTCCTGATTTGGTCGCTACTGATCTTAGTGACCCGCTACCTGAAAATCCACGTCCGGGCCATTGGCAAATTCATTGACGGTGGCCCCATCACCGTGATTCGTAATGGCCAACTGTTGGTCCACAACTGCCTCAAAGCCAACCTCTCCGCTAAAGAAATCGACTTCAAGCTGCGGACTGCTGGCGTTTACCAGATTAATGATGTGAAGCGGGCCATCGTTGAACAAAATGGCAGCCTCACCGTCTTGCGTCAAGGCGACGGGTCAATTCGTTACCCGGTCATCGTTGACGGTCAGATTGACTACGACGTCTTAGAACTGATGAGTCACGATGAAGCGTGGTTGCTGGCCCAACTCAAACAACACGGGGTGGAAAATATTCGCGACGTGTACATGGCCAAATACGAAAATCATCAATTTGAAATTACGCGTTACGAGACCGACTGATCCATTTATTAAATTTGTGGGTCAACCTTTAGCCCTAAAAGTGGTACGCTAGGATTAAAGGTAAGGAGATGACCGACATGGCCGCAGACCGTTTAAGTGAATATTGGGACGTCTATAACCAGCGCCTCCAGCGCGTCGGCCAACAACAGCGCCAAGACCCCGTTCGCGCGGGTTGCTTTCATCTGGTGGTCGATGCCTTTATTTTCAACACCGCTGGTGAAGTGCTTTTGCAACAACGGTCCCCCAATAAGTTGAATTTCCCCGACTGCTGGGATTGTTCCGTTGGCGGCTCCGTCGTGGCGGGCGAGACCATCACGGCGGCCATGCACCGCGAAATTCATGAAGAATTGGGCATCGACATCCCCGTGAGTCCGGCCGATAATTTCTGGTTACAGCCGCACTCCCACTGGATTGAAGCCTGGTTCGCCTTCCAAACGGACCAAACGTTGGCCGACTTTACAATTCAACGTGAGGAACTCCAACGCGTCGCTTATTTCGACCGCGCCACTGCGCATGAACACCTCAATCAGGTGGGCTTCAACGCCTACACCGCCGAATTGACGCGCGCCTGGGACCACCTCCATCAACGCCAACAGGCGGAAGCTTAATTCATTTTAGTATGTAAAAGGACCGGGATAGCCATTTATCCCGGTCCTTTCTTTATGCCAGTAGTGATTAACGTGGTTGCTTAGGATCGTAACTCTCTTCGCGAAACGCCGCCAGCAAGCTACCCAACCAGTGTAACGGGGTAAACGTTACCGGAACGTTTTCTGTTTTGCTACGCATTGTTTCCCTCCTTTTTGTTGGCTACATCTGCTAAGGACTGGCTATTTGCCAGCTTAACGAATGTGCATTTTCTATTCTGCTTACTCGTGGTCGCGACGTTTCTTCCAGCCGCTCAGGGTGAAGGCGGCTAATAATGCACCGAACCAAGCGAGCTTGGACTGTTGTTCGCCCGTTTGTGGTAGGAAGCCGGAACCGCCGCCACTCGTACCACCGTTGGAATGACCGTAACTCCCGGAACCAGAACCAGAGCCGCTACCACCGGAGTAACCGGAGGACCCGGAACCGCCACCGTAACTCATGCCACTCGGTGAACTGCTACCACCGTAACTGCCCCCCGTGCTACCAGTTAAATCATCGGTGTCGGATCCGGTGATTTCTTGGTCTTCGGCATCATCTTCGACATCTGATGCCCCGGTTGAACTGCCAGTTGAACCAGTACCAGTGCCGGTGCTACCGGAACCAGTCGTGTTACCAGAACCGTTATTGCCGGTGCCAGTATTGCCGGTATCGTTGGCGTTGCCAGTAGTATTGCCATTGCCGCTACCACTGCCAGTCGTGTTACCGCCACCGGTGTTATTGCCGCTGCCGGTGCCGGTATTGCTCCCACCAGTGTTGCCGTTGTTACTACCAGTGTTGCCGTTACCAGCGCCATCGCCAGTGTTACCGTTGTTACCGTTACCGGTATTATTGCCACTGCCGGAGTTGTTGCCATCGTTGTTGCCACCGGTATTGCCGTTGCCGTTGTTATTGCCATTGCCACTGTTATTCCCGCCGGAACCAGTATCGTTTTCGTTTTCGTCACCGCTACCGGAGCCGTTACCGTTCCCATTGCCGCCTTCGGATCCGTTTCCGTTCCCGTTGCCGCCTTCGGAACCATTACCGTTCCCGTTGCCGCCTTCGGAACCATTACCGTTCCCGTTGCCGCCTTCGGATCCGTTTCCGTTCCCGTTGCCGCCTTCGGAACCATTACCGTTCCCGTTGCCGCCTTCGGAACCATTACCGTTCCCGTTGCCGTCTTCGGAACCATTACCGTTGCCGTTGCCGCCTTCAGAGCCGTTTCCGTTCCCGTTGCCGCCTTCGGATCCGTTTCCGTTCCCGTTGCCGCCTTCGGAACCATTACCGTTGCCGTTGCCACCTTCAGAGCCGTTTCCGTTCCCGTTGCCGCCTTCGGAACCATTTCCGTTCCCGTTGCCGTCTTCGGATCCGTTTCCGTTCCCGTTGCCGCCTTCAGATCCGTTTCCGTTCCCGTTGCCGCCTTCGGATCCGTTCCCGTTCCCGTTGCCGCCTTCAGAGCCGTTTCCGTTCCCGTTGCCACCTTCAGAGCCGTTTCCGTTCCCGTTGCCGCCTTCAGATCCGTTTCCGTTCCCGTTGCCGCCTTCGGAACCATTTCCGTTCCCGTTGCCGTCTTCGGATCCGTTTCCGTTCCCGTTGCCGCCTTCAGATCCGTTTCCGTTCCCGTTGCCAGAACCGGTATCTCCGTCATTGCCGTCGCCAGAGCCAGTATCTCCGCCGTCGTTGCCGCCAGAGCCAGTATCTCCGCCGTTGTTGTTGCCAGAGCCAGTATCTCCGTCGTCGTTGCCGCCAGAGCCAGTATCTCCGCCGTTGTTGTTGCCAGAGCCAGTATCTCCGTCGTTGCCGTCGCCAGAGCCAGTATCTCCGTCGTTGCCGTCGCCAGAGCCAGTATCTCCGTCGTTGTTGTCGGAACCGTCGCCAGAGCCAGTATCTCCGTCGTTGCCGTCGCCAGAGCCAGTATCTCCGTCGTTGTTGTCGGAACCGTCGCCATCGCCGTCACCGTCTCCACTACCGGAGCCGTCACCACCGTTGCCACCATTTCCGTTACCGCCGCCAGAACCGGAACCACCACCGGAGCCATTGCCCCCACCTGGTTGGCCACCGCCACCGTTATTGCCGCCACCAGTTCCTGGTCCAGTTACGTTGCCGCCTTCGTTATCAGAGTTGTTTCCATCTCCACCGTTGTCGGAACCGTTGCCACCTTCGTTGCCGGAGTTGTTCCCATCTCCGCCGTTGTTAGAGCCGTTACCGTCTCCTTCGTTACCAGAGTTGCTTCCATTTCCACCGTTGTTAGAGCCGTCGCCGTCTCCTTCATTGCCAGTGTTGTTTCCATCTCCGCCGTTGTCGGAACCGTTACCACCTTCGTTGCCGGAGTTGTTCCCATCTCCACCATTGTTAGAGCCGTTACCGTCTCCTTCGTTACCAGAGTTGCTTCCATCTCCACCGTTGTTAGAGCCGTTACCGTCTCCTTCGTCACCAGAGTTGCTTCCATCTCCACCGTTGTCGGAGCCGTCGCCGTCGTTGCCAGAGTTGTTCCCATCTCCGCCGTTGTCGGAACCGTTGCCGCCGCTTTCGTTGCCGGAGTTATTCCCACCTCCGCCGTTGTTAGCGTCGTCGCCGTCTCCTTCATTGCCAGTGTTGTTTCCATCTCCACCGTTATCGGAGCCGTTGCCGCCTTCATTGCCGGAGTTGTTTTCGTCGCCACCGTTGTTAGCGCCGTTATTGTCGCCGCCATTACCGCCGGATCCATTGCCGTTGTTGTCTGAGCCGTTGCCATCATTGTCATCCTCGTCCTCATCATCGTCATCGACATCCGTCGAAGTGACCTCAAAGACGTGGGTGACCTCTTGTTCACTTTGAGTAAAGGATCCGGTCAGCTCCCCTTTAGTTTCCTTGTAAGTGTAGCCTTCAACATCCTTAGGTTGTGCATCGTAAGCTTGGCCCAGGCCACCTTCTAAAATGTCGTCTTCGCTGATTTGTTTGCCTTCCGTATCAACGTAATGGACCTTCACAGGAGCAGCTTCATCCTTCGGCCGGTACTGTTGAACAAAGGTCCACAGCACGCGGTCTGGATTCTCTGGATCACGGATTTCTCCCAACATCGCGAGCCGGTCTTTACCGTTCTCTAAGTTGGTCAACTTGCCATCCGTAAAGTTATCGCCGGGCTTGATGGTTTCTGGGACATGTAACGTTTCGTAAGTCAGCCCATCTTGTCCATCCGGTTTGGCTTCCCCACCACTGAAGTGGACCCGGTAAAATGGCGTCGCGGAAATGAAATCACCGTTATCCTTGTGCCGAGTTTCCTCAACGTACATTGGCACGGCAAATTTGTCTAATGCTTTAATCTGGTAGCGTTTGCCATCCCGCGTCATGGTCTTGTTGGGCATGTTGCTACTAAACTTATTGTCCTTTAACAGTACTGGGCGGGAAATGAATTGATTATCGCCGTTGAAGCTTTCCAACGCCAGTTGACTCAAGACACTGAAGTCTTCAATTTGACAACCGCTCAGGTCCAAATCACGAATACTCGTTACTCCCGCTAACGCCCGAATATCTGATAACCGGTTATTCATCACCTTTAACGTTTGAAGATTTTTCATGTCTTTCAACGGCCCCAAGTTCGTCACATTACCACGCGGTGCCGTTTGTGGGTGTTCGCCATAATTGATGTTACCTTCATTGTCGTAATTGGTCACACCCCCGTCCAAAATCAACGTGTGCAAGCTTGTGGCGTATTCCAATCCCTGCAGGCTTACAGGTAACCGGTTTTGGACCCCTTTGCCCACCACGGTATCATTATCCACGATAATTTCTTTGATTTCCTTCATGTGGGACTGCTTAATGTCTTGCTCTGTCTTGATTCGTTTTCCCATTTGTTGAAGCGTTTTCAACACAATCTTTTGCAGCTCTGGACTAGGCATCCAATCCTTGACCCTGTCTCCCCGTCTGCTGCTTACCTGGGTATATTTGTCATTGTCTCTCGCGTCCGCGCTAGCCTTCGGTGATTCCAGCAGCATGCCCGTCCCCACGAGTGTTGCTGCAGCGGTCAACCAAAGAGTGGTCCGTACGTTTTGTGCCATGTTAGTCTCCTCCAAAATAATAATGTCTATAATTGCCTGTTGTTCTCTCTCCGATAATCAATATCCTATCAGGTTAACAGACAGAAGAGAATAAGTTCTTGTTTGCACAATCAAAAAAGGAACCACCGCCTTTGAACGATGATTCCGAGTCGCGGCTTAACGCACCGCAATCGCCCGCGAGTGGCGGGATTGGTACACTTTCATAAAATTACGCGTTCCGGTCCAATAAACTTTATTCGGCCAACTCTTCTTCATGTACGGATCGGCCACTAAAAACTGCCCCCGTTGATACCCAACGAGTGTCAAAACGTGATACGGACGGGACCCTTGCATACGCCAAGCCCCAGCAAAAATTACCGCGTTGCCCCGCTTGATTTCCCGGATCAACTGATTCTTCGTCGCGCCAGTAATGTTGACAGCGCGGGCGTCAAACGTATTGGTATAGGCCGTTAGTGGTTTGGGATAAATCGTCCGCGTTTCTCCGGGCCGACTCTCCGTGTAAGGGTTGCCAACGAAGCCCTTCTTAGGTGTCTTGGCCTTAGGCATTTTATTGATGATCGTTTTGAGGGACGTCTTGGTCGCGATTCCCTTGACTGACAAAGCCATTTTCAAGCTCGCTGCTTCACAGCCGTTCGGCGCGTATAACGGATATAATTGGCTCGTGTAGGTGTACGGCAATACGGTTTTTTTAGTAGTCCGTAACCCTTTTTGATTAAGCCAACCATAAACGTGGCCTCGACGGCTGATTTGCAGGTAACTGGCTTGACCCACGCGGGCCACTCGGTCGATTTGAACCAGCTTACCTTTCAGCTTCCCCGTCTTGCGGCGAACTGTAGCTTGCTTGATGTCAGGCTTGCTCCATAAGCGCCAGCCAGCGCTCCGGACGATTCGTGAATTGGTCGTCCGCCCGGATTTGGTGGTCACCGGTTGCGCCTGAGCGGTAACGCCTGCCCCTAGTAAACCGAGACCGATGCACATACCACTGAAAACTCTGACCCAATTGCTCATACCACTATCTCCCTTCAACGGCCACAGCGAAGTGCTTGTAATTGTAGCTGCGAGCGAATTTAGCCGCACTGACCCAGTACTTCCCATGGTTCGGGTCAGCCACGTGGTAGCCGCCCTTGCGGTAACCATCTAGCAACATGACGTGGCTGTTGTTAATCCCGGTTCCCCAGAAGTAATGACCGTATTGGGCCTTAGCAAAGTGCAGCGTCACGTAAACGACCACGGGATTGTGCCGCCGTAATTGTGACCGCAACTGACTGAGCTTGGCACCGCTGATATTCTTCACGGGCGTGTAGGTATTCCCCCATTTGGCCAATGGCCGTGGGAAAATCGACTGGAAGACCCCCGGCGTCACCTTGTAGGGGCTGCCCGCAAACCCATTATTAGGATTATTATTTTTACTGCGTGGCAAATGCTTCATGAAGGCCACTAAGCCAGTGGATTTCAGCACACCCTTGTAGTGCAAGCCTTCCAGTAAACTAGCAGATTCGCACCCCATCCAGGCTTTCACGGCCTGTTGGCTGACGTAGGGCGCCCCTAGCTTAACTGTCTTGGGAGTCTTTAAATAATGCCGCCAAACCCAGCCGCGCGCCGTTTGCTTGGTGCCGAGCGCCTTGACGTAATAGTAGCGGTAAGTCTTCCCGTTAGCCTTTTGGACCAGCGCAGATTTACTAATCTCCCAAGCCGTGTGCTTGAAGTTTTTCAGTTGATGCGTCGCGCTCAACGTCAATGCCCCATCACTGGTATGGAAGGCATACAGACTCCCAGCTGGATTGCCAGTGACTTTACCAAATTTCGTCACTGATTTTTGTGAAACGATGTGCTGCGTGGTGCTGGCTTGAGCGGACACTGCCCCGGTACCCAAACTCCAGGCCCCGGCAATCGCCAAACTCAATGCCATGATCTTTAACTTCATTTCCCTATCTCCAATCCTGTTTAATTCTGACATACAGGTAAAGTATACAGCGGGAAACCTCCGGAAGACAAGGGCATTAATGAGTTCAATCGGAAGTAATTTAACGGGTTATTCAGCATGCAGTGTGTCTCGTATCGGACTGGCAATCAGGGGTCGGCACACGCAGGTAGCCTATTTGCCAGCTCACGAGAAGCGACCTATAGGCCATCTCCCAGCGGCTGGGACCCGGACGCATATAATCACGGTCGATTGCTAAGCTTACCCGATTGCCGTACTGAAAGCTAAAGTAGCTACCAGAATTGTAGACGCATTGATCTGCTAAATGAATCTACTGAGCAGAACCCTAACCTCAATTTGAACAAGAAAGCATGATACGTAAGCTTCGCGCAAATGCTAATGGTGTCTAACGGATTCAAAAAAATAAGAACCGTACCGGAATGCTGTTCCAGTGCGGTTCTTATTTTTACAAGCCGGTCCCAATCTACACTGATAAGCCGCTTATTGGATTTGAACCAACGACCTCTTCCTTACCATGGAAACGCTCTACCTCCTGAGCTAAAGCGGCATACTCTTATTATCACTGATTTTGCAATCAATGACAATAAAAAAAGAACCCAATCACTGGGTTCTTTCGTTCGCGTGGCAACGTCCTATCCTCGCAGGGGGCGATCCCCCAACTACTATCGGCGTGCTAAAGCTTAACTTCCGTGTTCGGCATGGGAACGGGTGTATCCTTTAGGCTATCGCCACCACACTATAAGAGAACTTATTCCCTCAAAACTAG
>NZ_RHOB01000010.1 GCF_003946085.1 Levilactobacillus angrenensis | reverse complement strand
TAATGCTTATAACGAGAAGTCTCTGAAGCGGATCCACCGAGGCTTTAAAGGACTCCAGGACACCTTGGAAGCATCATTTATTTGAGTTAGTTACATATTATATGTACGAAGGCATTTCATTTACACAAGATTCTTGACGCTACCAAAATACCAGCAGGTGTCACACCAGCTGCACTCAAAAACGTGAGCTCGAAGGTAAAGCCGAATAGATCATGCAAGGCCGCCGTATCCATCGTGCCACGACGTTCTGGTAAGTATTGACCACCCAGCACCCGCGTTTGGGCCGATGTTTTTCGCAACAGCTGATCTGCAATATCCAAGGCGTTCGTCACTGCTAAGACCTTAGATGTCAGCGTTAAAGCCGCTGGGATCAAACTGATTGTCGTTGAAATATCAAAAAATAATCGCTGTTGTCCTGTCACTAACTGTGCCGCTGCAAGCCCTAATTGGCGCTTCACATCTGGCAAGTCTCTTTGACGGGTTAGAAAATCATCGATGCGGTTAAAACTATTAGGTAAACTAATTCCACCATAATTCCGCGTTACTTCATCACTAGCTGTTAACTTCACAATATCACGTCGAGCCGTATCACGTGACGTCCCCGTGAGAGCCATTATTTCCCGTAATGTCAACGAATGCTGACGCGTCAATGCCGTTAAAATTTGATTTAAGCGTTCTGCCTGTTGCATGGTTCACCCCTCTAATTAAGTATTATTAAGCGTTTATTTTTGATGTACTTATAATAGCTTATTCGTTGGCAAATGGCAAATCATTGTGACGGTTAAAACTCATACGTTGAGCTGATAAATATCCGTCATTACAAAGGGGATTGGCCCCTTATTGTACAAAAAAATGGTGTCGCTAGATTTCTCCATCAACACCAAACATCATAGAACCGATTTTCATCTTTCAACCTTCAGCCAATTAACAAAAAGCACCCTGCCATAACTATATGGTCAGGGTGCTTCGCTCTTCTATCGTGCTAGTTTAGGCCAAGGCCGTCTTGTTGCCGCCGTTCAAAATCTTGAAGAAGCTAGCCAGTTCCTTCTTCCGGTATGAGGCCGGTACGAATTCCCGGATGGTTTCCAGATCAAAACCAGTGGCCAACTTGTTGCGGTCAACGACGATTGGGTTCTTTAAGATTCCCGGATTCTTTTGCAAGAGATCAACCAGTTCGTTCATCCCCATGTCCTGAACGGACGCAGGTAAGGCCTTGTAAGCCTTAGAACGCGTTGAAATCAGATCGTCGGTGCCTTCTTCAGTCAAAGAAAGCATGTAAAGAATTTCATCCTTGGTTAAAGGTTGTTTTTTAATGTCACGTGCAGTAAAGATGGCGTCATGGTTAGCCAGCCATTTCATAGCTTTCGTTACCGCAGTAGTTTTAGCATGAAAGTACATTTTGATCATAAAATCGCCCTCCAATTGTCTATCTTCGATGAGGTACTTGTTTTAGCAATCTATTTCTTGAGTGCTAATTATGTTTCTCATTGTACACCACAATTCGCAATGATGGAACCCATTTTACTCGGTCTAGGCCACCTTTTAACAATTTCTTCAGATTCTCATGAAATTCGGTAGTCAATCACCCGTTTTCAAGGGCTTACAATACACTCTATCAAGGGAATGCAACCGTTTTACGGCGGAAACTTGAAGTTTTCTTGAAGATGACCATCGAGCTTGGAAACAGTGTACCATTTCCATTGGAAAACTGTCCTTGATGCGAATCAAGTTTGAAGGAAAACTTAACAACCCAGCGAAAAATTTGTATTTTCGCTGGGTTGTATTTTGGTATTTAGTTTTTAATTGTCGGGGTCGTCGGAGACAGGGTACCAGGTATCCCCCTCTGCGCCTCCAGGGACCTGTGCTTCCAACACGCCCATTGCACTCACTCGGAAGAATCCAATCGTTGCAGCTACTGGAGACCCGGGCACGTCCTTGTTTATCCGTGCTTGGCTGATACATACGTCTACTTGAGACGATAGCTGACGGCTAAGCTCATTAACCGATTTCACCATCGCCCTCCCAAAGACTAGCAAAACCGGTTGGCCGATAACAGTTTTTCCGGCCAGCAAAGTTGCAGGGAACTCTGCACGAAAACCTGCCGACACCAAAAAGGCGCAACCGCCGTCGTTAAACAGTGGTTGTGCCTAAGCTGATTGCAAATTATGAATCCAAATCAAATGCCAACGCCCGGGTCCACAACCCATTACTCATTTGGTAATAAGTGGTGACCTTGCCATTGGAATCTGTCCGCTTGACCCGGTGCGTAATCGTAACGCGCCGTTCAGCGATGTCGGCCGTGGTACCTTTTTGCTTAGCTAACAGTGGGTCATCGAATGGCCGCGTGTAGACTGGGTAGATCTTCATCAAGGTCAAATCACGACTGTACTCTTCATTCATGAAGGTATCGAATTCCAAGGCCTTCGCCCGAATCCAGTACTTGGTCGTGGACTTCTTGCTGAAGCGGATCCGATACCATTTACCAGTATCGGCCGTGGCCCGCATGTCGATGTAGACCCGCATCTTCTTTTGCTTCTTCCAGTTGTACTTCATAATATTCCAGTTCTTGTGACCGCGAATATGGTTGTACAAGGAGTAAGTGTCGAAGTTGTCTGCTAATTGGGCGTGTTGCGTGTTCAAGCCCGCCACGTAAGTTTCGTTTTTGTTGGTCTGCTTACGTTTCTTCAGCTTCTGGGGCTTCGGCTTACTGCTGGAGCTCGAGTTTGAGTTAGAAGAAGGTTTGTGGACCGTCGTGTTGGTGATGGTCTGTTGCGACGTCACGTTGGTATCCACGACGCTGCCCTTGGTGATCTTGTTGTCACTGATGTTGATGGTGTCGCCCGTCAACGGGAAGTTCCCCTTAACGAAGGTGGCGCCAGTCTTTTGCGTGATGGCCTTGTTGCCAGTGATGGTCACATCGGTCATCGGGTTATCACTGGACTTGCTATCCAAGAAGACGTACTGCTTGGTTGGATTAACGTTGGTAAACGTGTTGTCCGTGATGTTCAAGTTGGTCATCGTGTAGTCTGGTTCAGAGTTCAACAGGTAAATGTAGTTCCCAGAACCCAGCACGTGTTGGTTGATGAACTGGTTGCCGGTGATCCACAGGTTGGAAATGCCCTTGAAGTGAATCGTCGCAACACCATCATCCATCAATGGCTTCGGGTCAACGACCGTGTTATTGGTGAAGTGGACATCATGAATGATGCCGGCTTTCCCGTGACCATAGACGGCGTGTTCACCGATGGGGTTCGGTGCGTAAGAAGAGACTTGCCCGGACTTCTTGGAAACTGGTAAGAACTGGTTGTTGTCGACCGTCACGTCATAACTTGGTAAGTTATCGTATTGGTCGCCCTTGTTCTTGTAAGACATGGCCTTCTTGTTGGAGTAGTCCACTTGAATGGCTTCCTTGAAATCTTGTGAGCCGTTGAACCCAGTAAACACAGAGTTCGTGATATTCACGTTGTGGCTCCCATCAATATCGATGTAGTGGCCAGTCGGTGATTCGGCGTTATCAAAGACACATTTATCAAAATTGACGTTAGTGGCATGATGAATGCTTTGGGTGAAGACACTTTGGCCTTCCGCGGTGTTATCACCTTGGAACGTCGCGCCCTTCCAGGTGACATTACTAATCCCACCATCGTAACCGGCTTCCGGACTCGGGTAAGCAAAGTTTACCCGATTACCATCCGTAATCCGGAAAACGGCACCCTTGTCAAATTTAAACGTGATGTTCGAATGAAGTTTGATGGCACCCTTGTCAAAGAGGTAAGTCCCCTTAGGCACGTGAATCGTAACACTCCCACTCCATTTATCAATCATGGCTTGCAAGGCGTCATTGTTTGTCGTCTTGGCGTTGCCGACCATCCCCTGGTGCTTGGCATTAATCGTGGTTGCCGCTTGTGCAACGGTGGTCCCACTAGTTTGCCCCGGTAATGCACCTACCGGACTTAGACCCAACAGCGTTGCCCCCGTCGCAACGACTACCAGTAGGCCTAGTTTTTTCCTCAGATTCAAAAAATCCCCTCCAGTTCCAAAATTCTTTCCACATGTTCCATTATAAGCTAAGACATGAAAGCGTTGGGTCATCTTAACCAAATTGTCACACGATTGAAAGATTCCAGTCGTAAAGGGGACTTATTTTCAATTATTTAAGAAAGGTGATTACCTTACATTAACTTGGCAATGTCGTCGTGTAACCCAGTCAAACGTTCAACAACTTGGCCACGAACTTGCGTGTAAACTTTGACACCATCTGGCGTTAACTTCAAGTTGTGTTGGCGCCGGTCAACTTGAGAAGCGATACTTTCGATTAAACCAGCCCGCAGTAACCGTGAGATTTGACCGGAGATCATGGACTTAGAAACCCCGATTTGACCCGCGAACTTCGTTGGGGTGAACTCATCCTTTTGGTTCGTGATGGCGTGTAACAGGTTAAATTGTTCCAACGAGATCGTAATTTCCTCCGTCTTGATTGTGGTTACTGGCCGCATGATCTTTTGGAGTTGAGAGAACCATTCCAAGGATTGGTTTAAATCGTTCGTTTGCGTCATTTAATCTTTCTTCCTTTCTGCATTGCAAATTAGGGGGGCAGCTGTTCATCTGACCCGCTAACCATTTATTATAGCCCTTATTTTCAGTCTTTATGTTACTGATTCATTAATAGTTTATAGCATATTGGTTAAAAACACTAGTAATTAGAACCCTTTTTCTACTCTTCAGTTAACCTACACCATTGAATTCCCCACTTGAAGCCTTTATGATTAAAATTAGAAATTCTTAAAAACATCAAGGAGAATACTGATGACACAGATTAAACTGATTGCAACTGACGTCGATGGGACGTTCCTCAATCAACAACGACAATACAATCATGACCGTTTCGACCAACAACTGACCCGGATGGCCGCCGCCGGCATTCGCTTCGTCGTGGCTAGTGGTAACCACTTGGGCCACCTTCAACGGGTCTTTGCCCCGACTCCCCGTGTCCAGACCTTCGTCGCCGAAAACGGCGCCCAAATCGTGGACCATGGTCAGACCCGGTTGGAAACGGCCCTGCCCTTACCCTTAGTCCACGAAGTGATTACCGCCATTTTGGCTGACCCCCAATTACGGCCACAAGTCTTACGCCTGTCCGGTGCACACGGCACCTACATCCCGCAAGACGACCAGCCCAATGACGCGGCTGCGCAGTCCTACTTCTTCAACAACATCGTCCGGGTCGACGACCTCACCCAGGTCAACGACACCATTTACAAAATCAATGGTGAGTGGCCCAATGAGACCATCCGGACCTTGGCAGCCCAACTCAACGCCCGTTTTCCCGGGCAGATCAATGCGATGGCCAGTGGCTTTGGGAGCATCGACATCGTCGCGGCCCATATGAATAAGGCGATTGGCCTGACCGAACTGGCGCAAAGCTGGGGGATTACCCCGGCCGAAATCGCTGCCTTTGGCGACAACGACAATGACCGTGACATGCTGGCCCACGTTGGTTTAGGCGTCGCCATGCAAAATGGCACCGCTAGCGTCAAGAACGTCGCGGACCTTATCACGCCGACGGATAACAATCACGACGGCGTGCTTAACGTCATTGATGCCATTTTAGCTGGCGAAGTTTAAAAGCAGCTAAACCATTCGCGGATTGATTTACTTAGCCGCTAGCTGATCGGTCGCCCATAACAACCGGGCAATCAACCGCCACATTGTGGGCGAAGCGTGTAGCCGACCGTGACCAACACCGGGAACATGGTGTTCCTGATAGGTCAACGGACTGCCAGCAACGACCGATCGCAGCGCCGTAATCTGGTAGACTGGTACGGAGCCGTCCGTCAACCGGCCTGAAAGCGTGCCATAGACGTTGTGAATGGTTCCTGGACCTAGGTTACCCAGCTGGCCTTGTGCGGCTCTAAGACGCTCAAAAGCCGCATCTACCGGTTGCGTCCGGTCATGTTCATCGACCGGCGCGCCCAACAACACCATCCGATTCAACCGTGGCATATCTGCCGCCGAACCGTGTAATACCAAACTACTAACCGCCGCACTGCCGCCCCAAGAATGCGCGACCAGATTATAGGTCGTGACTTGGTAGCGGCTTTTTAGCGCCCGCAAAATGGCCGTGATCCAGGTGATCTGCTGCTGATAGTCCGCCGTAAAGGTGTGGTCAAACAACACCTGAATCAGTGGGTTACTAGCGGTATTTTCCCAGTGACCACTAAAATGCAGGCCCCCGCGCCGATCGACCCGAACGGTCATGATCTTATGCCCCAATCCCTGCCGAGCCAGCCAACGCAAGAGCCCATTGTAGGTCCACGCGTTGCCACCCCAGCCGGGAACAAAGAGGGTCGGTGTCACGGCATATGGCCAGTCTAAACGCCGCCGGGCCAATGGTTCAGCCGGTGTTCCCCGGCGACTAGCCCAGCGAAAGCCAAACCAGCCAGCCCCTAAAACGATTGGTAGCGCATGTAATTTACTAGCCATACCGCAACCCTCCTTGAACTTATCCATTATGACAGTTCTTTCCATTGCGTACAAGTGAAAATTCGTTCAGAAAAACAATCACTTATGTTAACCAATTGTTCAAAAATTCGTCCGCATAAGTCAATTTCGGTAATCAAATCGCCTCCTAACAGTTATTTTCATCTGACTATGCTGTCAAGAATGCATTTAACGAAAAAATGCATTTGACAATTGTCCGGATAAAAATATATGATAGGGTTAAAATGAAAACGCTTCAGAAAAATAGAATCGAGGACTTGCTATGCAAACTGCTACAAAACATTGGGATACTTACCAAAACGAAGCTGTCACAGAATATACAATTGAAAATGATCATGGTGTGAAGCTTGCTATCTTGAGCTGGGGCGCCACTTTACACAAGTTAACGGTACCGACTGACAAGGGTGATAAGAATCTGGTGCTATCTTACCACAAGATGGCCGATTATTTAGATAATCCGTTCTATGTTTGCATGGGAATTGGCCGAACTGCCGGCCGAATCACCCGCGGCACCTTTGACCTCGATGGCCAAACGGTCCACGTCGACCCTAATGAAGGCCAAAATACGCTTCACGGTGGCCCTCACGGCTTCAACACGGTCAACTGGGCTGGCGACCTGGACACGACTGACCCCAACCAGGCGCGGATTATCTTGACCCACACCTTCAAGGGCACGGACGACTCCTACCCCGGCGACCTGACCGCTAAGATGATCTACACGCTGGATAACCACGACCGAGTAACGCTGACCTTTGAAGGCAATAGTACCGCCTTGACGTTGTTCAACCCAACGTTGCACGTCTACTTCAACGTCGGCGATGACCAACTGATTTCTGGCCAAACGCTGCAGATCAACAGCCAGGAACATTTGGACCTAGACGGCGAAAAATTACCAACGGGTAAGATGGTCGCCAATGCCGGCACGCCTTACGACTTCGCCGACGGGCAAAACCTGGGCAAAGCCATCCGCGGTCTGCAAGACATCCCCGAAAAAGGCTTCGATGACGTTTACCACGTCACGCCGGGCACCGATGACACGATTGCCAAGTTGTCCGACCCACAATCCGGCCGCGCCGTCACCATTAAGTCCAAGCGCAACGCTTTAGTCGTCTTCACCGCCAACTCCTTCACCTCTAACATGAAGTTAGCCGCCGGTGCAGGCCAGCCTTACATGGGTGTGGCTTTGGAAGCACAGACCTTACCGGATTCGCAGAACTTCCCTGAATTCGGCGACGTCAAACTGGCTCCCGGCGAGACCAAGCAATACGAAATCACTTATGATCTGACTTACTAAGCTTGGCGCTGTCACTGGCGGACTCTCGGCTACAAAAACGCGTACCAGTAACAAGCGGCTTAGCCCCAAGTAGCGGCTGTTTTGGCAACTAGTTTTTGACTAACACAGTATTGCTGATGATCATCACTCTTCGCCGGAGGCAGCCAGGGTGGAGCCAGCTGTGTCGACGGTGTTGGCTGAGGTTCTTTCTCAGTCTACAGCGTGCGGCGATTTTGGAGACTGGCGGGTTTTTCCAGGCTTCAAAGCGAACCGGAAGCCCGCTCCTCAGGCTGGAGGTGTCCGCCATAGCAGGCGGAACCCTGGCTGACGCAGGCCCTGGTTTCACTAGTTTTAGCGGACAAAACGCTGTCGCTCCGGGAGTCAAAACATTAATTCAGCTTTCAACCTTTAGTCACTAATAATAGCCACTAGTAATCTGAAACTCACTCAGGATTGCTGGTGGCTATTTTCTACGCTTTTTCAGGTCGTTTCCGTTGACAGCGAACTTGACCCTATGATAGATTGGTAAAACGTAATTATTACTATTCTAATCATAAAGGAGCATCACTGATTCATGGCAAAGAAGTCAAAGATTGCAAAAGCAAAACGGATTGAAGCGACCGTTGCACGCTACGCTGAACGGCGGGCCGAATTGAAGGCGGCTGGTGACTACGCGGCACTGGCCCTGTTACCCCGCGACGCATCGCCCACTCGGATGCACCACCGCGACCATTTAGATGGCCGGCCTCACGCCTACATGCGCCAGTTTGGGCTTTCTCGTCTGAACTTCCGTGAACTCGCCCACAAAGGCCAGATTCCTGGGGTTCGTAAGGCTAGCTGGTAAAAAATGCCTTTCTGGCATGTAAAGTGTCATATTCAAACCTTAAAAGTCCCAAATATTTTTAGCAAATTCCACCCCTAATCATTGCTGATTAGAGGTGGAATTTGCTGCAGATACCATTACATCAATCGAGAAAATACTAACGTGAAATGTTTTCTAAAACGACGAATGACCTAACTATTGTCGTTAAATTTTCCCTTCTAAATAGTCATCGCACATTGACCGCCCGCGCCCCGTTTGACGTGGGTTTTTCTATGCCGTAAACTAAGGCCAATACGCAAAAGCGAAGGAGCAATTTAAAACATGGCAGAAGTTCTCACCATCCTACAAGAATTCGACGTCTTCGGCAACGGCGACGCCTCCCCTTATGGCATCGACACCCCCAAGATCAACGCCCAATTTGTCGGCGTAGCCCCGGCTGTCGCGTTTGACGTGCACAACCAGCCCAAGCTGGCTCGGGCTAATGAACGTAAACTCCGTGACATTGAAAAGGCCATCCGCGCACAATTTCAAACGCAACTGAACACCTTGGGCGGCCCTGATTTAGCAGAAAATCTTGACGTCATTCAACGGCTCATCGTCACCTTCAAGGACCGGCTAGAACAGGACTTGCTCGTGCCTGAACAGTTGGAACTCGAAAGTCTGACCACCAGCGGCGAGTGGCTGACCTACTGGCAAGACGAGGCACCCCTGGTCCGCGCCAAAGAACAGCAACGCACCAACTTACCGAAAGATTTCTAATACAAAACGCCTATCCCAGTTGTGGGTAGGCGTTTTTCATTGCTGCGATTTGTTTCTAAGTAAAGGTTGAAAGCTAAACGAAAATATTTTCTGTTAGGATTTCCCCAGCTCTGCTTTCAACGCCTGGGTTAACACAGCACTAAAATTAATGCCACGTTCACTGGCCTCATGCGCTAACGTTGCCGGAATCGTTGTATTCTTTTTAACCAATGGTTTGGTGATCCCTTTGGCCGCCTTGACCAAATCAACAGCAATCCATTGAACTATGTCTTTAGGGTTCGCTTGCTGAACCTCTGCCAAGGAAGATGCTTCTGGCAGATTTGGTTCATCATACAACATCAACCCCAGAACTTCTTCGGCGTTAACTATTGCTTCGCCAAGCGAGTCAGCCTGACTAATCGCACCAGAAATATCAGGGAAAACCACCGTAAATGTCGCCATCTCTGCATCTTTAATAAAGACAGCTGGATAAACTACAATTTTTTCTTTTGCCATCATTTTCACCTCATAGTAAACGTCTCTTTCAGAACACCACTTAATGCCAGCCAGCCTGCTGCTTAATGTAACGATACGTGGTCGGACTAATTATACCTTGGGGGGCGGGTATTAGGTACCTAAGAACACTCATCCAATTCCAGCAAAAAAAAAACGACGTCCACCAACCTTAGGTGAACGCCGCTTTCATATCATCAATTATTCAGTAACCGCGCTACTCAATTCGACCTTTTCGCCAGCCACGTCAATCGTCAATGGTTCCCCACTGATCAACTTGAAGTGGGGCCCGTCGGCGTGGACGCTGACTTCGATCAGGCGACCACGGAAGACTTGCCGGAAGCTGTAGCTCTGCCATTGCTTTGGCAGGAATGGGGCGTAGTGCAATTGACCATCACGCACCCGCATGCCAGCGAAGCCTTGAACAACGGCAATCCAACCACCGGTCATGGCCGTGATGTGTAAGCCATCGACCGTGTCGTTGTTGTAGTTATCCAAATCCAACCGTGCCGTCCGGTTGTAAAGCTCAACGGCCTTGTCTTCGTAGTGCAAGTCAGCCGCCAAGACGGAGTGGATAGCTGGTGACAGACTGGATTCGTGCACCGTCAGTGGTTCGTAGAAGTCAAAGTTAGACTTCTTTTGTTCTGGCGTGTAGTCATCAATGAAGTCCCAGATACCTTGCAAGACATCCCCTTGCTTGATGTAAGGCGACCGCAAGATCTTATCCCACGACCAGTTCTGGTTGATTGGGCGTTGACCTTCTGGAATGGCACTGACTGGTTCGATGTCCTTGTCCAAGAAGCCGTCGTGTTGGACGAAGATGTTCAAGTCCTTGTCGTAAGGCAGGTACATCCGGTCCACGATATCTTGCCACTTGGCCTTTTCGTCGGCGGAAATGTCCAGCTTCTTCGCCGTATCTTTGTCAACTTTGCCCAAGATTTCCAGCGTGTACTTCAAGGTCCATTGCGCCAACATGTTAGTGTACCAGTTGTTGTCAACGTTGTTTTCGTATTCATCAGGACCCGTGACCCCGTGGATCATGTACTGATTGTTACGCTTGCTGAAGTGAACCCGGTCGGCCCAGAACTTAGAAATTTCGGTGAGGACCTTGGCCCCTTCATGCAAGACGTAGCTGGTATCGCCCGTGTAACGGGTGTAATTGTAAATGGCAAAGGCAATATCGCCGTTCCGGTGAATTTCTTCGAAGGTGATTTCCCATTCGTTGTGGCATTCGATCCCGTCGAAGGTCACCATTGGAAAGAGCGCTCCGTCTAAGCCTTGTTCCTTGGCGTTGACGTAAGCCCCGTCCAATTGCTTGTAACGGTACATCAACAGGTTGCGCGTTACTTCTGGGTTCGTAATCCCCAGGTAAACAGGAACGGCAAAGGCTTCGGTATCCCAGTAAGTGGCACCACCATACTTCTCGCCAGTGAAGCCCTTAGGCCCAATGTTCAAGCGAGAATCTTCGCCGTAGTACGTGGAGAAGAGTTGGAACAGATTGAAACGAATCCCTTGTTGTGATTCGTCGTCGCCGTTGATCACAACGTCAGACTTTTCCCAACGCTTAGCCCAAACAGCGGTGTGCGCTGCCAAGAGGTCTGCATAGGAAGACTTGGCGACTTGGTCACTGAGCTGATGCATTGCCGCAGTCAGCTTATCTTGGCTGTCGTAATCCCGTGAGGTAACCACGATGACCCGCTTTTCCAGACTAGTTTCAGCCTGTGGCGCTAACTTCCCGGTGTAGGCGTTCACAACTTCCTTGTCATTCGGCTGCGTGACTGCCACGTTCTTTAAGTCCGTGACCGTCCGCATTTCCATACCAGAAGTGAATTGTGGCGTGCCAAATGGGTTAGGCGTGGTCTTGGCAATGATGCTGCCGCTGTCTTGGCCTTGTTCGGCGGCTAAGACGTCCCAGAAGCGTTCGTCGTAGTTGGCTTCTTCGTTCTTGACGTCGGCGTCGATACTTGGCTTGATGGTCACGTCCACGCTGTCAGCGCTTAAGTTCTTGACCGTAACCTTTTGGACAGAAAGTTCTTGTTGGGCCACACTCAAGAAACGTTGGAAGGTCAAGGCTACCTTGACGTCGCCCCGTTCGATGGTAAATGACCGGTTCAGCACGCCTTGTTGCATGTCCAAATCCAACGTGAAGTCGCTGAATTTATCCTTGGCCAAATCAATCGCTTGCCCATTGATTTCGATTGGCAACTTAATGAAGTTGACCGCGTTGACCACTTTTCCAAAGTACTTGGGGTAGCCGTTCTTCCACCAGCCGACCCGCGTCTTATCTGGGTACCAGACACCACCTAAGTAGATGCCTTGCAGTGAGTCGCCACTGTAGCCTTCTTCAAAGTCACCACGCATGCCCATGTAGCCGTTACCCAAGCTAGTCATGGATTCTTGCAGGCGCTTGTCTTTGGGGTCAAAAGTATGGGTGATGACGTTCCATGGTTGTACCTCAAAAATACGTTTCATGGTTAACATATCTCCTTTATTTAGATCAATCGGTCAAACAGTTCCGTCACAGAAAAGAGCGACGCTGGTGGTCAGCCTCCTGCATCATGGACATCCATGACCCAGTTTCGGTTAAGCCGCTAGGCCGCTCACCCGGCAGACAGCGTGACCGCCGACCGAAGTTAATTTCATTAATTTTCTTAAGTTTAAACGTTAATCCAGCAATTCTAAACGATTAAGCCTTGTACGTTTCCTTGATGGCACCAACGGAAACAGCCCCGATAGCCATGATGACACCGGCTAACAAGAACATGTTGGCTTGGGCACCACCCAATAATGGGAATAAGGCGAAGCTGGCCAGGGAAGCCACGATTTGTGGCAAGCAGATGGACCCGTTGAACAAGCCCAGGTAAGTCCCCATGTGAGCACCAGACAACGCATTGGTAACCATGGTCAGTGGGTAGGTGTTCATCGCCGCCCAGGCAATCCCAACTAAGATGAATGAAACGATCAAAGCGTATTGACTGTGCAGGAAGAAGACGGATAAGAACCCAATGGCCCCTAAGCCTAAACTACCAGCGTAGCCCAATTTGTGGACCCGGTTAGGTAATTTAGCTAAGACGTAAGACCAAACCACGGCAGCGATGGATTGCACGGCAGCCAAGACCCCGTACCAGTTCCCAGCAGCCTGGTAACCAGCAGAAGCGGCGTTCGTCGTGTGCCAAACGTTGGCAGCGATAGCCCCAGCGGAGTAAGTCCACAGGTATTGGAAAGCCACCCAGCAGAAGAATTGAACCAAGGTAACGGTCCAGAAGACCTTTGGTGCGGACTTCAGTAACGTCCACCAGTTCCCACCTTCAGCGTTATCTTCCTTGGTGATCCCATGGTATTTGGCATAGGTATCTGGGTCGTATTCGTGGACCCGGAAGATGGTGAAGAGGCTGGTGACGACTAACAGAATCGCCCCAACATAGAAAGCAACCTTAACTGTTGCGGGCACGACCCCTTTGGAAGCCGTGTTGGCAATCCCAATGGCCGCGAACAAGAATGGCAAGATAGCCGCTAACACGGCACCCGTGTTGGATAAGAAACTTTGAATCCCGTACGCGTAACTCTTCTGGTCATCGTTGACCATGTCCCCGACCATCATCTTGAATGGTTGCATCGCCACGTTAGATGACAAGTCCAGGAAGGCCACGGTGATGGCCCCGAATAACAGGGCTGCGAGTGATGCATAGCCAAAGCCCATACTCCCGGAGTTCGGCAACAGACACATCACGATGACCGCGACGATAGTCCCTAACAACAGGTATGGCAACCGGCGACCACCTAATTTAGGTGCCCAGGTCCGGTCAGAATAATAACCCACGATTGGTTGAACGATCAATCCAGCCAGTGGTGGCAAGATGAAGAACCACCCAAGACTGTTCGGGTCGGCCCCAATGGTTTGGAAGATCCGACTCATTTGGGAACTTTGTAACGTGAAGGCGGTCTGGACCCCCAAGAAACCAAAGTTGATCATCCAAATGGTACTGGCAGACAGTTTAGGCAAGCCACTTTTCGGCTTGGCTTCAGCTGTTGGTGCCTTTGCAGAAGCAACATCTGACATGTGAAAATACCTCCTCAAACTAACAAATAATAATTGCTGAAAACGATTACATGAGTTATTATGGCACCGCTTTAGTTTTAATGCAACCGTTTGCGCAAAGTTTTTTGCTGATCAATTAGCACTCAAAAACCCAACTGACAATTAAAAAAGGCTCGCCCACGGGCTTCAGCGCCAGTTGAACGAACCTCAAAAAACTATTTAATTTCGTATGGAATTTTAATTCTCCCCGGCGTTGGTGTGGCCAGTGGCTCCCGGTCACTGAACAACAACGCGACGGTCGCCGAACCCATTTTTTCCGGGAAAAGGTTGATGGAATGCAGGTTGGCATCCGTCAATCCCTCCGGTAGCGAGTGGTTAAAGCTGACGATGGGAAAATGGCGGGCCGCGGACTGTTCACGAACTAAACGGTAAAATTCAATCGCATTAAAATCATCCGTAGCCATGATGCCGTCAATTTCTGGGTGTTGTTTGATGAACAAACGTACCCGATTCAGCTCGCCCAATTTGCACGTCAGTGGCTCCACGTTAAAGGTAGCCGCCACGCGCTCGTAACCCTGACGCCGCTGCTGTTCGTAGGCCCAATCATGACCGGACTCCACGAACACCGGATGCTTGACGTGGAGCTGGTCTAACAGGTAGGTCGCCCCACCGATGCCGGCTTCCAGGTTATCGTTGTCCACAAAATAATCATCGGGATTGTCATCGGGCTGGCCAATCGTGACGAACCGCAGCTGTTGCTTTCGCAAAAAGGCCGCGATGGGGTCATCGTGATGCGCATACATCAGGACGAACCGTTTGATTTTCCCCTGGGCAACCATTGATTTGACGTTTTCCAACAACTCATCGGCCGTCTTACTGATGGCTACCGACAACACATAATGGCGCTGCATCAATTGACTATTGATACCGCGCAACAGGTCGATGTAAAACGGGTTCTCGGGCTGGCTGTGGTCGGCCGTGGGAAAAACGACCCCCACGGCGTTGGCCTCGCCCGCCGTTAGATTTTTCGCATTGTAATTGGGTAAGTACCCTTCCGCTTCAGCCAAGGCCTGGATGCGTTCCCTGGTCGCCTGACTGATACGGGGGTTATTGTTTAACGCGCGCGAAGCCGTGGAAACAGACACACCAGCCTTCGCCGCAATGTCGCGGATAGTTAACATTTTTCTCGCATACTCCTTGTGGCAGTTATCATAGAACCACCTTACCATAGAACCGGAGGCATTGAAACTCTTTCCCGGTTTACTTGCGGCGACGTAGCAGTGATTGTGGTTTACTGGCCGCTTACCGTGGCAGCCAATATCGCAATAGTCTACAGTCAACGCTGATAACCATTGCCGCAACAATTGCTGGTCCAACTGCACAAAAACAGTTCCCGTGGAAAGACACCCGTGGGGACTGTTTTTGTTAAGCAGTGAAGGTTGAAGGTAATTCCCGGAACAGCAGTATGCTGTCCACTAAACTCAGTGAAACCAGAAGCCTGCGTCAACCAGAGATTCCGCCTGCTATGGGGAACACCTCCAGCCTAAGAAACGGGCTTCCGGTTCGCTTGAAAGCCTGACAAAGTTCGCCAGTCTCTCAAGTCGTCCCACGCTGTAGGCTGAGAAAAAGCCTCAGCCAACGCCGTCGCCACAGCTGGCTTCACCTCTGGCTGCCTCCGGCGGGTTAGTGATTATCAACACCATTGTGTTAGTCAAGGACTGGTTGCCAAATTAGCTGCTACCTGGGATTAAATCGATTTTTACTGGCAAGCGTCTTTGAGACGCGGGCTTCGGCTCAAAGTGAGGCCGAGACCGTTTCTCAGGCTCGGTCCGGTCCGCCCACCGCGTTCCAACCCATATTTGGCGGACGGTAGGCGGCCAGTCCACACTACGATACCATCAACGACTAATTTTTCGCCATTAGTCGCGCGGTGACAATGTTTCTAGCTGATATTTATCTTTCAACTTTCAATTAAGAAGAGTAGTTGCGATAAACCTCCGAAACCCGCGTCCCGCGCTAACCTTTCTTCTCGCGGCGACTGCCCAGACTGCTGTTGGGCGTCACGGGCAGCGTGGTTACGAACTGGGTACCGTGTGGCTGATTTTCCTTGGCGACAATCGTGCCGTGGTGCAGGCTGACAATCCAATTAGCAATCGACAGGCCGAGCCCATTGCCCCCAGTCTTGCGGCTTCGTGACGAATCAACACGGTAAAACCGATCAAAGATTCGTTGCCGGTCGGCGCTCTTGATACCGATACCTTGGTCGGCGACCACCAACTGCCATTTACGCCCAAGGGGTTTCGCAGAAACGGTGATGGTACTGCCCTGCGGCGAGTATTTCATCGCGTTATCAATTAAAATATTCATTAACTGGTGAATCAAATTTTGGTCCAGGGTCACCACAAACTCGGGGACGGGTGCCAGGACTAGCTTTTTGCCCTGACTGGCAGCAATCTCCGTGTAGGGTTCCACCGTGTGATCCAAAAAGCTAGCCACCTGGGTCTTCTCAAAGTTCGTCTGTAGCGTATTGGAATCTGACCGAGCCAACGCCAGCAAATCCTGCGTCAACTTCTGCAGGCGTTGGCTTTCACTGCTAGCAATCGCAATATTTTCAGCCTGATCAATAATTTTATCGTTCGGTTTGGTCAGCAGGAGCTCTAACTTATTTTGAATAATCGTCAGTGGCGTCCGCAACTCATGGGCCGCATTGCCCACGAACTCAGTCTGCCGGCCCCACGAGCGCAGAATCGGCCGCATCGTTAACCGTGACATCCAAACGCTCATCAAAATCGACAATAGCCAGAAGACACCCATGGTAATTAACATGACTTTGGTAAACGTCCGCATGGCGGCCTTCTGCGGGTCGATATTTTCTAAAATCAACAGGTAGCGCCCGGCCACGGTTCGGTCAGCGTTAGTGGCTGGCACCTTGACGAGTAACGTTCGGAAATTGTATTTGCCATTAACCGTAATCGTGTGCAGCTGACCCTTTTGACTGGTGTCCAGCGTAATATTTTTCAGCGTTTCGTAGCGCGATCCCAGCTGGCCTTGATTGAGGATCTTCCCGTTGCGGTTGAAAATCAGGGTCGTCGTCATGAACGGGTGGATGGCCTTGTGCTGTTGTTGCAGGCTTTGGTGGTTATTTTGACCAAAGGGTCGCTGAGCCGTCGTCTGCCGCGGCGGCCCAGCTAGCCGGGCGCTACGTTCGACTCGCAGCGTCTGATCCACGCTAGTCAGAATCGTGCGGCGAAAGAGCACGAACACGATGACGCCCAACAAGACGAAAATAATCGTGAAACCAATGAAACTACTCCAAAACAACCGCCACTGCTGGGCGCGATTGACTTTATTGCTCATCAGGGGCCTCCACGATGTACCCCGCATTGCGGATAGTCCGCAACGACAGGTCGCTACCGGCATTCTTCAACTCCTTACGCAAATTGCTCATGTAGACCTCGACCACGGACAGACTGGTCTCGGAATCAAAGCCCCACAGGCGATTGAAAATCTGTTCTTTGGTGATGATGGTTCCGGGATTGGCGGCCAAATAAGCCAGCAAGTCAAACTCGCGGCCCTTCAACGTCAGTGGCGCGTCGTTAAACGTGGCTAGGTGCTTGCTGGTGTTGATTTCCAGCTGCCCCAGCGTAATGACATCGCTACTATTCAAATGGCCTGTCCGCTTCAATAAAGCCTTCATCCGAGCCAGCAGTTCTTCGCGATGGAATGGCTTGGTGACATAGTCATCAGCGCCATCATTAAAGCCCCGCAATTTATCAGCAATCGTATCTTTAGCGGTCAAAATCAATACGGGGGTCTTCACGCCCTTGTTGCGGATGTGCAGTAACAGGTCCAGCCCGCTTTCCCCCGGTAACATCAGGTCGAGGATAATGGCATCAAACACGTCTTGGCTCGCGAGAAACTCACCTTGCTCGCCATCGTAGGCCGTGGTGGTCTCACAAATTGGCGCAATCAATTCGACAATATCGGCTGCCAGTTCCTTTTCATCTTCAACAACTAATACCTTCGCAGTAGTACCCAACGGGCATTCCTCCTTGAACTATCTTCTTTAGTATACTTTTATTTTCTTTAACGGCTTTCTTCTCTTACTGACCGCCTTACCGTTCCGCGAAAGCTAGGCTGGAACGTGGCGGACAGGGCGAGCCGATAACCCACGTCTCAAAGACGCCAGTTACCTAAATGACATGTACCACAAACTCCCACGGCTGAGTTCGGATTTGACGGATTCTCGACTATGGTAGGGGTTCTTGATAACATTAAGCGTTACGCCTAATCAGTCGTGACAACACCTCACAATGTTAGCCGAGAGTGGAGCGAAACTAGGCTCAGCCGGGGAATTTAGCAGCGGTTTTCGCTGGTAAATTGGTGACTTTGAGACACAGGTCCTTTGTGGCTCAAAGCAAGCGCCGAGACCGAACTTTGGCTCGGGGCGTCCTCCCCCAGCGTTCCAGCCTAGCTTTCGCGCAACGGCTAGGCGGCAGTTCGCCACCAGCGCTGGCTAAAGTTTACCACATTGCGGGTCAGTAAAATTATACCCTACACCATTAACAATAACAGAACCTTAAGTTACTGGCCTTACCAAAGGCTAAGTTTTTGCGAAGTTTAACGTCTCCCTCACGGAACTATCAGCAATTTGCGGTAGACTTTTGTCAGGGCAACTTGCTATGGTATTCTTATATAAGCAGACGTTGCGGGTAAGTTCGTTGTGTCCAACGACTATTGAGGAGACTAATTGCTACGGTCCACAATCAACCTAGCGCTGACTGATTGTCAACGCCGTCTGGCACCATTTAAATCACTTATTTTTGACTGATTAACGGAGGGGTATTCATGAAACAACAACGGCACACCCTCACGGCATTGCGTGTTAGCCGCTGGGTGTATGGGGGAGCATTTCTGATTCCGTTCGCCATTCTGTGCGTGATTTTCTGGCAACTTAAGATTACGCCGTTTGGCCCACGAAACCTATTATTTAGTGACATGGGGACGCAATATGTGCCCATCTTAGAAAATTTACGGTCGACGCTGTTGCACGGCCAATTTCATCTCTTTTCCTTTTCACTGGGGTCTGGTAGCGGCATCATCCCCCTACTGGCCTACTACGTCATCAGCCCGTTTAACCTGCTGATTTTTGCGTTCTCGGCGACCAAATTACCGATAGCGGTCACCTGGATCATCATTTTAAAAATCAGCACGATTGGGCTGACCATGGCTTTTTTCATTCGGCATACGTTTTTACGTAGCGGCTGGTCAATGCTGCTGTTCACCACGGCCTTTAGTCTGAGCGGCTTTGTCAGCATGTACTTCTATGACATGATGTGGCTGGACGCCTTGATTTGGCTGCCGTTAGTGGCCTTGGGGCTGCATCGTTTGGTCAGCCTGCACCATTACGGGCTGTACACCGTCAGTCTGACCGCGACGATTATTTGCAATTATTATATGGGTTATATGACCTGCTTATTCTCAGTCATGTACTTCATTTACCTGATCATTGAACATCAACCGACGCCGACGCCGTTCAAGGACGTTTGGCACATGCACTGGCCGGCGATTCGGCAATTCACGCTGGGGTCGCTACTGGCTGGTGGCATGTCGATGGTCGTCTTGATTCCTACGGCGCAAGGCATGTTGCTGACCGGGAAGAGTAACTTCTTCTTGAACAACTACCTGCCCACGCCGATGTTTGGCCCGGAAGTCCTGGCACAATTCGCCCCGGGCACCAGTAGCTACGTGTCGCATTTGTACCACGCACCGTCGCTCTTCATGGGCACGCTGATGTTTTTGCTACTAATCGTCTTCTTCGTCTCACCTCAGGTCAAGGCCGTCGAAAAGAACCGAACCATGTGGCTCTTGATTGTGATGGGCTTGGGGCTGTTCGTGACCTTGTTGAATACGGCTTGGCACATGTTCCAACAACCAGCTGGCTTCCCGTACCGTAACGTGTACTTCTTTACGTTCCTGGCATTGGTCACCGCCTACCGAGCTTGGCAAACGCACCCCGCCCAATCGATGAACGACCCGCAAAAGGTCCTCGCCCTGGTCTGGGGAGCGGGCTTGTTAGTCATTGGCTTTCTGAGCGCACAAGTCATCCCCGTCGTTTGGGACCACCTGTTGCCCAACTACAACCACGACCTCTACGTGTTGAGCCAACCGGCGTTTCACCTGGTCTGGCCAGCGCTGGGCCTGTTGCTCCTCAACACCATGTTACTATTCATCAGTGAATGGCGGCCGGTCCGCATCGGCTTGTTGGCCTTACTGCTGTTCACCGAATTGGGCGGTAATTTTCTCCTGGCCACCCGCAGCATGGAATTTGGCTCACAGCCGAAATTTGAAAAATACTTCCGTCGCGACACTAAAACACTAGCGAAAATCTCGGCGGCCAAGGCCAAGCCTAATCTGCACCGCGTGGACTTCGCGCACGCCGAAATTGGCAAGTCCTATCAAGGTGCCTATAACCACTACAACGACCCCGTCATGTACAACTATCCCGGCGTGAGCTCCTATAGCTCCACGCTGATCGAACAGGCGCGGGTCTTCCAACACGACTTGGGCTACTTCAGTCCCAACGTTCGGCGCATCAGTACGCAGGGCTTCACGCACCTGTCTGACACGCTCATGGGTGTTAAATACCGACTGAACCCGACGAAACATCCGGTGGTCAACCAGCTGAATTCATACGCTGGCATTGGTTTTGCCGTGCCGAACCGCCTGGCCAGTCTCCAACTCGACGACCAGAACGCCATGATCAATCAGGAGCGCGTCCTGACTGCATTGGGCGCCGCACCGAATACCTTAGCGCCCGTGACTGTGTTAAATGTCAGAACGCACCGAGCTGTTTCTCGCGACCTTAAGCACGTGTCACGGACGACTGAGTTGCCGAACCAACGTTTCGTCCAAACCTTTACCGTTCAAGTCAACGCGACGGGCCTGCTGCACGGGTATTCGCCGGCCAACACCATCGTGTACTCCAGCATCAAGGTCAATGGCAAATCGCTGAAACCGGCCATCAACGCTGATGGCTACCGCTACCTGATCAACCTCGGCCATCGCACCAAGGGCGAGGTGCTCAAAATCAGCTACGTCACCCAAGGTCCGCTTCAGGGCTACGGCAACCAATTTGCCACACTCAACCAGCAACGCTACGAAAAATTGGTCACCAGCCTGAAGCAACAACGGTTCAAGCTGCGAAACAAGAGCGGTGTGACCTGGCTGGATGGCGACGTGACCGGCACGCCGCAACGGTCCCTACTGTACCTGGCCGTACCGGATACACCGGGCTGGACGGCTAAGGTCAACGGCCGCCCCGTGGCGATTCGCTCCGTGATGCACGCACAATCGCTGATTCCCGTTCGCCAAAACTACAAGGGCATGATCGGCGTGCCACTAAAGGTCGGCAAGAACCACGTCACGCTGACCTACACCACGCCGGGCCTCAAGCTGGGCATCATCGTCAGTCTGACCAGCTTCGTCATCTTCGCCTTCCTGTGGTTCACAGCCGAATGGCGCCGGCCCCTCAAGCACCATGAGGAAACCGTTAACCGCGCGCGTCACGCAGAGTCACGTAAATTTTAAGGTTAAAACAGCCACCGCGATTTTCTTGCGGTGGCTGTTTTTTGCGTTATCATTATTTAAAAACTAAAGGTTGAAAGTTGAATTAATGTCTTGACTCCCGAATCAACAGCGTTTTGTCCACCAGAACTAGTGAAACCAGAAGCCTGCAATCTTGTCTTAGTTAAAGACTAGTTGTTAAATCAGCCGCTACCTGTGGCTAAACCAACTGTTACTAGCAAGCACACTTGTAGCCGAGAGTTGCCAAATATGGGTTCAGCCGTGGAAGTTGTCTTAGCGGTGTGCTTCATGCCGCTTAGACAACTGGCGTCTTTGAGACGTGGGTTTCCGGCTCAAAGCGAGGCCGAGACCGCTTTTCAGGCTCGGTCCGGTCCGCCGCGTTCCAACCCATAGTTGGCGGACGGTAGGCGGCCAGCTCAAACTACGAAGCTGTAAACGACTAATTCTTACGCCATGAATCGTGTGGTGACAATGCTTCTAGCTGATTTTCTTCTTTCAACCTTCAGTTAAAAATTATACTGGCCGCTGCCGGCTGCTAGTTTATCGTTCGTAAGAACCGCAGCAACTGCGTAATCGTGCCGTTGTCCAGAATGATAAAAAGCCCCAGTCCAATGTAAATGGCCGAAATCACCCACCGATTGTAGCGCTCGATGAACTCGCCGATTCGCGGTAGGCAGGAAATTTTCTGGGCGCTGAAAACCAGCAGATAAATCATGACCACAAACGTCAGTAGTGTCACCGCCAGCTGGGCATGGTCGAGGGTCACGAAGTACGGAACGAACAGTCCCAAATTATCGGCCCCACAGCTTCCAATC
This sequence comes from Levilactobacillus angrenensis, assembly GCF_003946085.1. GTDB lineage: Bacteria > Bacillota > Bacilli > Lactobacillales > Lactobacillaceae > Levilactobacillus > Levilactobacillus angrenensis. The sequence continues at coordinate 96,123 of NZ_RHOB01000010.1, read as the reverse complement.
GTCACGATGGCAACGGTCTCCGTCAATTTGCTGAGGCCCTTGTTGTTCAAGCGTGATTCCGCCCGCTCTTCGCCAGTGTCTGCCACGAACCAGACCCGAATCCCGAAGTAGATGGGAATCAATCCCAGCAAGCCCAGCAGCCATTTCTCAGGCACGTAATGTAAGACAAAGGCAAAGAACAGGCTCACCGCAATCAGCGTCAGCGACCCCAGGTATTGGCCCAGATAAATGTCTCGAATCTGCCGTTGGTCGGTCACTCGGGCAAAATAAATCAGCAAGATAACCAGTAAATCCACGGCGGTAGCGGTATATAGCATGATGGCGGTCAGGATGGTCTGCAACATGAGGGGCACTCCTATCTGTATTGAAAGCTCTTACAATCGCAGTGTAGCATACTTACTGTCCCAATTGGAATTGGATTTTTGCCCAAAATAAAAAGCCTCAGCATTCGCCAAGGCTCGGTTTATCGATCATGCTTAACGTGAATTATTTTTCACTGGAAGCTTGGTCGTCACGGCTAAGTAGCGTGATCCCGTTGACCGCGATCACGGCGATAACTGCCATCCAGATCCCAATTTTCATGGGTTCCCAAGTCATTTGTTCCAACGTACCACCGATGTAACCCATAACTTCGCCGAAGATAACGGACCAAAAGATCACGACTAAATTAGATTCAAGCCACTTCACACGTGTCACCTCACAATCGTTATTAGTTTACCACGATTAACGGCTGAGCGGGTAGTTAAGTTTTGCTTGCTCCAGAAATTTCTCCTCGGAATGCGTCTGGGTTGCGGGGTGACGGGAATTCAAGTATACTATGACTAACTGAAAATGAGATGGTTGAAGCGGCTGCTTTCAAGAACGGTGTCCTCCTTGGGTTGGGGGGACCGTTTTGGCGGGCGCTTTTTTCGTGCAAAGGGAGGCAACTTGTGGAATTATTAAAAGACTTAACCTTAATTTTATTGGCAACGACCGTGGTCGGCCATTATTGTACCCGCATTGGGATTCCGGCCGTGATTGGTCAGCTGTTGGTCGGTGTGCTGGTCGGACCGGCGTTATTGGGCTGGATCACCCTATCCCATTCGCTGGAGAGCTTTGCGGAAATCGGCGTGATTATTTTAATGTTTATCGCCGGGTTGGAAAGTGACTTGCAGCTGTTGAAACGCTACCTGAAGCCCAGCGTACTGGTGGCTTTGATGGGGGTCTTGATCCCCGTGATTGGGACCTATGCCGTGGGGATGCTGTACAATTTGGGCACGACGGAAAGTCTGTTCATCAGTGTGATTTTCGCCGCAACGTCGGTCTCCATTTCCGTAGAAGTCCTCAAGGAAATGAACGCGTTGAACAGCCAGGAAGGCACCACCATCCTTGGAGCGGCCGTGGTCGACGACGTCCTGGCCGTGATTATTCTGAGTGTGCTGGTCAGTACGACGGGTACGGCGGTCGGCGAAAGCGCTGCACAGTCCAGTAGCCTACTGTTGACGACGATTGAGCAGGTCATTTATTTTGCGGCCATCTACTTTGTCGTTCGCTGGCTGGCCCCTTACATGGCCAAGATTGGCGAGCGGCTGATGATTCCGATGGGGCCAACGTTGATGGCCATCATCCTGTGTTTCGGCATGGCTTACGTGGCCGAACTGGTCGGCTTGAGTGACGTGGTGGGCGCCTTCTTCGCCGGTATCGCTATTTCGCAAACGTCAGCCCGCTCAACGGTCGACCGACACATTGAACCCGTGGGCTACGCGCTGTTCATCCCGGTCTTCTTCGTCAGCATTGGCTTGAACATGGACTTCAATGGCCTGGGCAAACAGCTGGGGTTCATCGTCGTCTTAACGATTGTCGCCGTCTTGACCAAATTAGTCGGCGCCGGCAGTGGTGCCAAACTAGCTGGTTTCAGCTGGGGCAGTGCCACCGCTGTTGGTGCGGGGATGGTCTCCCGGGGTGAAATGGCCCTGATCATCGCCCAGATTGGGTATCAAGCTAAATTGATGTCACCGGTGCGCTACTCGGCCATCGTCGCCGCCATCATCGTTGCCACGCTACTGGCACCGTTCCTATTGCGGTGGACCATGGACCGCGTGCACCGGCACGATGTGGACCGCTCAAAGATCCGACCGGCTGACTGATTACCTTTCACCCTCAGATAATAACCAGAAAAAATAGAGGTGCCGCGCAAATTGCGTGACGCCTCTTTTTAGCTACTTAAATTAGTGAAATCACAGCCGCAGCTACTTGATATAGTAAGCGACCCCGGTGTTGTAGGTCCATTTCAACGCCACGTGCTGCTGATAATGTGTAAGCTGTAACGTGTTCTCCGGGCTGACTTGCATGCCATTGGCCGCTTGAAAGACCCCGATAGCTTGGGGCGCAATGTCCACGCCCAGTTGGTCGCCTTGATACGTGCCAAATTTACTCTTGAACGACCGGGCACCAATCGTCAGCTTAGTCCCCTTGGCTAAGTACCAATTACAATGAGCTAACCGCCAATGCCCCCGATAAGCTTGCGGAATTTGTGCAGTCACGCCTTGTGCGACCACTGGTTGGGGTTGGGTCAAGAATACCCCTGCACCCAGGCTCAGTGCCGCAACGGCGAATGTCATCCATACTTTTCGATTCAACATAGCTTGCCACTCCCTCCAGTTTTTATCGTATCACTGGTTAAGGGTGGTCAGTATTATTTGTGAACCTGTTTGCAAGCTTTCATTACGAACGAACCTACTGATTCTCTTGGGCCCGAATCTGGTTCTTGATGCCATTCATGTCCTGGTCCAATTGATGGACCAATTCCGCCTTGGCAATCAATTCTCGCCGTAGCTCGTCCTGGTGCTGTACGTTCTTTTTATAACTTAGCTCATGTTCCAACGACGCCCAGAAATTCATCGCAATCGTGCGAATCTGAACCTCGACCGTGACCGCCTGCACGCCAGCCGCCAGATAGACCGGGATGGCCAAAATCAAATGCAGGCTGCGGTACCCGTTGGCTTTAGGTTTGGCCACGTAATCCTTGCGTTTCAGCACCTTGATGTCCGGTTGCTTTTCCAGTCGACGCTCCATCGCTAAAATATCGTCTTCAAACCGCACGATGATGCGGATACCCGCGATGTCATGCATCTGTTGCGGCAACGACTCAAAGTTGAAGTCCAAATGCTTACGCTGCGCCTTTTCCAAAATACTTTCGGGCGACTTGATGCGCGACTGCAGGCTATCGACCAGCGTGTGGCCATGTTGGATTTGATACTCCTGGTCCAGGTAATGAATCTTAGTCTCCACGACCTGCACGGCACTGCGGTAATTCAGCATCAGCGTCCGGAAATTGTCCAGCGCCTTTAACGAGGTCGGGTCATTGGGAAATTGTACCGGTAAATTTTGATTAGTCATGCGCATTGCTCCTTGAAGTGGATGAACCGTGCCACTGCCGAATTTCGGGGACGAGCCACCACAGTAATAAGAAATTTAATAACAGGGTAATCGCGGTAAACGTGAAGACCCCGCTGTAATCGAACCAGTTGGCCACGACCCCACCGAGCATCGCGCCCAGCATACTGCCGAGGGCTTGAAAGGATTGGTTCCAACTGAAAACGGTCCCAGTCAACGACTGCGGCGCGTTCTTGGTCAACATCGTTTGCACTGCGGGGAACAAGGCCCCGTCGGAAACCCCAATCATGAAACGCAGGATGCCCAGTAGCCAAATACTGGTAACGAAACCCTGAGGGAAGTACATAATCACGGCAAAGATGTAGCCGAAGATCAGCACGCGCTGGGTCCCGTGACGGTCACCGTACTCACCTAATTTAGGTGCCGCTAGCAGCGTCGAAATCCCGGGCAGTGCCGCAATGATCCCGGCGACCAGCGTGATGGGGCCGGTGTGGTGCATGAGTTCCCGCACGTACAGACTGATGATGGGCGTGATGGAGTTGTTGCCCATCTGAATAAACATCGTTGAGACCAGCAGGACCACGATCAATGTCGGGTTCTTGACCTGTTTCAGCCAAAAGCCAGCCTGGGCCTGCTTCTCCTTGCTGACAGGCGTGAAATGTTCGTGAACCAGCGTGGCGCTTAAGAAGAACACAATGATCAAGAAGATCCCGGTCAAAATAAACGTCCAGCGAATCGAGAAGACCTGCGCCAGGATCCCGCCGAGCACCGGTCCAATCAAGTTGCCACTCACATACCCCGTGGTCAGGATGCCCAGCGCATTACCACTCTTGGCCTTGGGCGTTTCCGCCGCAATCAGCGCGCTGGCATTGGGAATGTAGCCGGCAAAAAAGCCCTGCAGAAACCGCAGACCAATCAGTTCCCACACATTGCTGACAAAGCCCATCATTCCAATCACGATGGCCATCCCCAACGAGGACCGTAGCAGCATCAATTTCCGGCCTTTACGGTCCGCTAATTTACCCCACAACGGGGAAACTACCGCAATCACCAGGAAGGTCGCCGCATAGGTCACCCCACTGTACATGGTCAGTTGCCCCCGGGTAAAAGTCCCCAGATCATCCACGTATAGCGAGATGAAGGGCATGATTTCGCTGAACCCCATCCCGGCAATAAAAGTTCCCAGCCACAATACCGCTAAATTTCGCCGCCACTGTTCCGTTTTTCGTGTCCCCACGCTCGTCGCCTCTCTCGTAATCTCATTACTAATAGTTTAGCATACCGCCGTCAGAATCAAGTAATTTGATCAACAAAATAGCGTGAGCCAAAAGGCAGTTCGCAGGTTTCGGCCATTAAAAGTTGATGCACAAAAAAGAGTTTGGGAGGCTTTGTCCCAAACTCTATGACACGCTTCTATTCTGTGGTTAACCCTTGACCCCAATCACTAAGGCAATTAATAAAATAATTAAAACCAAAGTGGTGATGGCCACGTATAAATGATCCTTTTCTTTGTAAAAGGCATAAATTGACACGACGACCCGTAAGACCGGTGTTAAAATCAGGCAATACACGCCCAACATCATGATGGCGTAAGGTTTCAGTTGCCAAGTGCCGGCGAGAATCATCCCCATTTGTCGGGGCACAAAATCACCCGCGTAGCCTGAATAGCCCGTAATCAAGAAGAGGGCCAGGCCAATCAACATCACGATAGCTGAGAAGATAACGCCGACTTGTAAGATGCGGCCAATAATTGTTTCGACCTGGGCCATTTCTCTGGCCGTTGCTGGTTTTTCCTCCATTAGAAGTGAACCCCCAATCCTTTAAATAGCATTTCAAACCCAATGTACAAAATGATGGGGATGAAAGCGATGCGAATCCACCGCGCAGGTAAGACTTGCATGATGCGTGAGCCAATCACAGCCCCCACCAAGATTCCCAAGGCCATCGGCACCGCGATTCCTGGCAAGATGGCACCGTTGAAGAAGTACACCGTTGCACTAGCGGCCGCAGTAACTCCCATCATCAGGTTCGACGTTGAGCTAGAAGGCTTCAACGGCATTTTCATGAAGGTATCCAAGGCCATCACCTTGAAGGCCCCGGAGCCAATGCCCAACAGGCCACTGGCAACCCCGGCCCCAAACATCACGGAAAAGCCGGCGGGGACGTTTTCTACTTGGTAATCGACGTCTTTCATTTCCGCCTTGTCAAAGTAGGTGCCGTTTAGCTTGAGCTTGGCCGCAATCTTATCGGGTTCGACCCGTTGTAAGACTTCCTGGCCCCGCCGCAGCTTGCGGTACATGTTCCACCCTGAGAAGACCAACAGGCAACCGAAGAGTAAGTACAGGTACTTCGGGTCCAAGACCCCCGTCAACAGGGCGCCGACAATGGCCCCGATGGTCGTCGCGATTTCCAAGAACATCGCGACCCGTAAATTAAGGACGTTGTCGCGCAAATAAGCAATCGTCGACCCGGAACTGGTCGCAATCACGGCAATGATGCTGGCCCCAATGGCATATTTAATATCTAATCCCATCCCCAGGGTCAGAATTGGCGTGATGATCATGCCCCCACCAATTCCGAGAATGGCCCCGGCGATTCCGGCGAAGATACCCACGGCCAACATAATAATAGCTGTATGAATCATAAGTGTGCTGTCCCTCCTAATCAATCCAAATTACTTAATTGATTATCAACCTTTGCTGGGCTGGCGGCAAGTTTGCCAACTTGCTGTTTTTGATTTTATTGTGATTATGTTCACTATTGTTCATCCTGATATTCCAGCAGTTTTGAGGATATTTCTTATTGTTTGTGTACTAAATACCAAATAAGGTTTTTGACTACCCCTTACCCACTGCACGTGACCAGCCATGAGTAGCAGCCACCTCACTAGCGGTGAATCGCTTTCACCACAAAGCCACCTAGCCATATAAAATAAATATGGCTGGGTGGCTTATTTTGTATTTAGCATATATTTAATAACTATCAATGAATCGCTGCAATAGTGGGCTGGGCGTAATTTGTTCCGGCCAGACTAGTTTCAAGGTGGTTCGCCACGGTTGGTAGCGAATCAACCGGACAGCCGTTTGGGCCCCACTGGTCTGCTCCGCGACTGACTGGGGCACCACGGCCACTCCCATCCGTGACTCTGCCCATTGAACAGCGGTACGAGCATCGTCGCAAGTACAGGCAATGAACGGTGCCATCTGTTTGGATTCAAAGGTCGTCTGGAAGAGGTGTTCAAACCGGCGATAGATAATCAGCGGCACGTTAGCCAGATCCTCGACCTTCAGTGTCGCGGCCGCAAAATGGTCGTATTTTTTGGGAACCACCGCGACCATGGATTCCGTCGCCAATTCCTTACTAGCCAGTCCCGGCGCGGTAAACGGCGTCCGTACGATGGCCACATCAATCAAGCGCTTCGCCAACCGATCAATCAGCCCATAGGTGTTGTCTTCAAACAAGCGAATTTGCACCTTGGGATAGTGTCGCGTCAGGGTCCGTAGCTTGGCGTTAGGCGTGGCACCGATAGATGAGGAGATGACGCCAACTGACAACACTCCGGCTAAGCCTTGACCTAGCGACCGAACCTGACTGTCGGCCCGTTCCCGCAAGTCCAGCAATTGCTGGGCATAGTCGCGCAACAATTGGCCGGCCGGCGTGAGGGTCGTGCCAGTTGCCGAGCGATTCAAAAGCGTCACGCCCAGCTCTGCTTCCAATTGCTTGAGTTGATAACTCAAGGGCGGCTGAGCCATGTGCAGTTGTTGGGCTGCGGCCGTAATCTGACCAGCATTCGCCACCGCTAAAAAGTACTCCAATTGCCGAAAATTCACGTGAAAGCCTCCCACCATTTTTTCTTATTATACCAGAATACTTATGGCAGGCCGGTCTCGCCGGTAATCGAGCGGCGTTTGGTATCGGCTTGGTTCTGGGCCCGTTCCTTGGCAGGAAGATTTTCTTGCAAGAGATATTGCCGAATCAACAGGACAATCTGTCTATTTTGCGGCAGATCGGAGTGGGTCGTATTATCCCCAGTCACTGTGATCTGCGTGTAGTGGGCCACCTGATTTTGGAAGACGTACTTCCCCTGATTCACGCTGTTAGCGGGCACCGTGCCGTCACTTGAATAATTTTCAGTGCCAGCGACCGAATACACGGTCAGCTTCTTCGGCAATTGGCGCCGACCAGCAATCAGTTCCTTTAAGATGGCTGTTTGTTCAGTCGTACTATTAGATTCCATGTTGTACGGCGTCGCAATCGTCATCAACCGGTCGATGTCCACCCGCGGTGTCTGGGCAAAGTATTTTTCCAAAAATAGGCTCAAAATCAGGCCACCATTAGAATGACCTAATGCCGAGAAATGGTTGAAGTGATACGTCTTGACCAGGTCCTTAAACGCCACGTTCAGCCAGCGGGCCTGCTTATTGATATTTTCATAGCCGTCCCGATTATTTTCAAAGGCAATTACGATGAATGGCTGGTTATCACCGCGACGAATGGACCCGGTATAGGACAACTGACCGTTCTCGGCGACCTTGACCTTTAGCACACTGTGGGCCACCTTGGTCTCCTGGCGCAGTTGCGTGATCAGGCTGTCGAAACGATTTTGACTGGCACTGGAGCCCGGCACCATGATGGTCGGGTTCAGTGGGGTTTTATAATTTGATTTGTATTGGGTAATACGTTGATGCATCCACGCCGTGCTAGGAAAGAAGATGGCTAACACGACCAACACACCGACTACCCAGCGCCACCAATTACGCCGCATGCTCATCACCCCCCGCTAGATTAGCGAGCCGCACGAATGGCAGGTAAATAGCCACGGACAACGCCAGGCAGACCAGGCTCAACAATAACGCGCGCCAGTCGCCGCCAGTTCCCAAATACGCGATCAACGGCCCCGGCGTCGTACGCGGGACCGGGTAGACAATGGGCGGCACTAATTTCCAAGTAATCGCACACCAGGCCACCACGATGTTCACGGCCGGTGCCACGATAAACGGAATCAACAAGAGCGGGTTGTAGAGCAGCGGCAAGCCCAGTAAGGTGGGTTCATTCAAATTGACTAGATTGGGTAAGAAAGTCTGATTGGCCACTCGACGGTAACTGGCTTGCTTCGAACCAATCCAAATCGCCAGCAACAACGCTAGGGTCATCCCCGCCCCACCAAAGTTGGCGTAGGCATCGCCCAGTGTATGTAACGTAATTGGATTAGGCGCGTTCCAGCCCGAACCGTGTTGCACCGCGTACGCCAAATTCTGCAACGACGTCACGGAACTATTGCCGGCCAGTGAAACGGGACCAATCAGCCCCAGCCACCAGAGGCCATTATTAATGGCAGTCACCGCTAAGATCATCAGCCCCCGGTGTCCCGGATTGGTGACCATAGCGCTTAGCCCCTGATAAACCAGCCCGTTTAGCCCACCGTCATTCAACCAACTCAGGCCATAGCCGATACCGACCGTGATCGTCAAAATGACCACCAGCGGCCAGGCAACGCGACTGGTCCAGGACAATTGGCCCCAGTGGGGGTGTTTCAAAGCCCATTTGCCCAGCCAATTCATCAGATGACAGCCAAACCAACCGACCAGAAGCCCCACAACAATGGCCAGGAAAATCCCCTGAGGACCCAAGTTATTTTCCATGAATTGCGGGATATCCTCGCCGTTGCCCCGCATGGGCACATTTAGCGCGTCATAATTCACGTTTAGCGTGAGAAAGGCCAGCGCGCTCATCACGCCAACGGCTAGGGCATCCCCCCGGTAGGTACGCGCCAGATAGTGTCCCGTGGTAAAGGCCACCATGACGGCAACAATCCCGTTGATGACCAGACTAATGACCTGAAACAGTTGCCGCCAGATTTCTAATCCGGGTAGCCAACTGCCTACGTGATAAATCTGAAAGAAGAAGCCGCTCTTCGTCAGTACCCCTTGCCCGACCACGTCGATCAAGGTCATGACTAAGATGAACGGATACGCGACGCGCAGCGCTTCCTTGATGGCGCGGATGGCCCGCCACTGTTCAATTCGCTGATTAAGCCGCCACAATCCCCGCAGCGGTACACGTTTTCCCGTCATTGACACTTACCCCCTACACCCATTGATTACTCTTTATTATACGAGTTTCCAGGTGAGGTTCGTACTAAACGTCTTATAAATTTAATTATCAAGCCTAACGTTCTTGATGCCGCTTCACTGCTCGCCAAACCGTGCTGGGACTCATCCCGAGCTGACCGGCAATCTCTCGGTAGGTCTGCCCAGCCGCGCGCAGTGCCCGTAGCCTCGTCAAATTGACTGGATCCGCCGATTGCGCGACTGGCGCTGACTTAGGGGCTGGCAGTTGTAGTGGCACGGCTGGTTGTGGGGCCGTCAAGATCAGCGGCGTCGTCCGTTTAAAGCGAGCCAAGGCATTGACCACGTAATGGGTGGTCTGCGCATCCCACAACGCATCGTGCTGGTGGGGATTAAAGATATTTAGGAGTCCCGCCACCCCGTTTAGCGGCAAGAAATGGCGACTATCATGCTGATGATTGCTGCGATTGATGACCTCATTGGTGTACAGACTACCATCAAAGACAGTGAGTGGCGCCTGTAACACGGTGCGCTCGGCTGCGGTCAACTGTTCATAGTACAGTGCTAGCGTATTTTGTAGTAGCCGAAAATCATTGCCCTGGTCCCAAAAGACCAGCGGTAACCGTCGTTGCAAGACCTGTTGGATGAAGGCACGGACGACGGCCAGTGGCTGGGCCTGTTGCTCAAATTGTGGCAACGTTAGCCCGGTCTCCTTCAGTCCCCGTAATTTCATGTTCGCCGAAAAATGGGGGTTGTCTAAATAGCGGTTAAAGAAAATATCCAATGGTTGGGCGTCCTGATAGCCCAGTGCCGCCAACTGAAAGATGCCCGCCTTTTCTCCCGCAATCGTGGTCCGCGTCATGGTAATATCGTCGCCGGTCCGCTGCGTCTTAAATAAGACACCGAACTCACAGTCAATAACCACGTAGCTTCGGGGGATGCTCGTCAAACGGCGGACTTGGGGCCACACGCGTTTTAAATAATTAGGCGTTTGGGCTGTCGGCAGGGGCGTCGTCTCCGGCAGTTTGAGTCCATGATCCTGCAGGCGTTCCGTCAACGTCAACTCGTCTCGGTCCGTTTCGTAAGTCAGCACCTTCTTTTGGCTGAGCACAAAGATACGGCCCGAATTAAAGGTAATCCGAAAACGATCCTTGTGGTCCACGATAATCGTTTGGACCTTGCCCCAACTGTTTAACGCCGGTCGCAGCGTCGTTCCCTGTTCCACTTGAAAAATCGCATAGCCGACCAAAAACAGATTATGCGTCTGAGCGGGTGCGTTGTCCGGTGCCTTTTGTTCCAGGTACACGATTCTACTCGTCACGTCCATCCCCCATTTCTAAGTGATGACCTGTCTAAAAAAGCCTGGGCGTTTTGATCCCAGACTTCTTCCTTAAGGTTCTTCGACTTCAGCAGCGGCTGATTCCGCCATGGATTCAGCGACCACTTCTGGCGTAGGGGTGACGTGTTCAGCGGTTTGGAGCCAAGCACGACTTTCCAGGTGACTCAAAATAAACTGGTTTTCCAAAAGCGTGCTGTACTCCTCCACCGAAATTAAGACCACGTTACGCTTATTTTTGCGCGTGATCATTAACGGTTCTTGATTGTTGGTGACGGTTTTCATGTAGTGTTTTAATTTTTTACGAAAGTAAGGATAGCTCGTTGCGTCCATCAAAATTCCTCCCCAGGTTCTTGGCGGTTACTGTCACTTCGTCTTCGCGATTCGTTGGAGAGTGGCCCCGAACCATCACCCCAGTCGCTAATGATTAACTCCCATCTTACCGGAGAAAAAGCCCGGCGTACAGGGGCTTTACACAACATTTACATAAAAATTTTGTAATAATGAAAACACTATTTTCTTAATAATTGAGCGGATAACAAAACGAGCCTAGGACAACCCCGCCCAGGCTCGTGTGTATTTCCTTTAAATGGCCGAACCGTGTGCCAGCAGACGGTCGGTTCCGCTTACTCTGCTACTCAGCATGCGCATTTAAATAGCGCACCGTATCCCGCCCCAGACGATTCATCGCCTGATACTGCGCGAACTGCTGACCTTGTTGGGCCATGACCACGATGGTGTAGACGCCCCGCTTGGTCTTGAAGAGCGCCGCATCATTTTGCACCCCTTTCAACGGGAACTCACCGGTCTTATTGTAAATCTTCGCGTGAGTCACCAGCTTGGGGAGCTTACTGTGATTGCGGCAGTGATGCAACAGCGCCAGCATCTTCCGGTCGTAGGTCTTGCCTAGCAACCGATGCTGATAGGTGCGGGTCAAAAACCGCGTGAGGTCGTGGACTGACGTGTAGTTGTCATGGCCTCTGCGCAACGCAGCGGTGTCTAACATGTAGCGGCGCAGATGGGTCTGCTTGAAGCCAAACCGCTTGGCCGTTTGATTGACCCGCTTGAACCCACCTAGCTGCCGGATCAAGGCATTGGTCGCCGTATTATCAGAATAATAAATCATACGCTTGAGGTTGCCTTTGACCGTCCGCGTCAGCTTCAGGTGGTGGGCCTGCGCCCGCTGGAAAACCGTGAGCATCACGTAGACTTTGATGGTACTGGCAGACCGCTGTGCTTGGACGTGGCGATTGCCGGTGGTCACGTTCACGGGATGCTTTCCCAAGCGGGTGACTTTGACCGACCAACGCCCGTGGACCGCGTGAAAATCACGTTTAGCCAACCGCTTGATGGCCGCGGGATGGGCCGTTGACTGCGCCTGGGCCGTCACTGCCGGCCACCCGCCAATCAGGCCACCTATCAATACGCACAATAATCCAAACCGTTTAAGACTGCTCATTGCTACACCCTTCTTTATTCCCCCGCTGACTGCTGCTTTTCGGCCTCGCTAATGACGCGCTTGACCCAACGCTGCGAATATCCATAGCGGTCAGCCAATTCCTTTTCCGTCATCTGGGGATATTTTTCCTTGATTGCCGCCACAGTGCCATCCCGACCATACAATTTCATGGGTAAATTTAGCTGTGTACCGCGAAATTCCTGGTAAAACTTCATCATTTCTTCTGTACCCAACAATTCATTTAACTTCTTATAAATACCTTGTAATGCCTGCGTATCAACGCCCATATCCCTAATCCCCTCCATTTGCTGCCAAGATTATATCTTTAAGATAGCAAATTCTGCTGGCAGGTGAAAATCACTGCGACACCTTGGTCATGCACGCGGGTTTGCCCGCTAAATTGCTTGCACGATTACTTGTGAATATACTTACAGACTGTGCGTTCAGCCAGTTGGTAGTGCGCACTGAGCTCATGGATCGACATACCGGCCAAATAGTCATTTTGTACATGGCTCAGCAGGGCTTCTCGCCGCATTAACCGCATCGGAAAGCTGACCGTACTACCACGAAAGTCGCGGAAAATTTTGAGCGTGTTCTCCTCGCCAATTAAGTCTGCCAACTCCTGATAAATGACCTGCCAATCCTGCTTGTCCGCTTCCATTGCACTCACCCTCCGCAAATTTTTTAGTTATCTCTAGCCTAAACTAGTCTGGCGGTTTAGTGACCACTTTTTTCACGAAGTATGCTGCTTAGACCCGTTAATCATGGGCTGACTATTTCCCCCGATTGACGTTTGATTTCGCCAGCATTTATTCGCCACAAGTCATTAACGGCCGGATAATCCGTCTCCTTAATTACCCGCCCCGCATATCATTAAGCATACACTAAAAGCTGGCAAACGCCCATTCCAATTTCACTGCTGGCTACCCTTTTGGCAAAGAAAAAAGAGTCTGAGCGATTTGCCCAAACTCTCCTAGTGACTTTTCACTGCCTACCAATTCAACGAATTTCCCACCAAAATCTCTGGATTGTGATTGCTCATCAGGTAGGCTTGCCCATCGTTGCCAAACGTTAAGCCCTCGAATTCCCGGGTGGAAGCGAAGCCCGTCCAGGTCACGTCGGCCGCCGTCAATGAACCGTTGCCCGCAAGCTTGGCGACTGGCAGACTCGCAATGGAGTCGTCGGCGACCAAGTATAACCGGTTGTTGTGGGGGTTGTACGCCATGCTTTGCACACAGGTGCCCGGGCCATGTTCCAAAATTTGCTTGGTCAAGCGGAAATGCACGTTGTTGCGGTGAACCGTGCCTTGGTAAACGTAGACATTCACCGGATCAGGGCGCGTCCAGAAGTAGGCGTGGCCCGTCCGGTCAAAAGCCAGCACGTGGCCGCCAGGAACCGCTAATGACTTGGACTTCAGCCGGAAACGAACTTGATGGACCGGCTTCAGTGAACTGGCACTGATTTGCTGCAAGACACCGTATTTGCTCAAATTGACCCGTGGGGCCGACTCGCGGTCACACCACATGTAGAACTTACCGGTCGCCCAGTCGTAGGCCAAGGACTGGCCGTGACCCGTGGTGAAGGCCGGTCCCACTTTAATCGCCGCACGAATTTTTTGTTCCTGTGGCGACTGGGCCGCGGCATCCGTGTAGACCCGTTGGACCTGCCGGGGAGTGGCCTGCAGATTGTTGAGCGCCGCCATATCAAAGCGCACGATCCGACCGCGGTTGTGCCACGCCGTTGGGCAGTAGACCACGTACAGGTATTGGCCAACGACGGCCGAGCTTTGGGGATCACCCCAGGCCTGGTGTTGGTAGCCGGGAATCGGCAGTTGGTATTTCGTGGTAAAGGTCACCGGGCTGCCTTGATTGCTAGCAATCGTATTGGTGCCGTGTGGATTGGCTGCCTGGGCATATGAGCTGGGTACCGGGACGAAATGAACCTGACTATCATCGATCGACGTTAAGTTTTTGGGCGTTGCCAGCGCGGCGGAAGATTGCCGCACCTGAACCATAGCGTTAGCGGTCACCGGTGTTGCGACCATGCCGAAGCTCAGAATTAATGCCCCCAGTAAATTGATTCTTCTCATAATCCCTCATCCCCCAATGTTTTCAGTCAGTATAAAACTACCGACCAAAACCTGGGCGACAAAAGACTTTTTCAACTTGCTAAACTTACCAACTGACGCGGTTGCCCCGCAGAATTTCCGGATTGTGATTGCTCAACAGATAAGCGTGCCCGCTCTTGGTAAAGGTCAGACCTTCAAACTCCCGCTTGGAGCCGAACTTGGTCCATTTCACGTTGTGTTTGGTCAGATGGCCTTTGCCAGCGAGCTTGCTGACGGGCAGACTGGCAATCGAGTCGTCCGCCACCAAGTAGAGGCGTTTCGTATGCGGATTGTAAGCCATACTCTGGACGTGCGTTCCTGGCCCGTGCTTGAGCACCTGATGGGTCAGGTGAAATTTCACGTGATGCCGCGAAATGCTACCACGGTAAATGTAAGTCGTATGCGTCGTCGGCCGACTCCAGAAGTAGGCCCGCCCTTGCTTGTCAAACGTCAAGACGTGGCCACCGGGAGCGGCAAAGTGGTGATGCTTTAGCCGGAACCGAATTTGATAGCGCGGCGTCAGACTACTGGCCTTGATCTGCTTGATGTAGCCGTATTGATTGACGGGCGTGGCCGCCGATTTTTCTCGGTCACACCACATGTAGAGGTGGTGGTTCTTCCAGTTGTAAGCCAACGACTGGCCGTGGCCGGTCTCAAAGGGCTTGCCGACCTTGATGGCCGCGTGAGCAGCTCTCTGGGCCTTGGCGTGACTGACATACGCCGTCTGTAATTGACGGGGCGTCAGGCCTAGTTTATTCAGTTTATGCATATCGTAGCGCACGATACGACCGCGGTTGTGCCAAGCCGTCGGAGTGTACAGCACGTACAGATAACGGCCGTTCGTCGTCATCCCCTGCGGATTGCCCCAGGCCTGCTTGTGATAGCCCGGTAGCGGCAAGAGGTATTTGGTTTTAAAGGTTATCGCCGACCCCCGGGTATGCTTGATAACGTTGTGCCCATGCGTATTCTTGGCATGGTGATAATTCTTAGGGGCCTTGACGTAGTGGACGTGGCTATCGTTAACGGTGCGCCGCGAACCCACGCTCAAGGCCGACGTTTTTTGGTGATACGTGTGGTACGCCTGGACGGTCGTGCTGTCGGTTAGGCCCCATCCTAACGTCGCCAGAAGCACCAGCCACCAGTTTAATTTTTTCACGGTTCATTCATCCCCCACTTTAACGGATACTAGATTTTTTCATCAACTGGCTTACTTACTACTTAGTTTACACGCCACGCTCAGCCGTGTGGTGCCCCCACCACCGGTAATCGCGGCCGCATAACAAGCTCACCTAACAGAGCGCGCTAAAAAAGGAGCCCGGGATTCAGGCTCCTTCAGGTACGCTTTCATGACGCGGTTCAATTGCCCAATGTCTCTGGGCAGTCAGTTTCTGCTGACCCGGCCATTAACGACAGCGGTCAGCCAAAACGGATAATCTAAACGACTTCGCGGGTAAATGGATCCTTTGAGATGCCCTTGTCCAGGATGTCCTTGCTCCATTCCTTAGCGGAGAACAGGCTGTGGTCGCGGTAATTGCCACAACTGTACTTGTCCGTGCCTTGCACGTCTTTCCATTCCGTATCAAATGCGATGCGGTGTAATGCAGCCTTCAATGCTTTGGCAACTTCTTCAGTGGATTGTTCCCCCCAGGTAATCAGGTGGAAGCCTGTCCGGCAGCCAAATGGTGAGCAGTCAATGACCCCACTCATTTCATCACGCAGGTAACCTGCTAATAAGTGTTCGATGGTATGTAGACCCGCCGTTGGGATTGCGTTTTCATTAGGTTGAACTAACCGTAAATCAAAGTTAGAAATAACGTCACCCTTCGTGCCCGTTTCCCGTGTAATCAGCCGTACGTAAGGTGCCTTAACGGCCGTATGATCCAAAGTAAAGCTTTCAACTTTTGCCATTATTTGCCAACTCCCTTTTCATTGTTAGGTTTCGGTACTCTTCTACTGTACACCAAATGGTAGCGCTTCGACCAATAATTTCCGTTATGAATTTAACCAACCAATCACTTGGTTAAGAAATTGCCAAAATGCTGAAGATTCCGGTCGCTTTGATTATCACAGCCAACCACTTTGACTATAATGGGCCACGTAATTGGGGAGGGATCTATCATGCAAAATACACCATTACCACCACGGCGGCGGACATTTGCCCCCCGGCGTCATCGGCGGTTACACGTGTTCTTAGCGGTGTTGAGTTGCCTGCTGCTAGTCGGCGGCGTCTGGGGGTGGCGCGCTTGGCATGCAGCCCAACAAACCTTTTCACAAACGTACCACGCGGCGGGACGCCCCAGCGATACGGCGCTCACGAGTGGTAAACCATTTGCCATCCTACTCTTGGGGACTGACACCGGTGCACTGGGGCGGCATCAGGTCGGCCGCACGGATACCATGATCGTGGCGACCATCAATCCCAAGCAGCAGACGGCCACACTGACTAGCATCCCCCGTGATACTTTAGTCGATATTTACGGCAGCCAGCAAGACGATGAAAAAATCAACGCGGCTTATCCGCTGTATGGCGCCACGACCACGCTCAAGACCGTGTCGCACCTGGTCAACGTGCCGATTCACTACTACGTCTTACTGAACATGGGCGGTCTGGAAAAAATGATCAACGCGGTCGGCGGCGTCACGGTCGACCCGCTGCTCACCTTCCACTACGAACAGGCCGACGTCACCAAGGGCACCAAGATCCACTTGAACGGGGCCAGCGCTTTGGCCTACTCGCGGATGCGCGACCAAGATCCGCTGGGCGACTACGGCCGCCAAGCGCGCCAACGCCAAATCATTAAGGCCTTGGTCCTCAAGGAAGCCAGTCTCAGCTCACTGGTTCGCTACCAAACGGTCCTCAAATCGCTGTCGCACAACTTGCAGACCAACTTGACCTTTAACGACCTGATGTGGTTGCGGACCAAAGATGGCCACACTAGCCGCCACATCAAGTCCGCTACGCTACAGGGCGAACCAGCCACCATTAATGGCATCGATTACCAAATCGCCCCCCAAAGCGAAATCACCGCGGTCGCCAATCAACTGCGACAAGAGCTGGGGTTGCCAGCGGTCAATGCGTTTGAAACAGATGCGCTGGAGCCTGCCGGGTTCTAGCAAGATGGCTGGTTTACCGCCTTGTAACGTGAACTAGTCGCCGCCGATGGGGTGGGACGTGGTGGACGGGAAGTGTTCCTCAGAGCAGGCAGAATTTCTGGCTGATGCAAGCTCTGATGTCACTACTCACCGTTTGCATGCCACCAAAAAAGTCTGAGCCACAACACGTGGTCCAGACTTTTTCACTTACTTCTTATTCTGACGCACCTGCCAAATGTGCCAGCCGATAATCAGGATGCTGGCGTCGGCCAGGACTGTGCCCACGGCAATCAAGAAATTACCCGAGGCGGTGACCATCAGGCCTGACGTCAACGGGAACCGGGCCAGCAAGGCCAACAACGTTGTGATCCACAGACTCCCCAAGATGGCGGGGAACCAGGAATCCGCATGACGCCAGTGATGCCACCAAGTCAAAAGGGTAATGGCAACGGCAAAGATGAGCAACGCCACGCTGCCACCGACCCGCGTCAAGTAAAGCAGGCCAGCCGCCGGAACGGTCCGCGCGGCCACCCACATGGCCAACACCAGGCCAACGACAATGACTAACCAGCCAATCACCTGGCCCTGCGGCGCTACCCGTTGCGACAACCAGATGCCCAGCGCCATGGCAATGATAAATAGCCCAAACTGAATCGCAATCAACAGCCCCTGTAGTGGCACGGCCGGTAAAATGGCGGCGGGTAAGATCACTCCCAGCACGAAAATCAGGACGGGAACCAGCAGATCCCAGGTCCACCACGTCGGTCGTTTCCGCGCAGTACTGCCCATTTTAGCGGCCGCTGTCTGGGGGTCGGCACCGTAAAATTCTGCCGCCGTTTGACCATTCGATTGGGCGACTAAGAGTTGCGGCAACTGCTCACGCAAGTAACGTTGGCGTTTGCCCTCATCCGCAAAGCGGGGCTGTTGCTGCAGTGCGGTGACGAGTTCGTCCCAGTACGCTTGATTTTCCGGCGATAATTGTTCGCGTAATTCTTGATTCTGTTCCGCAATCGTTAAGCGGTTCGCCAATTTGGCCACTCCTCTCAAGGTTAACTTTCCTATCCTATGATAAGGAAGTTGGTGGCGAAATGCCACTAGTTTTACGACTAAGTCAGCTGCCATCCCAGCCACAAGCCACCGGCCGCCAGCAAGAGACCGCCGCCAATACACAAGCTGAGGTACCCGGCAGCGGCAGCGAAACGGCGTTGGTCCAGCAACATGACGACCTCATGACTAAAGGTCGAGTAGGTCGTGAAGCCGCCTAAAACACCGGTCCCCAGCAAGACCAACCAGAGATGGGCAATTTGCCAGCCCGTTAGCAGGCCCAGCAGCGCGCACCCCACCCAGTTGATGAGCAGCGTGGCCACGGGCCAATTGCCAGAAACCTTTTGGAGCCAGCGGGTGGTTCCGTACCGGCCTAATGCGCCCAGCGCGGCACCCAGGCCGGCCAGCCCCGCCATCACTGTTCCTCCAGACGGAAGGTTCCCCACCGCCGAGCGATACCCACGCCGACTGCGCTACAAAGCACGCCGCCGAGCAAGGTCACCACCACGTAAGTCGCGGCAATACCCCACTGATGGGCAACCACTAGCCGCACGGTCTCCACGCCAAACGTCGAAAAGGTCGTAAAAGCGCCACAACCACCGACCCCTAGCCCCACGGTCAGGGCAGTGGGCCAAGTTGCGGTGAGACGTTTGGCATGTGATAGCCAAGCTAAGCCACCGCTACCAGCTAAATTAATGCACAGCGTCATCCAGGGAAATCCCGTTGTCACGGGTATCGCTTGCCCCAGCAGGTATCGACCACTGCCACCGATAAAAGCAAAAATCATGATTGAAAATACGTTCGCCAAGTCACAGCCTCCCCCGAAAAAGTATTTTCCCATTATACCAAAAAAGCCGCCATTTCGGCGACTTTTGCATAATCAATGCGTTTTAACGACTAAATCTAACGCTGCTTGTAGCTTGGCTTGTTGGTCGTCATCCAGCTGCCCATCGGCCACACACTGCTTGACGTTTTCCGCAACGACCACGCCCATCATCCGGTCGACCCCGGAACGCACAGCCGCCAGCTGAGTCAAGACGTCTTGACAATCGCGGCCCTCTTCCACCATCTTCAAGATGCCTTGTAGTTGGCCATCGGCGCGGCGCAAGCGATTCTTTAGCTGAGTCGCTGTCGTCTGTACCACTAAGCGCTCACCTCAGTCAGCTTTTCATCGATGTACTTCTTGAGGGCCGCCTTGGGGTGAAAGCCAACGACCTTTTCCGTCGGCATCCCATTCTTAAAGACTACCAGTGAGGGGATGCTCATGATGCCCAGGGATTGCGCCAGTTCTTGATTTTGGTCAACATCGAGGGAAGCAAATTTCACCCGATCACCATACTCTTCGTCCAGCTTTTCCAAGACGGGCGTTTGCATCTTACATGGACCACACCAGGTCGCCCAAAAATCAACGACCGTGACCGCCGTGTCGTCCCCAATATGTTCAAAGTCCTTGCTCGTA
The DNA here is from genome assembly GCF_003946085.1 of Levilactobacillus angrenensis. GTDB lineage: Bacteria > Bacillota > Bacilli > Lactobacillales > Lactobacillaceae > Levilactobacillus > Levilactobacillus angrenensis. Next base: position 76,182 of record NZ_RHOB01000010.1, on the reverse strand, counting down.
ATTGCTTGCATGCGAAAATTTCCTCCTCAAATTTAATCAATGATTGTAGTATACCCCAAGGGGTATGAAGTTGCCAAGGAAAATGCTTACGCTTGCCGTTATCCGCTCAAATACGAGCCAGTTTCTCATGGAATTCTTGGCAAATTAGACGCAATTTCTTGGTTGTACAAATCCGCTGAACCCTGTATGATGGCTTTAGCAAGTTAAACAAAATACTGGATTTGTGAAAAATATAATGCAGGTGTGACGGGATTTGTTTAGGGTGTTCCCCACAGGTGTGGGGGGTGATCCCGGTAAATCGAACTCTGGTGCTACTCTTCTTGTGTGTTCCCCACAGGTGTGGGGGTGATCCTCGCCGGCCCAATTCTGGCCTATCACTCCAAACAAAAAGGCGCCCTCCCAATCGGCAAGGCGTCTTTCCTACTCTAAAGTTTATTTTTTGCTATCCGTAAATTCGGGATCAGCGTCCACACCGGCCGTCAACCGTGGCTTGTTGTTGCCGCGCTTAGTTTCCTTTTCCACGGCCTGTTGGGCGACCAAGTTCAAGTAGTTGAATGGGTCGTCAAAGTTCGGGTTGAACAGCATGTCCACGAAGGCCAAATCATCAATCGTGTTGCGGTTTTGAATCGCAATGGAGATAGCGTTGGCCGATTGGGCAACTTCATGCTTACTGAAGAGCTGAGCCCCCAGAATACGCCGGTTTTCCCGGTTGTAGACCAAGTTGATGGTCAAATCATCCGTAGATGGCATGTACCCTGGCCGCCAGGTCCCTTCAAAGGTAACCATGTCAGCATCGAAGCCAGCATTGACCGCATGATCGATGGTCAGCCCAGTTGAAGCCAAGGTCCGGCCAAAGATTTGCATGGCAGAAGTGGCTTGGGTGCCCATGTATTTTTGAATATTGCCGAAAACGTTGATGCCGGCCAGCATCCCTTGACGTACCGCATTGGTCGCCAATGGCGTGTAGGCTGGCTTGCCAGTTGGGTTGAAGTTAACCACACTGGCATCCCCGCAGGCAAAGATGTCTGGATTAGACGTTTGCACGTAGTCGTTGATGATGATGGCGCCGTGCCGATCCATGTCGACTTGGCCACGCAACAGTTCCGTGTTGGGCACGAACCCGGTGCAGACCACCGCTAAGTCAGCCGTGAAATCACCGTTCGTGGTTTCGATGACCAGTTCGCCGTTGTCATTTCCCGTAAAGGACGTGACACGCCGGTTCAACAGGACCTTGACCCCATGGTCTTCCAACAGGTTGACGATGTGATCGGACATACCCTTGTCGACGTAGTGGTTCAAAATGATATCGCGAGACTGCATCAGCTGAACCTCATGGCCAGTCCGTGCATAACTTTCAGCTAATTCCGTCCCAATGTACCCGGCCCCGACGATTGCGATGCGTTTGTTACCGGCAGCGGCCTTATCAATGGCGACCGCTTGCTCATAGTTCTTACATAACATGACCTTATCTTCATCGATACCAAAGATTGGTGGTACCGTCACGGTAGACCCCGTTGCCATGATCAGCTTGTCATAAGTGTCCGTTGAAACGTCCCCAGACTCCATATCAACGACTTCGACCGACTTATTTTCGGAGTCGATCTTAATCACGTTGTGCCGGGTCAAAACCTTGGCGCCGGCTTCCGCAAGTTGTTCAGGTGAAGAATAGAACATGTCCTCAAGATGCTTGACTTGCCCATCAAGGAACAAAGAAATCCCACAAGATAAGAAAGAAACGTTCGTGTGTCGTTCGTAAATGGTCACATCTGTTTCTGGATGATCACGCAAAATTTGTAGCGCTGCATTGGTTCCAGCGTGTGTACTACCAACAATGATGACTTTCATGTTTACCCTCCTACATGAAAAACAATTCTAAAGCTAGTCTACTTGAAAGTTAGCGAAAGATAAATGACTTCGTCTCGAAAAACCCGTTGTTTCCGGCAAAAACCTCACACTTATAGGAAAATGGTGAGTGAATGTGCATTGTGCACTCTTTATATTTGTAAAATTGTTATTCTTCCATAAGCAATTTTATAAACGAGAAAGCGTTAAAATAACGACCACTGATTCCTGCCCAACTGGTCCTGTCACACAAAGTTTGTTAACTTTCTTTGCGAACGTCTATACCGTAACCCGTATACTCCGCTGGTAAATCCACCCCACACATGGCATGTCGTCGATAAGGGACGCCCCAGGTATGACTGAAAGGCCGGTCTGTTCAGCTTTCACTAATCACCCGCTAATTGAGCCAATCACTCGTGCACGCCTGTTTTTAGCCATTCCTCAGGATAAGTTACAATTAGCTTGCTAACTCACTTTAAAATCACTATGATACGGGTAGTTGGTTCGTGATACGTTCTGACCTTAAGCACTGTGATAGATGATAGGAATCACTGTCTATAGATGCACTCCCCCCAAAACAAGTGATTTATTAACAGATTCCTAAATAGTGGCCCTAGACAATCCGCATGTTGTCTAGGGTCCTTTCTTTTGGTCTAATTTCGGCTAGTCGTCGAGCGCGTCTGCCGGTAATACTGCCAGCCCTGGCGTGCCAGAAATGGCACCGCTAGCAGGCCGATGAACAGCCACGTGAAGTTCTGCTGGATGAACGGCGTGTTCCCAAAGAAATAGCCCACCGCCGAACAACTCACGACCCAGATGAAGCTGCCCAAGAGATTGAACAGGCGAAATTGCCGCCAATTCATGTCCGTGGTCCCCGCAATGATGGGCACGAACAACCCCACAAACGGGATGAAGCGCCCAATCAACAGCGTCTGGTCCTGGTTGCGGGTGAAGACTGCCGTCGCCTGGGCGACCTTTTCCGCGGGCAACCGGTCGATCAACTTATCTTGCAGGTCGCCCCACTTGCGCGTCGTGAAATACTTGACCGCCGACCCCGCCGTCGCGGCCAGCGTAAACATCAACACCAGCCACCAAATATTTAGCTCGGAATGCGGATTGGCCGCAATCGACCCCACCATGAATAAGAGGGATTGACCGGGAATGAATGAGAAAATCAGCATTCCCGATTCCAAAAAAATCAAAAAGAACAGTACTGGATAGATTCCGGTCCCCAACTGATTGGTCAGCGGCACCAGCACTGTGAGGGGATGCCAAATGACATCCCAGATCATCGTTATGCTGCTCACGCCATTGCCTCCCTTATTTTTCTCAGTGCCCGCAACCCTTGCCACCACTGGCAAAGTCCTTTATAGTACTGTGAACGGTTAACGGGTCTCGGTTATCACATTTTTTATAAAAATTCACATTAACCACCAAATTCACTTAGCTGATGATTTTTCCTTTAAGTAAACGGTTTCGAATAAATCTGTTTTCGTCGGATAACTAGCCGCATTTCAGGCAAAGTGTCGCCAGTGACTAACGCTACTCAATTGACTATTCCTATTATACGGCCAAAAATAAGTTTGTCAGTAATTTCTAAAATTTTGATTAGACCCAACTCAATAAAAAGCGACAGTATCCCCGTCACCAAGGGCTTACTGTCACTTTTAGCATTCACCCGACCACGCAGAAAAATGGCCTTATCAGGTGGAAACCACTATTCAATTTACCAACGATTGACAGCCAACGTCGTTATTAATAAATTTATGAAACCAATCAATTGCACCTAATTGCCATTGGCGTTACACTACAATCAAGTTAGTAACAACGAGAGTTACTAACGAAGTCGTACCAAATCTTAATACTCTTTACGAGCAGTAATTAGCACTCCCCCAAAGTATCTAAGCCTGCTCGTATCCCCCCTCAAGCCACGACCTTTATCGTGGCTTTTTTTATCTTCAGATTACATTCTGCTTGAACCTGGCAGGTACGCCGATTCCTTTGAAGCTCTGGCAGGACTCGCCAACTTTTCAAGCCGTCTGCCCGTTGCTTGGCAGAAGCTAGTGCCCCTTCACCAGTCACCGACTTGGTCAACAGCAATCGGACCGATGAATTGGTCTAACTTAACCAGTGTTTCTGGACCAACCCACCACAGCCGAGACTTCGCCAAATATGGGCTCAGCCGTGGGAGTTGCCTTAGCGGTGGGTTGGACCGGTTAGGCAACTGGCGTCTTTGAGACGTGGGTTGCGGCTCAAAGCGAGGTGTCGAGACCGGGCTTTGGCTCGACCCGTCCGCCCACCGCGTTCCAGCCCATATTTGGCGAACGGTAGGCGACAGCTCTCATCAACCGTTGCGTTACGCAGTCATCTTTAAGTTAGTCCAAGACTTGGACGCCGACACCGATGAGGCCGGGACCCGTGTGCACCCCCAGCGCGGGCGACACGTCACCCGAATACCACTGCTCAACCTGCGGATACTTGGCCTGGAGTTGGGCCAGCACGCTTTGCCGCAACGCCGGATTGACCCCATCACAAACGGCAATGTTCACCCGCTTGGCGTCACCCACAGCCGCATCGATCAGCGACAACAATTTGGTAATCGTGCGTTTTTCCCCGCGCACCTTGGCAATAGGATAGTAGACCCCCTCGTCATCACAGGAAATAATCGGCTTAACGTTCAACAGGGTCCCTGCCATGCCGGCCACCTTACCGATACGGCCGCCCGCTTGCAAGTATTTCAGACTGGGCACGTAGAAGAAAACCTTGGTCTGGGCCGTCACGCGTTCCACTTCCTGGACGATTTCATCAAAGCTGTGGCCGGCATCGCGTAATTGGGCCGCGTAAATGGCCGCAAAGCCACTGCCGATACCGACACTACGGGTATTAATGACATGGACCGTCAGCGGCGAATCAGCCGCCAATAACTGTGTCTCCTGAAAGGTCCCCGATAGCGCAGCGGAAATGCAAACGGCAATCACGTGGGTGTAGCCCGACGCCTGAATCCGGTCGAGGGCATCCACGATCATTTTCCCCGTGGGACTGGCGGTCGTCGCTGGCTCGGTGGCCTGCCGCCGGTAAAATTCGGCTGGCGTGATGGTTAACCGGTCTTCGTAGACCCGGTCACGGAAAATCACGTTCATCGGCATCAGCGCCATGTCGGCAGCCTTCAGAATTTCTGCCGGGACGTCTGAACATGAATCCACTAAAATGGCGATTTTTTCTGGTTGCATAAGAGTTACCCTCATTTCTGCTAGTTTCACGTTTCGATAATAACTGCTATTATATCGCAATCATCTAGTTTTGAAAACTAGGTCATCTGAAATTAGTTCCAAACGTGCCGAAACCAATCGCATTATTTGCTTTTTCACCTGGTTACAGAAACAATCTGCTAGGGTCCACACCATTTCAATGAAAAAAGTTTTTTACCCATAAATTAAGCGACACCTAATCCTATAATTAGACCGGTCCACTAGTTTCTGCCGGCCAACCGGTGCCTACAAAATTTGTGCAAACTTCACACGAGTCGCTAGAGACCGCATGGAAACGGCACCAAAATAATTGCTGTCGTTATCGGCCCACCGGTTTGCGATTTAAAAAAGTTAATCACTCGGATATAAAAACTTTTTTGGCCCACCAAAAATTATCTCTAGCACGGTTGACTTTACGGCTAAATAGCCTATACTTACGGGTGGAATTAAAGCGCGTCATTAACGTTAGTTTCGTAAATTTTGCCATTATTCGCACCATTTTCGCCACGCTGACGCTGAATCGCGTTTACCAGGAAAAGCAGAAAGTCAATCGACTACCTGAATTTCTAAGCCAATAGAAAAGAGGGATTTTATGAAGAATCATGAAACCAACGAGAAGAAGCACCATATGATCGAGTCAACCGGGAGTAACCAAAAGAGCCTGGACGAAGTCAACGGAACGGTGGAAGTCCCGCAAAACGCGGGCTTCTGGCGAACGTTGATGGCCTATACCGGCCCCGGGGCGTTAATCGCCGTGGGGTACATGGACCCCGGGAACTGGATCACGTCGATCGCCGGTGGGGCGCAGTACAAGTACACGCTGCTGACCGTGGTCTTACTGTCTAGTTTGGTGGCCATGTTGCTGCAAGCCATGTCGGCCCGACTCGGGATCGTGACTGGTAAAGACTTGGCCCAGTTGACCCGGGAACATACTGGGCGACGAACCGGGTTTGTCCTGTGGATCATCACTGAATTAGCCATTATGGCGACCGATATCGCCGAAATCATTGGGTCGGCCATCGCCTTGAAGCTGTTATTCGGCTTCCCACTGATTGTCGGGATCATCATCACCGCCTTGGACGTCTTGGTCCTGTTGGTCTTGATGAAATTAGGTTTCAGAAAGATCGAAGCCATCGTGGCGACCTTAGTGGCCGTTATCCTCTTCGTCTTCTTGTACGAAGTCATCTTGGCGCAACCGCACATGAACGAAGTGTTGGCCGGCTACTTGCCTTCTAGCAAGGTCGTTACCAACAACGGGATGCTCTATCTTTCCTTAGGGATCGTCGGGGCGACCGTGATGCCCCATGACTTGTACCTGGGGTCATCAATTTCGCAGACGCGGAGCTTTGACCGCAAGGACCGCAAGAGTGTGGCCCAAGCCATTAAGTTCACCACGATCGATTCCAACATTCAATTGACCTTGGCCTTCGTCGTCAACAGTCTGTTGCTGATCTTGGGTGCCGCTTTGTTCTTCGGTACCAACAGTGACCTGGGGCGCTTCGTGGACTTGTTCAACGCTTTGAGCGATAGCCAAATCGTCGGTGCCATTGCCAGTCCAATCCTGAGTATGCTGTTTGCCTTAGCCCTCTTATCATCCGGGCAAAGTTCAACCATCACCGGGACGCTGGCTGGGCAGATCATCATGGAAGGGTTCATCAACCTGAAGATGCCACTCTGGGCACAACGGCTGATTACCCGGTTACTCTCCGTGACGCCAGTCATCATCTTTGCCATCATTTACCACGGTAATGAAGCCAAGATTGAAAACTTACTGACGTTCTCCCAAGTCTTCTTGAGTATCGCGTTACCATTTGCCATGATTCCACTGGTCATCTTCACCAGTAGTAAGAAGCTGATGGGCGAATTCGCCAACCGGACTTGGAGTAAGATTCTCGGCTGGATCATCGCGGTCATCCTGATTATTTTAAACATTTACCTGATTTTAAATACGGTGGGCATCGTCAAGTAGCTCGCTTCGCAACGGCTGGGACGCGTTCCCGGCCGTTTTTTTATTGTCAGAATACACCTGTCGTCCCAACGCCAGATTAGCCACAACGCGCGTGCCCCGCCCTTTATCAGGTAGCGTTGACTTTCCGCCTAGCAGCGTGTATAACGAGAGCAAAGGTTCAGGAGGTGTGCCAATGACTCAAGCAAAAATTGAACTGCGCTCGCCCAACGTGGCGGACGCCCCCGCCCTATTTGCCCTGATTCAACAAGACCAAGCCACCCTCGCTCGCTGGCTACCCTGGGCGGCAACGACGAATTCAGTGGCAGACGAGCGCATCTTTCTGCGCTATTGCCAGGGACGCATCGCCGATAAACAGCTCTGGTTGGCCGTCATCTGGGTCGATCAACACCCCGCTGGCATGATTGACCTGCACAACTTGCAGGACCGTCACGCCGACGTGGGCTATTGGCTCGGTCGTGATTTCCGTGGGCGCGGGATTGTTAGCGACAGTTTGGCCCAAGTGGAAGCGGTCGGTTTTGACCAACTTAATCTGGTCAAATTAGAAATCCTCGCGGCCACCGGCAATCACCCCAGCCGCCAGGTCGCCGAGCGTAACCACTATCATTTGGACGGCGTCTTGCGTCAGCACATCCCCACTGCCACGGGCTTTACCGACGCGGCGGTCTATTCAAAATTGGCGACTGAACACTAACAACGACATGACAAAGAGGTCTGTGACAGCAACGGTCACAGACCTCTTTTACGTCTTTATTTTCAACTAAAAATGCTAAGCGCGTTGGCCACCGTCGACTGTGAATTCGGCGCCGTTGGCAAATTTGGACTCGTCATTGCCCAAGTAAACGCAGACTTCACCGATATCTTCGGGTTCGCCCATGTGGCCGACGGGGATGCCGGCAATGATTTGTTTGCGCGCCGCTTCAGGAACGATGGCGGTGTCGATCCAGCCAGGATGGACGGAGTTGACTCGAATGTCAATCTTCCGTTGGGCCAGGTTCAGGGCCGTCGCGTGCGTCAACAGGCGTGTGCCACCCTTGCTAGCGGAGTAAGCGGGGGCAAATGGCAGGCCTACCAACCCAGCAACGGAAGACACGTTGATGATGGAACCCTTGGCGTCGGCGGTGTCTTTCATGGCATGAATGGCCGCCTTTTCGCCTAAGAAGTTCGCCGTCAAATTAACGTCAATGACCTTCTGCCAGTCAGCCAAAGAAAGGTCCTCGATGGCACCATTCACGCCACCGATACCGGCATTGTTGACCAGAATGTCGACGCGACCAAACTTGGCCACCGTGGCATCGATCACCTTTTGCCAGTCGGCTTCCTGCGCCACATCCTGTTGCACGAATAGGCTCACATCTTCACCAAATTTGGCGACAGCGGCATGGCCCCCATCAACGTTGTGGTTGGCCGTTAGCACGACCTTGGCCCCTTCACGGACGTAGCAATTCGCGATACCTAAGCCAATTCCGGCTACACCGCCCGTAATAATTGCGACTTTCCCTTTTAAACGATCTGTCATCATCAATCACCCTTTCAGCTTTTTGTACTTGTTCAGACTATCACATCTTATTTGATTTTTACAATAATTTTGCCTAATGATGGCTTCTTTGCACATTATGTTGCGATACTTAATGATTAAGGGTGATTGATAGAGTTTGAAGGCACTATAAAAGGGGCTGATGACCAGCCCCTCGATGCTACGTCGTTTATTTTATAGTGAAAAATCGCCTAATTAATCAGGATTACAATGCCGTTTCCCTAAAACTTATGCGGCAAAATCAATCCACCAGTCTCATCATCATTCGGGTGGTCGCGCTTAACGACCAGTTCTTGGTTGACGAAGCTGGAAATCCCGGTTTGGCCTAATTCACGGCCGAAGCCGGACTTCTTGACCCCACCGAATTCTAGTTCTGGCAATGAGCTGAAGAAGGTGTTGACGAAGACCATTCCCGTTTCAATCCGAGAAGCCAACTCGGCCCCTGCTTCTTGACTGCCGGCGAAGACGATACCGCCCAGGCCGTAATCTGCGTCATTGGCCAGTTCTACGGCGGCGTCATCATCGGCGACCTTGTAGACTTGCGCGACAGGGCCAAACATTTCCTTGCCGTATGCCGGGTTATTCTTGTCGATGTCCGTCAAGATGGTTGGCATGAAGAATTGACCGTCATCGTCGATGGGTTCGTGAACGTAGTAAGCCGTTGCGCCGCCAGCGATGGCTTCATTGACTTGTGCTTGCAACTTATCCTTGGCTTTCTTGGAGTTCATTGGTGCCAGCGTCGTTTCTGGGTCCATCGGGTCACCCATTTTAACTGCGGAGAAGGCGGCTTTCAAGGATTCCAGGAATTCATCGTAGTGGTTAGCCGTCACGATGAAACGCTTGGATGACGTGCAGACTTGGCCCGCATTGTACAACCGCGCCCGTGGTGCGATGGCCTTCACGTCGGCCATATTCGCGTCATGCGCCACGATAAAGGCATCGACCCCACCGAGTTCCATGGTATTCTTCTTCAAATACTTACCGGCCACTTCAGCGACCGCGGTACCCCCACGTTCGGAACCCGTCAGTGCAACCCCTTGAATCCGCTTGTCAGCGACCACGTCAGACACTTGGTCATAGGACAGGAAAAGGTTCGTCAACGCACCGTCTGGGGCCCCAGCACGGCGAACAGCGTCTTCAAAGGCCAACGCTGAAGCCGGGGTGATGGCCGCGTGCTTGTAAACGATTGGGTCACCCACAGCAAAGTTAGGGGCGAAGATCCGCATCATTTGGTAGTAAGGGAAATTCCACGGTTCTACGGCCAGCAGGACGCCCAGTGGGTGATTTTCCAGCTGTGCTTCCCCGGCAATCGTGTCAATCTTCCGTGGTGTCAAGAGTTCTGCGGCGTGGTCGGCATAGTAGTCGGCAATCATCGCACACAGAATCACTTCACCCTTTGCTTCGATGTAGAGTTTACCCATTTCAGTCGTCAAGACCTTAGCCAGGCTATCCGTTTCATCACGGAAAATTTGCGCCAGCTTGTGTAATACCGGCGTCCGAGTAAAGACCGGGTCGTTGCGCCATTGCTTGTACAGTTTTTGGGCCTTGGCGAGGCTTTCTTCAACGTATTCTGGTGTCGCGTTTTCATAAGTTTTAACAACTTCATTGGTATAGGGATTGGTAGTTTGGTAGGCCATCTTATTTCCTCCTTATGGGGTTCTCCGTCATTCACAATGTAACCCCTTACGAGAACTACTATACCCGTGTCATCACTGCAATACCAGCCTTTTGTTTGTGAGTTTTCCAGCAAATTGTTTGTGAATTTGCCCAGCTTATCCACTTTCAACCGGTTGCATTTTACAAAATTGGTCTACCAAATCAGCGGTAATCTTGGCCCTTAACCAACCGGCAAATTTGACAAGTTGACTGGCACCAAAAAAGACCCGGAAAATTTTCCAGGTCCCCCACAAATGCTGCATACAATTATGAGATGCCTAACTCAACTTCCAACGATCCAAAATCCCGTTGAACAGCCGGTTAGCCGTCGTAATTTGGTCTAAGACAGTCCGCGGATTCGCCGTGAAGTTGTCGCCAGCCCATTTATTGATGATGCCTAACGCCCCGGCAGCAATGAACTCTGCGGACGTATCAATGACATCTTCTTTTAAGTACCGGTACTCGGGCATTGCGTGAAGCAAAATTGACAATCGTGATGCCACAAATTCATTCATCGATTGACGCCAAACCCCGTCATCATACGGGTAAGCATTTAAGAAAATCTTCGAATGGTCAGCGATGCGTTCCAACAGTTGAATCACTGCTGGTCGCCAGTTCTCTAAGGTCAAAGTCATCGGTTGTTCGTGCCGCGGCGCTTCAACGATGAAGTGCTCGTACACAAATGCTAATAACTCATATTTATCCGCGAAATAGTAATAGAACGTTTTCCGGTGGACTTCCGCCTCGTCCGCAATCTCACGGACCGTGATCTTATCAAACGTATTGTGGTTCAACAACGAAGCCAAGGCCTCCGCAATTCGCTCCTTAGTTTCTGATGCAGCCATCGTGATACCTCCAATCATTTACACACTATCTATATTTAAGTATCAAGCGTTACTAGCAATCCCCCCCGGAAACTAGTAACCTGAACTCGCGTCCTAAGCTGATTAAAATTATACGCGTTCTCACGGCAGAAGAAACCCCTTTCGTGAAAAATCCGTTAATTTTATCAACCGATTATGTCCATTAATAATCTTGCTCTAAAGTAATTGAACAGGATTGATTATAGCATATCTCCGGACTGATTGTGCGATAGTTTTGTGTACAACGAGTAAATCGCACGCTATTTTTTGGAAATTCAGGGGGTTCCTGGGAAATTAACGTGATCTTCGTTCGTTTTTAGCTGACCCTCTAGCCGCAAAAGCGCTTGTTTACGCGCCAAGCCGCCAGCGTAGCCGGTCAAATTCCCATCACCGGCAACCACCCGATGACACGGAATCACAAGGCTGATCGGATTATGGCCGACCGCCCCACCAATCGCCTGGGCCCCAACCAAGTGCCCCAGTTGGTCACCGACCACCGTAGCCAGCGTCCCGTACGTCGTCACCTCACCATAAGGAATCTGCCGTAGCTGCGTCCACACCGCCTGTCGAAAGGGCGTGCCCGCGGGTTGGACCGGAAAATCAACGGTCGGATCTTCACCAGCGAAGTAGGCGTCCAGCCACGCCTGCACTTTGGTAAAAATTGGTCGTTGCCCCAGCAAGGTCAGCTTGGGCAACGTACTCCCGTAATATTTCTGATCCACAAACCACAGACCGTTTAATGACAAGCCGTCTGACAGGGCTGTCATCGGCCCCAACGGCGTGTTGAGCTGCTTTTGTAGCATGGCGATTCCACCTTTTTGTCTTATTTTACCATTAAAAAAGCGAGCGGGCTAATTTGCCCACTCGCTGATTTATTTAGCTGAATTTTAGTGGTATAAATCAAACCGACCCTTGGCCAACGTGGTACTCAAATGGGCACTTTCCATTAAGGAACGGTCGGTGATAATCTTCTTCATGGCCGAGGCCACGTAGCCATGAATCTTCTTCTTACTACTGAAGATTTCGCCAATACCGTCGCGGTCACTCAAGGAAGCCACGGTCCCACTGGACTTGTAGACGAACGGCCGCGTCTCGTGACCACGTAAGGCCAAGCCAATGTTCTTAGCGGCATGTGAGCCACAAGCCAACGCGATTTGCGCTGTCGTGGGGTACGGCCGGCCGCTGTCGGGATCCATGACCGCGGAGACATCCCCCACGATGTAGACCTCAGGGTGACCTTCCAAACTCAAGTCATCCTTGACGACGACCCGGTTCCGCCGTTGTTCAAAGCCAGAGTCCGCAATGACTTGTGAGCCGCTGACCCCCACGGTCCAAACGATCGTGTTAGCTTTGACTTCGTGTTCCGCTTCGTCATCGCTGTTCTTATCTTGGTAAACGACCGCGCCCGGCTTGATTTCAGTAATCGCTGCCCCCAGCTTCATTTCAATGTGATGTTTGGACATGAAGGCTAAGGCGTAGTCAGCCAGTGACTTGTCGAACATTGGCAGGATGCTCTTGCCCATTTCTAAGCAAACGACCTTGAAGGCCGGTGTGTTGTAGCGTGTCTGCAGCTTTGGCAAGGATTGACTGAGTTCACCCAGCAATTCGATTCCCGTAAAGCCGGCGCCACAAACGGCAATCGTCAAGTCGTTTTCGTCTTGCGTTTGCGCGTAATTCTTAGCTTTGTCTTCGATATGGCGATAAACGGCTTCGGACGTGGCCAAGTCATCCATTGGTAAGGCGTTTTCAGCCGCCCCCTTCAGCCCGAACGTTTCGGACTGGAAGCCCAGTGCCAAGACCAGATAGTCATAGGTCAATGGCGCATGATTTTCCAACGTGACCTGCTTTTGGTCGACGTCAACGTTGGTGACCGTGTCGCGGATAAAGTTGACCCGACTACCGATCACATCGTTGATCTCATAAGTAATCCGTTCCGGCGCGATGGTCCCCGCCGCAACCTCATGTAAGTTGGTTTTTTCCGTGTGCGTCCCCGTCTTATCGACCAGCACAATCTGATCTTCGCTAGGAACCTCGCGTTGTAAGAACTTGATGGCCCGCATACCGGCGTACCCGCCACCTAGAACTAAAATCGTTGCCATAATGAAACGACCCCTTTTCTGTTTTAGAAGTTCTCCCCGAACGCAGCCAGTCGTTAACATTTCCGATGGTTAAAACGGTTACATTTTAACCAGTGACCACTACTCCCCCCATTTGGAAATCAGTGGGTGTTCTAACTGTCAGGGATGATTTATCTCTATTATACGGCTTATCAGGTGAAAAACCAGCTTGAAACAATCGTAATCTTTTTCACAATTAATCACACACAATTCAATCGCCGTTACGTCAATGTTTAAACGGTTTTCCACCTGACAAACTGCCGCTGCTAATTACTAAAAATTATACCGAGAATCACCATTTTCTGCCACCAATTTGCCTCCTGGAACTGAGATTAGTCGTCCGCCTTTTTCGCTACCGCCCAACTGACCCTTCGCTAAAGCGTTTACGCGTGACTCAGAAGTCGTTTTAGCTGAAATTTACGGGTGAAACCGTTAAAGTAGACTTTAGTTAAGTCAATCGCAAAACTAGGAGGAATTTCATGACAACTTTAATTATTGGTGCGCATGGCCACGTCGGTCAACACATCGTCAAACAACTTGCCGCTACTGGTGAAACCGTCTATGGTGGGATTCGCAACGCCCAACAGGCCGATACGATCAAGAGCCTCGGTGGCCAGCCGCGGATGTTTGATTTGATGGGCACCGCTGACGCCATGGTTCCCGCCATGAATGGCATCGATACGGTCATCTTCTCCGCTGGTTCTGGCGGCAGTACTGGTGATGACATGACCTTAAACATCGACTTGGATGGCGCTATTAAGGCGATGCTGGCTACCGAAAAGGCTGGCATCAAGCGCTTTATCATGGTCAGTGCCCTGGGGACCGACGACCGGTCCTTCTGGGAAAAATCCGGCATTCGGCCTTATTACGTAGCCAAATACTATGCCGATCAATGGTTACGCCACCGGACGAACTTGGCCTACACCATCTTACGCCCCGGCATGCTGACCAACGATGACCCCACTGGTAAGATTACCTTGGACCCAGCCAACAGCGACACCAGTGCTATCACACGGGCGGACGTGGCCGCAACGGTCGTGGCCGTCGTGCAGCATCCTCTCCCTGGCAAGATCATTGAACTGGTCAATGGCGACGTGCCAGTGGTCGACGCGGTCCAAAGCGTTTAATCCCTGACTTATTGAATTAAAAAGGAGCGTCTGACAACTTTGTCCCGACGCTCCTTTTGCTTTAGCTATCTGAACTGAAGGTTGAAAGATAGCTATCAGCGCAACTGATGGCAAAAAATTAGTCGTTTATAGCATCCTAGTGTGGACTGGCCGCCTACCGTCCGCCAACTATGGGTTGGAACGCGGTGGGCGGACCGGACCGAGCCTGAAAAGCGGTCTCGGCCTCGCTTTGAGCCGAAGGTCGCGTCTCAAAGACGCCAATTTTCTAAGCGGTGAGAATCGCACCGCTAAGTAAACTCCCACGGCTGAACCCATATTTGGCGAACTCTCGGCTACAAGAGTGCGTACCAATAACAATCGGCTTAGCCCCAGGTGACAGTTGAGCTAGCGTCTAGTCTCTAACACAGCGTTGCTGATAATCGCCAACCCACCGGAAGCAGACAGAGATGACCCCAGCTGTGTCGACGGTGTTGGCTGAGGTCTTGTCTCAGCCTACAGCGTGGGGCGACTTTGGAGACTGACTGGTTTTGTCAGGCTTCAAAGCGAGCCGGAAGCCCGTTTCTCAGGCTGGAGGTTCCCCCATAGCAGGCGGAACCCTGGCTGACGCAGGCTCCTAGTTTCACTAATTTTAGTGGACAGAACATTGCCGTTCCGGGAATTACCACGTTAGTGCTACTTTCAACCTTTAGATCTGAATTTTTCGCGATTTTGAATACCAGCGACTACCACCAAGACTAACCCGTTATGCTAAAATAATTGTGACTCGCCATCGTGCTTTTGACGAGTCTGCCGTACATATTGATTGCGCGTACTGGCTGCCCGGTACTGCTAATGCTCATCAGTTAATCGCCCGTTGTCACACTCTTTTTCAAATACCACGTTAAGCTTCGTTTAGTATGCTTATTTGAGTTGGCTATCCGTGTGCTTCTGGTCTAGGTTCAAGGCGCTGGCGTCCACGTTGGTTTGGACCTGCTTTGACAGTTGCTTGGTCGTGGTGGGCTTCTTCAGTCGAATCTTAATGACCTGGACCTCAGTATTGGGCCGTGGCTGTAACGTAATCGTGGTCCGCTCAATCTTGGGCGCGGCCACCGCCATGCCGGGATTCGTTGCGGCGGCTGCGCCTGCTGACGTTGCGCTCACCGTGGCCAGGGTCATGGCACCCAGTAAAATTTTAGTCATCATCGTTTTTACATTTGTCATTTAAACCACTCCTCAAATTTTTCGTTGCCCATTTAATTAATGTCTTAGTTATACCATGCTGAGCGCGACGAAATCTTTAAGGCCAGTTAAGCTTAATCTATGAATTTCTTAGATTTTATTTCACTTGTTTTGGTACACTGTTGACAACCCATGCCGATTAAGGAGTTTGACTAATCATGAAAAATACCATTTTACTTGTAGAAGACGAGGAAGGCCTGGCCAGTTACGTGGCTAAGGAGCTGACCTTCGAGGACTTCGATGTCCTGACCGCTGCGGACGGTGAAGCCGCTTGGGAGACCTACCAGCGCGAAAAAGACAAGCTACTGTTGGTCTTACTCGACTGGATGCTGCCGAAGATGGACGGCATGGAGGTGCTGCGCCGCATCCGCAAGCACGACGAACTGCCCGTCATCATGATGACCGCCCGTGATTACCTGGGCGACAAGGTCACTGGCCTGGACAACGGCGCCGACGACTACATCACCAAACCCTTTGAAATCGAAGAGCTGCTCGCCCGCATTCGGGTGATTCAACGCCGTACGGCTCATCAAAGCGGCTTGGACCAAACGTATCGGCTGGGCGACTTGACCCTGGTCACCAAGACTCGACAAGTCGACCGTGCTGGCGAAACGATTCAACTGACACAACGCGAATATGATTTACTACTATTTCTCATGCAACATCCCGGCCAGGTCTTCACCCGCGACGAATTGCTCGACAACGTCTGGGGCGTGGATTTTCTGGGCCAGCAAAACGTGGTCGACGTGTACATCGGCTACCTGCGCAATAAAATCGACATGGCCGATGCCCCGCACCTTTTCCACACGATTCGCGGTGTCGGCTACAGTCTAAAGGAAGATGATCCCGATGAGCACTAACCGCACACCGCGCACCTACGCGGATATCATTCGCCACTCATTTACCAGCCTACTGATCACGATTGGCCTCATCATCGTGCTGACGGTCAGTATCACGTTGACCGTCGACCAGCTGTTGCGCGCCCAGGACCAAGCAGAACGGCTCAGCGCCAGCTTACAAACCACGCAGGTCAGTAATTTCAAGGACTGGCTGACGGTCAATCGTAGTAGTGGCCTGAACTCACACAATACGTTTGTGCTGATCAAAAATAACGACGGGTCGACCACGTCCTTACTGCCGCACGGCTCAGAGCTGGTCAAGGCCAGCAACTGGTCGATTCCCTTTACCCACTTGGTCTACATCAAGGGCTGGGGGCTGTATTTCTCGGAAACGCTACAGACCGGCAGCCACACGTATTATCTCTTCATTGGCATGCATGTGTTGGTCGGCAACCTGCACGTCTTGATTTCCGTCCTGATCATCGCAATTGGCTTGAGCCTGCTGGTTGGACTGTTGTACGTCCGCCGCTTGGCCAAAAGTCTGAGTGCGCCGACCATTTCGCTGGCGACCGCCGCCCAACAAGCCGCGGCTAATCCCGACGTCAGTCAACCTGAACTGCCCCAACCACAAGAACCCGTCGAGGTCGCCCAATTGGCGCGGGATTTCAACCAGTTACTGGCGGCACAAAATGGGCGACTGGAGCGCGAACGCCAATTTATTTCCGACGCCTCCCACGAGCTCCGGACGCCCATCGCGACGATCCGTGGAAATCTGAAATTGATTGAACGCCGTGGCCAGCAACATCCCGAGGTCATCCCCGAATCACTCGGGTTCATCGACCAAGAATCCCTGCGCATGCAACATCTGATTGAAAACCTCTTGCATTTGTCCCGGGCGGACCGCGCCGAAGTGGACCTCAAACCGCTAGACCTGGCCAAATTAGCGCAAGCCGTGGTCACCCACTACCAGCCACTAGTCAGTCAACGCGTGACCTTTGCCAGTTCGGACCAGCCTGTCATGGTCAACGCCGATGCGGACATGCTTCACCAAATCTTGATTGCGTTACTGGATAACGCGCATAAATATTCACCATCCGACCAACAGATTCACGTCATCGTCAAGCAAACGGCGACGACCAGTACCGTGACGGTCGCTGACCACGGTCCCGGCATTCCGATAGCCGACCGCGAGCACATTTTTGAACGTTTCTACCGCATGGACGCTTCCCGGTCGACTAAGATTGCCGGTAGCGGCCTGGGGCTAGCCATCGTGTCACAATTGGTTCAACTGAACCACGGGCACATCACCATCACGGACAACGACCCCCACGGCGCCTGCTTCACGGTGACATTGCAAAACGCCACGGCAGCGAAATAGCTGGTCTGATGCACTAGGCTGTCCGCCTGCCGTTGCGCGAACGTTTGAAGCAAAAGAATTGCTCATCATCAGCCGTTAAGCAGCTCACCGAAAAAACTAAGAAATTCTCAGGAAATCTTTAAAGAAACTTGGTGGTTATCGCTACCTTTTACCGGTATACTGAATTCATCAAGTGAAAGGAAGCGTGCTTATGCTGATTGATGACAACCCGAAAATTAAGAGCATCACTCCCGCACAAATTACCAAGGTGTTCTATCCCTACGTAATCGCGAAAACGGAAGCCGGGAGTTACGTCAACATTAACCTGAGCGACAAGGAGCGCCAGGACCCACTGTTCTGGGAATCCATTCGCAACATCGCGAAAGCTAAGCTGTGGGTGCCCATCGGTGAACGGTTCCACCAGCTCTTGTCCTATGACTGGACTTATGCCGCCGAGTAACCCCCTTTAATCTAAAAATCTTCGGCCGCTTGCCTTCTGGTGAGCGGCTTTTTCTGTTGTGGTGCGTACTGACCGGTAAAACGTGCTAAACCAAAGCCTGCGTCAGCCAGAGATTCCGCCTGCTCTGGGGAACACCTCCAGCCTGAGAAGCGGTCTTCCGGTTCGCTTAAGAACCTGACAAAGTTCGCCAGGCTCTCAAGTCGTCCCACGCTGTAGGCTGAGAAAGAACCTCAGCCAACACCGTCGACACAGCTGGCTCCATCTCTGGCTGCCTCCGGCGGGGTGATGTTTATCGGCACCATTGTGAAGACTAGTCGCTAGATCAGCCGCCACCTGGGGCTAAGCCGACTTTTACTGGCAAACACTTTTGTAGCCGAGAGTCCGCCAAGTATGGGTTCAGCCGTGGGAGTTGCCTTAGTGGCGCGGTTCATGCCGCTTAGACAACTGGCGTCTTTGAGACGCGATTTCCGGCTCAAAGCGAGGCCGAGACCGTTCCCTAGGCTCGGTCCGGTCCGCCCACCGCGTTCCAACCCATAGTTGGCGGACGGTAGGCGGCCAGTGCGAACGACGAAGCCGTAAACAACCAGTCTTAACGTCATGAGGCCATGATGATAATGATTCCTGCAGATTTTTGTCTTTCAAGTTAATTAAGAATTTTATAAACTCTTCACGCAACGGGTAACAAATTCCCGCCGAATTTCGTTAGTACCAGTAGGGGCACCCATTGACCCACGAAAAAAGCCCGGACGCTCGCCCAGACTTTTGTGCACACCATCATTTAACTGCCACTACTATTACAACCGTGAGGAGTTCTGCAAGATCTCCGCTTTTTTCCGCAAATCACCGCGGGTCTGGTTCACCAAAATCTTGGTGGGCCGGGCTAAGTAGCCATCAATCGTACCGCCGATGCTAGCGAGCCAGAAGCTCATGAATCCCCAGACGCTGGCTGACCATTCTTGCTTGAAAGCCAGTGCGAAGGCGGCGATGATCACAAATAAAACCAGGTTGATCACCGCCGTAGCGCCCTGCCGCCCTAGCCGATTAAAGTAAGGGTATTGCCAAGTCCACAGACCGTCGACCAGTAAGAAACCAAAGATCACCCCAATCGCAATCCGCACGCCGTGAACCCGATCAACGGCGGTGGCTAAGCTCAAGAGGACCATCAGCGCCATCAGAAACCAAAAGGAATGGAACGCGTATCGCCAATCAAACTTCATTTAAATCGCCTCACTTTTTTCAGCCGGTTGGCTTTATTGGTTCTGAATTGTAGCATGGCTACGCTTAAATAAAAATAACGCCACTCCCAATGGTTAGGATAGTAGCGTTACCAACGTGATGTCCACGGTCATTTAAAATTGTCTAAAGCCTAGTGCTGGTTACGTTTCAGCGCGATGAGCATGCTTAAAAATGCCCCCAGCCCGGCAATCGTTAAGACCCACAAGGCCCACTGGGAACCGGCCGCCGTTTTGACCGCCGTACTTCCCGTTGCACCCGCCTGACTAGCCGCAATCATGGCGGAAACGATGGCGGTTCCCATGGCGCCCGCAAACTGTTGCATGGCGTTCATCAAGGCGTTGCCATCTGCCTTGAGCGGCCCTGAGAGCTGTTTTAAGCCGTCCGTCATGATGTTACCGAATGATGAACCAACCCCGACCATGTAGCCCACATACAGGCCCAAAATGGCCCAGGCGGACAAGCCGCGGGCACCCACGGTCATCACCAGCAGCATCACGACCACTAGGCCCAATCCCAGCAGAATCGGCCGTTTAGCGCCAAACCGGTCTAAAATATTGCCGCCAATCGGTGAGAAAGCGGCCCCAATGACCGCGCCCGGCAAGACCACCAACCCCGCGATAAAGGCCGACTGGTGATCGACCAGTTGTAGGTAGTTGGGCAGAACGAACGACAGGCCCAACGCCGTGATCTGCAGGAGGAAAAAGGCCAACAGGTGCCAAGCAAACGCCGAATTGGCCAGCACTTGTAGCTGAATCAAGGGATGTGCTTGGTGCTGAGAGCGACGGACGAAGAAAACCAGACCGCACATCCCCAGCAACAGCGCGCCCCCCACCGACCAACTCAAAAACGGTTGGCCGCTCAGCGAACTGAACCCAAAGATCAACCCGGCAAAGGTGACCACGATGCCCAGCATGCTCCAAAAGTCAAAGCGTTCGGCCTGCGTCGGTGATACTTGACGAATCGTCTTGATCCCCACGAAAAATGACACGATCAAAAATGGCAGTAAGATCCAGAAAATGTAGCGCCAGTTTAGATTGGTGACCAGTAGTCCACCGTACGTCGGGCCAATAGCGGGCCCAATCGCCGTTACCAAGGTACCGACGCCGGTCATCATCCCAATGCGGCTCAGTGGCACCTGTTCCAAGATGATGTTAAACATCAACGGCAACGCGATTCCCGTTCCCACCCCTTGGATGGCCCGGCCGGCCAATAACCACGGAAAGCTGGTCGCACAGGCATCGGTGACCAAGCCAATGATGAATAACAGATTGGCCACCACAAAAAGTTGTTTCAGTTTGAAGCGGCGTTTCAGATACGATGAAACTGGTACGATACACGCCACAATCAAGAGGTACAGCGTGGTCATCCACTGGACCGTCCCGGTGGTCACGTGAAACTGTTTCATCAGCGTGGGAAACGTAATGTTCATCGCGGTCTCCACGATGACCCCACTCAGCGACATCAGCCCCGTCGCTAGGACTGCTCCCACGACGCGTGGTTCAATTTTTTCTTTTGCCATATAGGTTTACTCCTTTGTTGTGTGCCAGTGACTAATGTTTCTCAAAGCGTGTTGAAAGGCCCGTGCCTCGCTAGCGGACAGGTCCGCCACCATCTTGGCATCCTGCTGTTCCAGATGTTGTTGCACGATGGGGACCAACCGTTGCCCCTTAGCCGTCAACCGCAATTGGCGTTTGCGACTATCGCTAGTTGCCACCACTCGGGTGACCAGATCCCGTTCCACCATGCGTTTCACTAGTAATGAGGCCGTCGACCGTTGCACGTGAAATTCGTGTTCCAGGTCAACTTGAAACACCGTGGTCGTGGTGTTGCGGCTCAAAAAATCAATCAAAGAAAGCTGCATGCCTGTCAGCCCGTACTGCCGGGCAAAATCGTTCATTTCCTGATTCATTTGGTGCTCAGCATCCCGTAACCAAGCCCCTAATCGTCGTTCAGTCATGTTTTCGCGCTCCTTTTTGTTAGTCAGCTAACAATTTTAAGCGACTAGTGCCGAACTTGCAAGTGTTAATTTTCACTGACACCAAAAAGGCCCCCGACCATCGTCAGGGACCCTCGTTTCATGATTTCATTAAAGATTGTCACCCTTGGCCCGCAGCAGTTCCCCTAAGGAAGGTTGTTGCGCTGTGTCAATGTGGTTGGCCTGGGCGTATTCGTCAACGGCGTCTTGACCGTAGAGCTTGGGATCAAGCGGCATGAAGGCCGTGCCAATTGGGTCATCGTCTTTGATGACGGCGTTGACTACGATTGGCTTGCGGTTACCCTTAGCTTGCAAGTCCTTGATTTGATCAAAGACTTGGTCGACCTCGGCATTGTTGGTGACCGTAAAGCCAAGACCTCCCAGCCCTTCAGCGACCTTAGCCCAATCGGCATCGGTCAGATCGACCCCATACAGGTGTTGCTTGGTGTCGATTTGTTCACGGTAAATGAAGCCGAAACGCCGGTTGCTAAAGACCACGTTGATGACCGGCAAGCCGTAACGGGCTTCGGTAATGATGTCAGGCGCGACCATCGCAAAACCACCATCACCAGACAGCGACCAAGCCTGACCATCCGGCACACTCAAGGCCCCGGCTAACCCGGCTGGCAGGCCGTAGCCCATCGTGGCGAACAACCCAGATAAGGCGAAGCGCTGCTGTTGATCCATTGGTAAGCCCCGGACCGCCCATTCGGAAACGTTACCGGTGTCGACCCCATACGTATCCTTGGGGCCCACCATCGATGCAATCTTCTTGGTGACGGCTTCGGGTGCCAGGCCATTGCTATCGTCACTCGCCAATTGATCCAGCCAGTGGTTCCAGTTTTGCTTATTTTCCCGGTTAGCGGTCAACCAAGCCGTTTCTGGTAATGTTTCACCCGTAGCGTTCATGGCTTGCAGGAAGCTCTTGGCATCGCTCAACACGGCGTAGTCCACGGGAACCATCTTGCCAATATCAAAGGAATTATTGTTGACTTGAACAATTTTAATATTCTGTGGCCAGAATTGCGCAAATGGGAACTCGGACCCTAAGAACAAAATCAGGTCGGTGTGTTGCAAGGCTTCAAACCCAGACTTCGACCCGAGTCGGCCAAAGGTCCCGATGGCATTCGGATGATTCGTTGGGATAACCCCGGTAGCAGGAACCGTGTTTAGCACGGGGATATTGAACTGTTCACTGAATTTGACCAGTTCGTCGCGGGCACCGAGTAAGCCCCGGCCGGCGTAGACCAGCGGGTGCTTAGCCGCCTTCAACAGCTTCAACGTTTCCTGAATGGCGGTAGGGTCAATCTGTTGCGTAAAGGAATTGGAGACCACGTTCGGCGTCTTCACAGGTTCGTAGTCGATCTCTTCAGCCGCTAAGTTTTCGGGAATGATGACGACCGCTGGCCCCTTCTCGCGATATGCCTCACGAATCGCCTGGTTCACAACGTAAGGCAATTGGGCCGCCGTGGTAGCCGTCCGGTTGTACACAGCCACGTCGCTAAACATTGGTGTTTCATCCATTTCTTGGAAATAGTTCGTGTTCATCGTGGCTTGTGGCACTTGGCCGACCAACGCTAACATCGGGACGTGGTCCATCTTGGCGTCGTACAGACCGTTAAACAAGTGGGTCGCGCCGGGGCCGGCAGAACCAAAGGCAACGCCAACTTTACCAGTGAATTTTGCATCGGCAGCAGCGGCTAAAGCCCCGACTTCTTCATGACGCACCTGAATATAATCGATATTGGCCTTTTCAAGGTACAATCCTTCAACCGTATGATTAATCGAGCCACCTGGAATTCCGTAGATATGGTTAACGTCCCAGGCTTCCAGAACCTTCACTAACGCTTGTCCAGCAATCATTTTTGACATATGAATCGCGCTCCTTTGTGGTAAGGATGGCGGCCGCCACTCGTGGTCGAACACCCCGAAATCATTGATTGGTAACATCATAGTCCCCCATCATCGAAAAGACCAGTAATTTGACTTACTTTTAGTAAGTGATTTATTGCACTTGTTAGCGGTTACTTGTCTGGCCTGGCATTGGGAGCTTTGAAACAAATACGATTAGCTGGTGAGCATTAGGGTTGAACGTCACATTAACGTGAAAAAAAGAGCCTAGGCAGTTGGGCCCAAGCTCTACAAAAGTTATTTTGTTTCATGCTAAAAGTTGAAAATTGAATTAATGTCCTGACTCCCGGAGCAACAGCGTTTTGTCCACCAGAAACTAGTGAAACCAGGGCCTGCGTCAGCCAGGGTTCCGCCGTGGGAGTTGCCTAAGCGGCGCGGTTCATGCCGCTTAGGCAACTGGCGTCTTTGAGACGCGGGTTTCCGGCTCAAAGCGAGGCCGAGACCGCTTTTCAGGCTCGGTCCGGTCCGCCCACCGCGTTCCAACCCATAGTTGGCGGACGGCAGGCGGCCAGCTCAAACTACGAAGCTGTAAACGACTATTTTCTACGCCACGAGCCGCGTGGTGACAATACTTCTAGCTGATTTTCATCTTTCAACCTTCAGTTTCATGCCTGTTTCTACCAGAAATGCCGGTGCCGCAGCATCAATGCCACCACACCCATGATGCCCAGCATCATCGCCACCGTGAAGATCCACGAAATGGCGTCGTTGGCAAATGGTAGTTTCACGTTCATCCCGTAGAATCCGGTGATAATCGTGGGAATCGTCAAGACCAGCGACCAAATCGTCAAGAACTTCATGGTGTCGTTCAGGTTATTGTTCAACACATTATTAAACGTATTCGAAATACGGTCAACAACATCCGCCTCAATCGCCGTCATTTCAGAGGTTTGTCGCGCTTCGATTACGGCGTCGGCGAGGTGTTCCGCATTCTTATCCGACAGTTGCTTGCCAAAGGGCGTACTGCTCAGGTTGACCACCATCATCGCGTTGTTGCGGGTGGCACTCACGAAGTAGGCCAGACTCTGTTGTAAGTTGGACAACGCAATCAGGTCCTTGTTGTCGGGAGACTGATTCAGTTGCTTGTCCAAGCGATTTTGTTCCGCATTGATCTTACGAATCGGGGGAATGAACTGGTCGAACAAAATGAACAGCCCAATCAACATGAATTCATTGGTATCTGAAATTTGTTTCAGTTTCATCCGCTCACTCAGCGTCTGATTCACCCACTGGGTCCGTTTGGTAGTGATGGAAAAGACCTGATTGCCCTTCAACAAAAAGGTCACGGGCCGCGTGATATAGCGTTGCGACACCTGGTCGACCACGACCGGCACGTGCAACACGAACAGTTGCGTATTCAAGTACTCATCGCGGTCATAGTGGGACCGCTCGTTCACGTCGGTCACGTAAGTCAAAATTTCATCGGTCAATCCGTACGTGACCTGCAGGGCGTCCTTGTCACTGTCGTCTTCGATCATGGCCATGACCCAGACTAGATTTTGCTCACCCGTTCCAATTTTTCTCTCGACAATCATGGGATTTCCTCTTCTCTGCCATCGTTACGTCCAGTGTACCACGTCCTTTTAAAAAAGCGGCGGAATTTTTGAGTGGTTAATCATCGTCAATTTAAACGGAAAAAGCCGTCAAAATACGATTCTCACACCTTTTTTAATCTGGCTAAAAAAAGAGAATTAGTCGCGTTCGACTAATTCTCTGGCATTAAACTATAAATCGTTTTACTCTTTCTGGTCCTCAGGAGCTTCCTTGGCTGTCAACGCACTTAACATCTTGGTCAACTGACCAACTGTGTATTGACTGCCACTGTCATCCAATGTGACTTGGCTCATGGTGTCAGCGGCGGTGTTCAACGCCTCGTGACACTTGATTTCCAACTGTTCACCACTTGCCGTTAACGACAGTGGGCGAACTCGCCGGTCAGAACTTTGGTAGCTCTGGACCACATAGCCCCGACGAATCAGCTGGGAAATCCCCCGGGAAACGGCTGCCCGCGAAATGCCGCGACTATCAGCGACAGTGGCAGAGGTCAGCTTCCCTGGGTTCTCCAAAATATGGTGTAAAATCGCATATTGATCCACTGAAATCCCCATGGTTCGTTGGAATCGGGTTGCTGCTTTTTCTAATTCACGTTTCAACTCCATGAAAGATTCAAAGAAACTTTCCGCATGAACGACCTTACTCTTCATAGTATTATCATATCCTTATCTTCACTTTGCTAACCGGTTAGATAGTTAACACGACTAGCAATACGCAAAATGGTTGACCCCATAGAAATATCTATACATTTAATAATAAAGAACAACTTGCTGAAATGCAAGCAGAAAACCACAATTTAATAAAAAAGTTTACCATGTAAAAAGGGAACCGAGGAGTTGCATTCGGTTCCGCGTGTTTCACTTGTTTTTTCAACCTACTCTAATTTTCGTAAGTGATACAACCGGGCCTCCCAAGGATGAATTTCCAAGTCATCCGAGTCCGCGTCCACTTCGGTGTTGGTGAAAATGAGTTCACTCGTCGTCAAATCAAATTCCTGCGTCGTCGCGACCTGATTGCTCATATTCACAACGACTAGCCAGTTGTCCCCGTTCAAAGTCCGCCGGTAAACGTATAGCTGGTCATCGCGCGTATCGATCAATTCATACCGCCCTTGTTCCAAGGCTGGAACAGACTTTTTCAGCCGAATCAGCTGCTGGTAAAACGTCAGCACGGAATGTGGGTCGTGACTTTCACGTTCCACATTGATTTGGTCCGTGCCGGGGGCCAATTGGATCCACGGTTCGTGGTCGGAAAAGCCCCCGTACTGTTGATGGGTCCACGGCATGGGCGTCCGGGCGTTGTCCCGGCTACCCATGGCCAGTTGCGCCAGAACCTGTTTGGCCGGTACTCCAGCAGCACGTTGTTGCTGGTAATACAGGCGACTATCCAGGTCGCGATACTGACTGATTTGCGTGAAGCCAGCATTCGGCAACCCTAGTTCTTGTCCTTGATAAATAAACGGGGTTCCCTTCATCAACAGATACCACAACGCCAATGCCTTAGCGGAACGGCGACGGTAATCGGTCGCGTTGCCATAGTATGAAACAGCACGTGGTAAATCATGATTTTCAATGAACAAAGCGTTCCAGCCACCACTCTTTTCCAAGCCAAATTGCCACTTGGAGAGGGTCGCGCGTAACGCTGCAACTGGTAGCTTCGGTTCAGCCTTTTCCCAGAAGTGCACGTGATCAAATTCTAGCAGGAGGTCGAAGAACCCTTGTTGCGGGTCGAGCCAGCGTTGCGCGGTGGGCATATCAATGCCACCCGCTTCGCCGATCACGAACAACTGGTTACGGGTCAGCACCGGCTTGAGTGCGGCTAAGAACACGTCTGTTCCCGCCACATCTTGATAGTAGTCCATCCGCGGATGCCCGACGTTAGCGAAGTCCTGGCGCTTTTTCAAATGCGTGACGCCATCTAATCGCACCCCATCGATTCCCCGGTCAGCCCACCACTGAATCGTGGCTGCCATTTCACGACGAACGGCCGAGTTTTCCCAGTTCAAATCGGGTTGGTCTTCCGCAAAGGTATGCAGATAGGCCGCGTCCACGGCGGGCACATAGGTCCAGGCTGACCCGCCGAAAATGGATTCCCAATTGTTAGGAACCGTCGTGGCCGTCGCTGGCCGCCAGACGTAGTAATCATGATAAGGGCTGGCCGGATCCTGGACAGCAGCCTGGAACCACGGGTGTTGACTGGACGTATGGTTCAACGCCAAGTCGATCACCACTTTGATATTGGCCGCGTGAAACGCCGTGACCAGCGCGGTAAAGTCCGCCAAGGTGCCGTATTGGGGGTCAATGCCGCGGTAATCCGTCACGTCATAACCACTGTCCACCTGACCGGAGGGGTAAAATGCGGACAGCCAAACAAAGTCGACACCCAGGGAGGTTAAGTAAGAGATTTTTGTTTGGATGCCGGGCAAATCGCCCACACCATCATGGTTGCTATCAAAGAAACTTTGCGGGTAAATTTCATACCCCACCGCGTGTTGCCACCACTGTGCGTCAGCCATTGCTGTCTTCCTTTCACTGCTAAATTGTAACCGGTTGTGATCAGTCATCTTCCGGGATTGTATCCGGCTCCAATTGTAACAATAATTATCTATTTTGTCGGCTGATTTCGCAAACTTTATGCTCAGCGGACCGTAGCTATTTTCCAGTGAAACAATTGCGTGGCGATTGAAACAACCGCTTGTTTCATAAAAAAAGCGCCAGACCCCTGGCTTTCACCAGTAGGCTTAGCGCTTCCGTTGTGTCGAACACAGCGTTATTTTAATCAATCTTGCGTTTCGGGTTCAAGAGGTTCATGGGGTCAAACAGCGTCTTGATTTGGTGCTGCAACAGGTCGACTGTTTCGCCTAATTCGGGGTTGTTCCATTGATTCTTGACCATCCCGACGGCGTGTTCCCCAGAAATCGTGCCGCCCATTTCCAGCGTCTTCCAGAACGTTTGCCGTAGGGCTTCGATGATTACTGCGGGCACTTCGTCTTCATCCGCTGACCAGGTGTAGGTCGGGTGCACGTTGCCGTCACCAGCATGGCCGGCCGTATAGATCGTAATCCCCAGCTTCTTGCCGAGGTCTTGTAAGAAGTCCATCATCGGTGCCAGCTTGGACAGCGGCATAGCCATGTCTTCCATCAGGTGATTGTTCCCCGCGAAGACGGCTGGCAACATGTCTTGCCGCAACTTTTCCAGTCCGGCTTGTTCGGTTGGGTCCGTGGTGACCTGAACGTTTTGCGCATCGTGCTTTGCCAGCAGATCGTTCAAGACGCCCACACTTTCGTCACTACTACCGTCTAATCGGAAAATCAGCATCGAGCCGCTGTTATCGGCGTAGTGCGTGTGTTCGTAACGGTCCAAGGCCTTGACTGTGTTGCCATCCAAGGCTTCCAGCATCGTCGGGTAGACCCCAGACATGCGGATAGCTGTCACCCCGCCGGCCAAGGCGCCCATGTCCTTGAAGAAGGCCACGCCCATGACGGACTTGCCTAGCGGAATTGGCATCAATTTGACCGTGACCTCGTAAATGATGCCCAGAGTGCCTTCAGAGCCCACGAACAGTTGCGTGAGGTCATAGCCAAAGGCTTGTTTCAGTGTCCGGCCACCCAGCGTAATCGTGCGGCCATCTGCCAACACAGCCTTCAGTCCCAACACATTATCCTTGGTGGCGCCGAAACGCACGGTGCTCATCCCGCCGGCATTGGTCGAGACATTGCCGCCAATGGACGAAAATGGCTTAGAACCAGGATCTGGTGCGTAGAACAACCCTTGTTTCCGGGCTGCTTGGTCCAAATCGCCGTTCACCACGCCGGGTTGGACGACCGCCACGGAATCTTCCTTGTTGATTTCCAAAATCTGATTCATCTTCCGCGTCGACAAGATAATGGCGCCGGCAATACCGTCAGAGCCAATCACCGTACTGCTAAACGTGGTTTGCGGCACCACGGCGATGTGAAATTTCCGCGCCGTGCGCAAGACTCCTTGGATGTCAGCCACACTGGCCACTTCAACGAATGCTCGGGCCAGCCCGCTTTCCCCGCCAGAAGCATTGGGATTGAAGGATTGCTTCTTCAACGTCTGCTCGTCTGTCGCCACGGTACCGTCCTTGACTTGTTCTTTCAGGAACGCTGTGATGTCTTCATCAGCGTAAGCACTAAAAACTGTCATGTCATCGACCTTCTTTGATTAGTATTCAACAGTGATCAGTGTAACACGTAATTTTAAAAAATACAGGTTTAATCTATCGCTTACGACTAATCACACCAAAGCCATCCCCGTTCCACCATGTTTCAGCGTGAAACGGGGATGGTTCCAGGTCAGCACACAGATTGTCTCAGTAACGTTGTGGCTACTAGTCGCCTACCGTCCGCTATAGTGCTTACCAGTGATGGCAGGCGTAGTCCACAGAATCAGTGGCCTGTTCTGTCAAAGCTGATTCAACACAGTTTCATTGATGACTATCACTTGTCGACAGCGCTAGTTTACGCCAATTTCACGAACTGCTTGTTTTCCAAGCGATACTGGTGGTCACACCGAGCCGCCACGTCTGGTTCGTGGGTCACGATGATCACGCATTTATTTTGCTGATGCGCCAGCTGCTGGAACTGGTCGATGACCTCTTTGGTATTGTCCTCGTCTAGGTTCCCTGTAGGCTCGTCTGCCACCACTAACGGCGCATCGCAAGCCATTGCCCGGGCAATCGCCACTCGCTGTTGCTGGCCCCCTGAGAGGTGTTGAACGTTGCGCTCGACCAGGTCTTCGCCAATTCCCAGCGCATTGAGCGTTCGTTTGGCAAAATACTTGTCCCCCGCATGTTCCGCGCCCGTGATGGCCATGGCCGTCAAGAGATTGTTCAGCGGCGACATGTAAGTGAACAGGTTGTAGGCCTGAAACACGATGGAAACGTTGTGGCGCCGGTAGTTGGTCAGGCCGATCTGTTTCAGTGACCGTTCGCCCAGCCAAATATCCCCGGCTTTGGGCTTGTCCAACCCGGCGACCAGCGACAGAAACGTGGTCTTCCCTGTTCCAGAATGGCCGAGAATGGCGTAGGATTGGCCGTCTTCAAACGTTAAATCAATGTCTTGAAACAAGGGATTTGTTTCATCTTGGTACCAGTAGCCTAATCCAGTTGTTTTTAACATCTATCATCGTCCTCCTTAGGAAATCAAGACTTTCTTCGGTTCCAGTCGTAAAATGCCGCCGGAAGCAATCATGATCGACAAGAACGTGATGGCTAAGCCGAAGCCGCCCAGTTCCGCTAAGTTCACGGCACTCACTTGAATGTCAAGATTGGTATCCGCAGCCTTCTTCGTATTCGTCGTTTGTTGCATCCCGGGACCACCGTTACCGCCCTTCATGCCGCCACCTGGTTGACCACCAGCCTGACCGCTGACGCTCGACGAAACCGTTTGATTCGTAGTGCTCTGTTCCACCAGTTGGGCCCCCAGCTGGTCGCCGACAAATTTACCGCCAGCGCCCGCAATCGCGACGGCCACCACGATGACCATCAACATTTCTGTGAAGAACTGGGCAACGATTTTCCAACGTGCTTCCCCTAGGGACAGGAGCACGCCGATTTCAAAGCGCCGTTCACGAATCATCAAGATGACGATCAAGGCCAAGATAATGGTACCGGCAATGGCGACCAGCCACACAATTTTGTTGGCAAAGCCTTCAATAGTCGCCATCGAAGCCTTGACCGTTTGGTAACTGGCGTCATCCGTGCTCAGCGAGTAGCTGCTGGTGTTGATCAGCTTCTTGCCCGCGGCCTTGACGCTGCTGACCTTGGCGGGATTGCTGACGGTAAACGTCACGGAATCCGCAGTGCCGGCGTACTTGCTGCCCTTGAGGCTGTTGGCTAGCGTGTAGGACGTGTACATGGTGTTGCTAGGGTCCGTGCTCATTGGTCCGGCGTTGCTGGAACTCGTCGAGCTGGCGCGGTAAATGCCCACGACCTTCAACTTGACCGTGGCCTTCTTCCCAGTCGTTTTTTTCACGGTCACCGTGTCACCCACGCTCAAGTCGTTTTGACTGGCCAAATTCTTCTCGATGACCACGTGGTTGGTATTCTTGTCGGCAGCGGTGATGCCCCGGCCCTTGGTGATTTTACTTTGACTGTTGCTAAAATCAGTTGTCAGACTCGTGGCAGTCACCCCATCGATCTGGGTGTCGCCGCTACTGGTCTTGCCTTTCATCCCACCGGGACCACCGCCACTACTGCCCATCCCGCTACTCGTCGAGACCACATCGTAGGACTTGGCGTTGACCGTGGTACTGCTGGTCACGTTCGTGCTCTTGACGTTGCTGAGCTGCGAGATTTTCGTCGCGTCACTGAGCTTGACCGGCGTCAACGTCATCTTGGGTCGACTAGACTTACTGGTCGTACTGCTGTTTTGCATCTTCTTAAACGCCGCTTGGCGGTTGGCCGACAACGTGACCGTCGCCCCAACATCAGCCTTCGCTTGGTCGGTGGCCTTCACCGCCGCACTGCGAATCAATAATCCGGCCAGGACAAACATTAAGATGGCCGATGAGACCAGGATCAGTAAGACTGACCGGCCCTTCTTCGCCCACACATTTAACCAGGCCCGTTTGAAAAAGTTCATTTGGGTCGCCTCCATTTCGTAACATGTTCCGAGTATCCCAAAGCCGGCTTTGCCCAAGCTTAAAGTTGCCCGGCAGTTACGTGACCCGCGGCCAGTAAAAAACGGCGGGACCGCACTGGCCACGCCGTTTTCGCCGTTATTTAGCAAAAATTGTCAGATTAATCAAACGTTAAGGTTCCAACTCATCAGGCGGCAACACGTCTGGGTAGAGCGCCGAGTATTCTTGGTACCATTGAAAGGCCGTCGTGGCCAGCACCTTGAGCACGGCAAAGCCCGGCACCCCGAAAATGACGCCGACCAAGCCGAACATTTTGCCCCCAGCCAACAGGACGAAGACGATGGTGATGGGATGCATGGCCAGGCTGTTACCCATAATCAGCGGCGACAGGACTTGCGTTTCCAAGACCCATTCGATCAAGTACACGATGACCACGCCCAGCAACATGGACGGGCTGGTGACGACGCCAATGATGAGCGCCGGCACTAACGCGATAGCCGACCCGAAGTACGGAATCAGGTTCAACGGCCCCGCCAGCAAGCCAATCAGTAGCGCGTATCGCAGGCCGATGATCGAGTAGCCGGTCGTGAAAATGATCAGCACGCACAACGCCACGGTCAGTTGCCCCCGCACGTAGGAACTGACTTTGACATTCATTTGGTCCAGCATGGTCACAAAGCGGCTCCGGTAGGCTGTGGGCACGACTTGGCTGATGTAATGGGGGAACCGCGAGCCGTCCTTGAGCATGAAGAACAAGACCAGCGGCGCCGTGATGATCGTAATGATCCAGTCACTCACGGTCGTGACCACGTTACCTAGCGAGCTTAACGTCCCGGTCAGCAGGTTCAAGCCTCGTTTTGAAAAGTAAGTCGAGACCCGTTGATTGATGTCGGCCAGATTGCTATTAGATAGCCAATGGTGCTCCTGGTTTAGGTGATTGATGTTGTGGAGCACGTCGTTGGTAAACTGCGGCAACGCCCCGATGATCCCGCTAGTCTGTTTAGTCAGAAACGGAATCAGTTTGAAGAAAATCGCCACGATGATGCCCACCGTCAACAACATGGCAATCGCGATGGCCAGTCCGGTGCGCAAATGTAGCCGCCGTTCCATGAAGTGGACGAACGGGTCAAGCACATAGAAGAGAATCCCCGCCACCACAATGGCTGGCATGGTGATGCCAATAAATTTCCACACCGGCGTCAAGATCCAGGCGTTTTGCATCAATTCGTTTAAGACCAGCAACAAGAGAAAAACGTTTAACAGTAAAATTGTAATATGATTATTTAAAAAACGTTGATAGAACCAGGAAAATCCCGACTCTGATTGACGCGGATTTTTCAAGAGCAACCCCTCCCGTTGATTTCCATAGCTCTAGTTTAAGGCTCAGGAACGTTGG
This sequence comes from Levilactobacillus angrenensis, assembly GCF_003946085.1. Lineage (GTDB taxonomy): Bacteria > Bacillota > Bacilli > Lactobacillales > Lactobacillaceae > Levilactobacillus > Levilactobacillus angrenensis. The sequence goes on along the minus strand of NZ_RHOB01000010.1, from coordinate 43,275 downwards.
TTACTAGATTTTTTTGAATTATTTTTCCGGTCACCATTGCGGCGGACAAAAAGGGTCTGGGACAAAACATCCCCAGACCCATTTTGCGCCAACTTTAAATGGCCGAAACGTGCGCCAAAAGGCAGCCGGTTCCGCTTAAAACTGATAACTAAAGGTTGAAAGTTGAATTAATGTCTTGACTCCCGGAGCGACAGCGTTTTGTCCACCAGAACTAGTGAAACCAGAGCCTGCGTCAGCCAGGATTCCGCCTGCTATGGGGAACACCTCCAGCCTGAGAGGCAGGTTTCCGGTTCGCTTTGAAGCCTGGCAAAACCCGCCAGTCTCCCAAGTCGTCCCACGCTGTAGGCTGAGACAAAACCTCAGCCAACACCGTTGTCACAGCTGGCTCCACCCTGGCTGCCTCCGGCGAAGAGTGACGATTATCAGCAATATTGTGTTAGTTCAAGACTAGTTGCTAAATCAACTGCTGGCTGGGGCTAAACCAATCGTTACTAGCACACACACTTGAAGCCGAGAGTCCGCCAAATATGGGTTCAGCCGTGGGAGTTTACTTAGCGGTACGGTTCTCACCGCTTAGCAAACTGGCGTCTTTGAGACGTGGGCTTCGGCTCAAAGCGAGGCCGAGACCGTTTCTCAGGCTCGGTCCGGTCCGCCCACCGCGTTCCAACCCATAGTTGGCGGACGGTAGGCGGCCAGTCCTTGCGACACATTTGTCACCAACTAATCATCTGCGTTCTGGGCCACCTTGACCGTGGCATCGGCCGCCGTACCGCTGACCTTGTAGACTTGCTTGCCCTTCTGCCAGGTCACCGAATTGGTCTCGTTGTCTTCATCTTGACTGTAGACCGTGATGGCGCCGGTGTCGACCTTCTTTGGCAGACTGGCCTTGTCCAGTTGCCGGTTGACCTGCTTAGCAAATTGCTCGGGCGTGCCCGTGGCATCGGCGTTACTAGTGACCGCGGTCACCGACCAATCCCCCTTCGTCCAGTGAACGTAGGTATGCCCCATGGTTCCCTGGGCAACGGCCTTGGTACCGCCGTTTAGCTTCACCGTCGCGCCGTCAGACTGCCCGACGTAATCGACTTGGTCTTTGGCAGTGCTGGTGCTGCCGTACGTGGTCTTCTGGTAGGTCGCCGACTGGTCGTTATTCGCCGAGTAATCGACTTGATAATTTTGCTTGGTCCCACTGGCACTGTCGGCCTGCAGCTTGGTGCCATCGGCCGTGGCTTTAGCCGGCGCCGTGGTCTGGCCCACCGAACTGACATCATTAGCCGCGTGAATTTGAAGCGCTGTGCCCGAGCCCAAGGCCAAAACAGCCAAGGCCGCCGTGACGGTCGTGATTATTTTCGTTTTTCGTTGCATAACTATTCAACTTCCTTCTATTATTTCTGCACGTAACTCTGCAGTGCCGTGACGTAGCGACCATTGCTCAAGACGAAGTACCGTGAACCGGTCGAGCGCTTCTTAACGCCAGTGACCGTGAGCTTGGTGCCCTTCTTGACGGCTTTTTTCCGACTGCTCTTGGCAAATGATGCCTTGCCGTACTCATAGATTTTCTTTTTGGTCGTAATCGTCTTGCTTGACCCGAGTGATTCGTAGTAAGCGTGGTTCGAGTACTTCGTATTAGCTGACAAATATCCCAGTTTCGTCTTGATTCGGTACGACTTACCACTTGGGGCCTTCACGATTTTACCGGCCACCGTATCGCCGGACACATAGTAACCACCGGTCTTCTTGGTGAGGCCTGAATCTGTATAAAGATTCAATTTATGCTTCAACGTGAAGGAACCGTGTTGGCCGACCCAGTAGCCGGTCGCGTCCTGCGACAAGACCCACTGATTCAAGCCGCTCAAATACAGCGCTTGCTTGGAGTTGTCGGACGTGACGCTCTTCACCTTGCTGATCTTGTAAAATTTCTGCCGGTCACTGGCCGCAATCGCCGTGCCATCCGCATCCTTAGTTGCCCCTTTATGTAGGTAGATGTGTTGGCCCTTCTTGTAACTGCTGTAAGCGTAGGTCGTGTGGGCCAGCGCAGTCGTCGTGGCGTCCGTCCACCAAGAAACCGGGTGGACCGAGGTCACAGCCTTACTGTTATCGGTGTACTCACCCAGCGCGGACAAATAGTTGTGGTCCGTATACTGCCACAAGGCGTGGGCAATCGTTGGCGTCGACGAATAGTTAGCGATCCATTGCGCGTCAAAATTTTGCCGGGCCGTGTTGGCGTAGCTGGTGGCAAATGATTGGTAAGAATAGAAAATCAATTTCTTATTCGTCAATGCACTCATCTCGTCGTACCAGGCCTTGACGGCGGCATTGGTCGTTCCCGAGGTCACGTCATTTTCTTCAAAATCCAAGACGTAGAACTGCGCGTTTTTATTGGAGCGATTATAAAAATCCTTGGCTTCTTGCTTGGCACTCGCCGCGCTGGTGAACCGCGCGTAATCGTATTCCCCAAACGGAATGCCATACTTTACGTACAGCGCCGTGTTGTTGGTAGCGTACAAGTCCTTGTAAGACGACCCGTATTGCCGCCGGTTAATGACAAATGAGACTTGACTCTTTAGATTGGCAACTTGTGACGAAGTTAATTTTCCCTGCCACTCAGAAATATCCGGAATGGCTAACGTACTGGCATGGGCAACGCTCTGACCGCCCCACGCGATGCCCACCAAGGCACCCGCCGCTATCAGCGTTTGCGCCAGCCGTTTGGCCCATGCTTGTTTATTCGACATATGTTTGGCACTTCCCTATTTAAAATTAATCTCGCTGACTCCTCGTGGCCTTGTTCCCCGCACGCCACGGTTCCCCTGAGGGCACCACCTCACTTCACCTCTAACCATAGCGAACTTAAATGTGCATTCCATAACAGGGGGATTGCAGTTCAGTTACCGCATTTTACAATTATGTTTATTACAGGAGTACTGTTAAACCAACGATAGTCGTAATAATCTGCCTAACAGAAGGTTAGTAATTGGCACTGTTTTTTGCGCGGCGGCCCGCGGCTTGTAACCGATTGTTCAAGACCGAAGCGGGTAGCCGAGGGAAGCTGGCCAATGTTAGGGTGATGATCTTCATTGTTCGCATATAATTTGTTTTATATTCATTTGCTAGGTAATTCATGTTAGCCAGTTTGTAAATATACGAATATTTATATTTTGTTCCCGTTGATTGTTCAGACAAAATCACGTATGATGGGGGTACTTCAAAAAAACTACCTAGGAGGCCGCCTCATGCGCCGTGCTTTGTTAAGTGTTTCCGATAAAACGGGACTCGTTGAATTTGCCCAAACGTTACTTGCTCAAGACTTTGAAATTGTCTCCACCGGCGGAACGCAAGCAGCCCTGGCTGCGGCTGGCGTGGCCGTCACGCCCATCGAAGACGTGACCCATTTTCCTGAAATGCTAGACGGCCGAGTCAAGACGCTCAACCCACTGGTCTTCGGTGGTATCTTAGCTCGGCGGGACAACCCGGAACACCAGCAAACCTTGGTGGACCACGCTATTACGCCCATCGACTTAGTCTGCGTCAACCTCTATCCCTTTGCCGAAACGATCGCCCAGCCCGACGTGACCTTGGCTGCGGCCGTAGAACAGATCGACATTGGTGGGCCTTCCCTGATTCGGGCGGCGGCCAAGAACTACCGCGACGTCTTAGTGGTCTGTGATCCTGCCGATTACGACCAGGTGGGCCACGCCCTTGCCGAACACACGGATGACCTGCGTTTCCGCAAACATTTAGCGGCCAAAGTCTTCCACCACACGGCGCACTACGACGCGGTCATCGCCACCTACCTGACCGACGACGCCAAGCCAGACACCTTGACACTCACTTACAAACGCAAACAAGCCCTCCGCTACGGTGAAAACCCGCAGCAGACGGCCACTTTCTATCAAGATTACCGGCCGGCACCGTTCTCCATTGCCGCCGCAAACCAACTTCACGGTAAGCCGCTCTCCTTCAACAACATTAAGGATGCCGACGCCGCCCTCGGATTGATTCGGGAATTCAGTGAACCGACCGTTGTCGCCCTCAAGCACATGAATCCTTGTGGTATCGGCTCGGCTGTGGACTTATCCACGGCTTGGGACAAGTGCTACGCCGCCGATAATATTTCCATCTTCGGCGGCATCATCGTCTTGAATCGGCCGGTCGACCTGGCCACGGCAACCAAGATGCACAAGTTATTCTTGGAAATCATCATCGCACCAGCCTTTGACGACGATGCCTACGACGTCCTGGCCAAGAAGAAAAATCTACGCCTTCTGACGGTCGACTTCTCCGCGGCCCAAGACCCCGAACCCGACGAACTCGTCAGTGTACGGGGTGGCCTGCTACGCCAGGAGCGCGACAACGTGCTTGACGACCCGGCTGATTTCCAAGTCGTCAGCCACGCCCAGCCCACCGCAGATCAACTGGCCGCCATTAGCTTTGGCTTAAAGGCCATCAAGTTCGTTAAGAGTAACGCCATCCTGATCAATACGGCGGACCAAACACTGGGAGTCGGTCCCGGCCAAATGAACCGCATCGACGCGGTCAAGATTGCGGTCGGCAAGGCCGAGACCAAGCCCAACTATGACCAAGGCGTCTTAGTCTCCGATGCCTTCTTCCCCATGGATGATTGTGTGGCCTACGCCGCCGAACACGGCATCCCGGCCATTGCCGAACCAGGTGGTAGTATTCGTGACAAGGATTCCATCGCCATGGCCGATAAACTCGGCGTCGCCCTGATCTTCACGGGTAACCGCCACTTCCGTCACTAATTTAACCTAATATTAAAGAGTCTGGGCACGTCACAAACGCCCAGACTCTTCTCGTATCTAACATTTACTTGCTAAAACCAATGGTTAACCGTGCCACCAGCGCAAATGCAATTTTGGACATCGTGTCAATGCTGGTGTTATCACCACGCTCAATTCTAGCGATAGTCGATTGTGGGACATTGGCTTTCTTAGCCAGTTCTCGTTGTGTTAAACCAGCTGCTTCACGTGCTGCCATTGTCGCTACAGCGCTAGCTAACTTTGCACTTTCCAACTCGAATCCTGCTTTAAATTTCGGATCTTCTAGCTGTTTTCTCAAATAATCATTAAATTTAATGGTTGTCATTGTAACTCTTCCCTGTATTCCCGCAGGATATCATGTGCATGCTTAATTTGATTTACTGGTGTTTTCTGCGTTTTTTTAGTAAATCCATGAGTAATCACCATATGATTACCACTTGCATGGAAGTATAATCCCCTCTGAATATTACGTCCTGTTTTCGCGCTTAATTCAAAAAAATCATTATCGATTTTTTTAATCCACTGCATGCGCTGAGCCACTAACAGTCCTTTTGATTGAACGTTATCAATCGTTGCCAGCATCTTTTCCCTATTTTTTTAGGTAATTTTTCCAAAAATTCAACAAATTCAGTATGACCATTTGGTCGCGTATAGAACTCAAATTCAGGCTTTTCCATGTCTTAATTATGGCATATATTGTTCAAAATGATGCGATGTATGCTATCAACTCTTACAACACGCTTTTTAAAAGTGATATAGCCCAATTTAATTCTACATGAAAAAAGAATCTGAAATTGACCTACACTTCAGATTCCTCTTTTAATTCAGTTTAAGTCACGAGACCGGCTTCGCTGAAGCAATCAGCATCAAAAATCTTTATTGCGCTGACATCCCACCATCGACCACAAACTCAGAACCAGTGGCGTAACTGGCGTCATCTGAGGCCACGAACAAGACTAGTTTCGAGACTTCTTCTGGTTTGGCAATGCGCCGGAGCGGAATGGCCTTGGCGAATTGCTTAACGGCTTCTTCCGTCCCTGGTTGTGAGATCATTGGGGTTTCAATCACACCTGGATGGACCGAGTTGACCCGCACCCCGGCTGGGGCCAATTCCAAAGCGGCGGCCTTGGTCATCCCCCGAACGGCAAATTTGGTATCCGTGTAACCCACGGCACCACCGACAAGACCATTCAGTGACGAGATGTTAACGATGGACCCCGCGTGTTGCGCGACCATTTCCTTAGCCACGGCCTTGACGCCCAGGAAGGTCCCCAACTGGTTGATTTTGAAGATCTTTATGTAGTCCGCTTCGCTAATGTCCTGAAGTCCCTTGGCAAACGTAATACCGGCATTGTTAACCAGAATGTCGATTCGCCCAAACTTAGCCTTGGTTTGATCCACGACGTTTTGCCAATCACTTTCGCTGGCCACATCATGCTTGATGAAGATCGCCGAATCGCCCAGTTCTTGCGCCAACTGTGTGCCTTCAGCTTCCTTGACATCGGTAATCACGACTTTTGCACCTTCACTGACAAACAACTTGGCATGCGATGCACCCATGCCTTGCGCTGCACCGGTAATGATTGCGACTTTACCATCTAGTTTTCCCATCATTGAACGCCTCCGTTTAGTGATATCGTTTACAAAAACTATTATACCGAATTTACTTATCAGCCGCTAATTAAATGCCTACCCCGAAAAGTTAATCGCCCTTAAAAAACACCGCAATTCCAGGCACTTCATTCTTCATAATCACTAGAAAGTCTTATGATGGAAGCACGTAGGGGATTCATCATCTAGATTTTTCGGGGGGACGACTAATCATGAAATTCACACACACACCACGGCTGACCATTGTGGTCCCGTGCAACAATGAAGCGCCCGTCTTACCAACCACGGCGCCCGTGCTGGCGGACCTGTTGACGCGACTCATGCACGAACGAGCCGTGGCCACGGATAGTAAGATTTTATTTGTCGACGACGGCAGTCAGGACCAAACTTGGCCCCTGATCGCCAAATACACCCAAGAAGACCGGATTTTTACCGGCCTCAAGTTCAGTCGTAATTACGGCCAAGAAGCGGCCTTGATGGGCGGCATGCAGACGGCCAGTGCCTATTCGGACATGATCATCACCATTGACGCGGACCTCCAAGACGACCCACGGCTGATTCCCGACATGGTGGCCCAGGCGCACGCCGGCTATGACGTGGTCTACGGCGTCCGCAACGACCGGTCGACTGATTCCTGGTTCAAACGGACTTCTGCTGAAGGCTTCTACTGGGTCATGGGCAAGCTCGGCGTCGATTTGATTCCCAACCACTCGGACTTTCGGCTATTGACCCAGCCGGTCGTATCCGCATTGATGGACTGCCAAGAACGCAAGCCCTTCATTCGGGGTATCATCCCGCAACTAGGATTTCCCGCCACCAAGCTGTATTACAAACGCCAGCCCCGCCAAGCTGGCGTTTCCAAGTACCCACTGCGGAAAATGTTGCGGTTCGCACTGGACGGCATTTTATCATTTTCCATTGCACCCATTCGCGCCGTCCTGTATGCTGGACTGGTCATCTGTACTGGGGCGTTGGTCATGCTACTCTGGATTTTGGTGCAACACTTGCGGGGCACCGTGGTCACGGGGTGGAGTTCTATCATGGCCTCGCTGTGGTTCCTGGGCGGCTTTCAACTGATCGCCATCAGCATCATCGGCGAATACGTTGGCCGGACCTTCACGGAGGTCAAACACCGGCCGCGGTTCATCATCCAGACAGATACCTACACATCTAGCTTTGCGCGTCAGCAGTCGCAACCAACCGACACTGTCGCCTTTTACCGCAAGCATCACGTACTGAAATCAGGAGGCCACTCATGAAAATTCGACACAACATTACCGTCACGTTAGGCGGCATCATTAGCTTAGGGTTACTACTGACTTTCGGGTTAGCACTGTGGCCAGTGACGATTCGTGTCGACCATGACTGGCTCAAACCCCTGGCCTTACTACTGGCCAGCGCCCTATATCTGGGCGGTGTCGGGTTGTTATTTCGCTTTTTGCATCGGATCACCCCCCGCACCAGTCGCTGGCTGACTTGGGGGCTGTGGGGACTTTTCCTGCTCATTCAGGTGTGGGTCGCGACCGCTTGGGTGGCTGCACCACGCGCTGACCTGTACTTCGTTCATCAGCAGGCCCTCAACCTGCTCAATGGTAGTCAGCACTGGAACGCCTATTTCTACACCTACCCCAATAATGTCAACTTTACTTTGTTGCTTAGTGGCATCTTACAAGCGGGCCGCTGGCTAGTCGGCAGTGACTCCGGTGTCTGGCTCAACGTCGTGCAATTTGCCTGGCTAGACGTCGGGCTGTTGGCCATTTGGCACCAGTTGCGTCGCCACAATCCGGCGCGCGCCAATTTATTCATGGTGCTCATCATGACGGCGGTCCCATTTTACGCCTATGCCCTCAACACCTACAGCGACACGTACGTCTTGCCTTTGGCGTTGCTGGCGATTGCGGCTTTTCGCCACCTCCAACACGCCACGACTTGGGAACAAATCACCCTGCGTAGCATCATCTTAAGTGTCCTATTGGTGGCGGCCTACCTGATCAAGGCCAACTTCATCGTCCTGTTGATTGCGGCCGTCATCACGCTGTGGGTCCGGCCTAATCACTCGCCGCACCCCGGCTTCACGCGCAGCCTCTTGACGCTGGTCTTATTAGCGACACTGGTCGTAGGTGGTGGCTTGGCGAAAAAATCCGCCCGGGCCAATGGCTACACGACGGACCCCAACCAGGCCCTGCCCGCCATGAGCTGGGTCGCTATGAGTTGGAATCCTGCGACCTATGGCCAATATCACTTGGCCAACGTGACGCAAATTCGCGATCAACCGACCAAAGCAGCCAAGCAGGCTCAGGCCAAGGCTGACCTCACGAATTACTTGCACACGTTGGGCCCCAGCGGCATCGCCAATCACTTATTCCGCAAGACCCGTTTATTTCTGGCCAACGGGACCTTCGATAGCTTTCAGATCAATCACGCCTACGACCGCGCCCCTAACTGGTACCGACAACATCGTGCCACCAGCGACTGGTTCTTGGCTATCTGGTGTCAGCTGAGCTATTTAGCCCTGATTCTGGTCAACTTGGGGTGGGGCATCCAGCAGATTCGACGCTACCACCTGACCTCGGCCTATCTACTGGGCGGCCTATTCTTTATTGGCCTGACCTGCTTCCACGTCATTTTCTGGGAAACGGAAGAACGCTACGCCTTACCCATCTTCTTCCTATTGCTGGCGGGCACGGCGGCCGGCTACCGACAACCCCTGAACATCTTGCGCTACTCGGAACGTTCCAGCTGGCTACCTCTGGGCATGGCCCTCGCCTTTACCGGCATCTTGGGCCTGGCGGCTTGGCAAAACACCAACCTGATGGTCCATTCCAATAGCGAACCCGTCAGCGTCGTCAGTCAAAATGAAGGTCACTACTACCAAAACCACCGGCTCCACCTCAACGCCGGCCAATCACTGACCCAACCGTTTACGGCCCCCCTGCCCTTTGACCAATTCACGGTTGGCACGGGCCAGCGACTCACCGGAAAAGTGACTTTGACCAACGCCCAGGGTAAAACGGTCTGGCAATCCACGGGCAAGCGTAGCGCCATGGCCCGCACCATCCCGTTGCAATCCGCTGGAAACTATCAGCTGACCGTGACCAATCAGGGGAAACGTCCGCTCGCGCTCCAAACGGCGCCCGCCACCTACCCATTGTTGCCGCAGGCCATTCAACAGCATCCCCACCAATACCTGAGCTTTGAGATCACCCAGCGCAGTATCGCACCGGTGCTGTCTAATGGTAAGTTCTGGCTTTTGTTTGGAGCCATGTGGCTCAGCGGTTTACTGGTCATCGACCGTTTCTACTGGTACCGGCGACGAATTTAAGCTTTTTAACAAAATCGCTTGCCTTCAAGCCACTCGAAGGGTCTAGAATGTTCACTATAGGGCCAACTGCCCCGAATTCTATGCCCTCATCGGTCCAAAAGGAGACATTTACGTGACTCAAGAAATTAACCAACAAACTTTAACCGGCGAACGGGCCCTCTTTCAGGGGCACGATTTGCACATTACGAATAGTACCTTCGTCGACGGGGAATCCCCGTTGAAACACAGCCAAAACGTGGCCATTGACCACACCATTTTCAAATGGAAATACCCGCTGTGGTACACGCATCACGCTAACCTGACCCACACGACTTGGCAACCGGACGCCCACGCCGGCATCTGGTACACCGACGACTTGACGATGACTCACAGTCTGGTCCGCGCGACCAAGACGTTCCGTCACGCCAGTCACCTGAAGCTTGACGACGTAACCTTTGCCAACGCCGGGGAAACCCTGTGGTGGTGCCAAGACATCCAACTCGACAACGTCACGGCGACCGGCGACTACTTTGGCATGAACAGCGAAAACGTCGTCGCCAACAATTTAAAGATCTCGGGCAATTACGCCTTTGATGGCAGTAAGAACGTCGAGGTCCACAATTCCACGTTCATCACCCATGATGCCTTTTGGAACTGCGACAACGTGACCATCTACGATTCCACTATCATCGGCGAGTACCTGGCTTGGAACACCAAGAACATTACCTTCGTCAACTGTTGGCTGGAAAGTGATCAGGGGCTGTGTTACGTTGACCACCTGACCATGAAGAACTGTTCACTGATCAACACCGATTTGGCCTTTGAATATTGCACGGACATCGACGCCACCATCAACACGGCCATTGATAGCGTCAAGAACCCGGTCAACGGCCAGATTACCGCGCCAGCTATCGGCCAAATCATTTTCGATGACCCGGCGATTGATGCTAAACGGACGACCATTACCACGACCAAGGAGGCCTTGCAACAATGAGTTATGACTTTTCAGAAATGATTGACCGGCGCCACACCAACTCTGTGAAGTGGGACGTGAAGGATAACGAGCTCCCAATGTGGGTGGCTGACATGGATTTCCGCACAGCCCCAGCCATCGTGGACGCTATCAAACGCAAAGCAGACACCGGTATCTTTGGCTATGAAGAAGTGCCAACTGCCTACTTTGAAGCGGTACAACACTGGTATGCGACTGAACACAACTGGTCACCCAACACCGACTGGATGCGTTTCGTCACGGGGGTCGTTCCCGCGATTTCTTCCGCGGTGCGCCGCGTCAGCCACGTGGGCGACAACGTCTTGGTTCAAGCGCCCGTCTACAACATTTTCTATAATTCCATCGTCAACAACGGCCGGCACGTCTTGTGCAACGACCTGCAGTTTGCGGACGGCACCTATCACGTGGATTGGGACGACCTGGCGGCAAAACTAGCCGATCCGTTGACCACCATGATGATTCTTTGCAATCCGCACAACCCCGTGGGCAAAGTTTGGCAACCCGCTGAACTCAGTCGCCTGGCGGACCTAGCGGCGGCCAACCACGTCACGGTCTTCTCCGATGAGATTCACGGTGACATCACCGACGCAGGCCACGGCTATACGCCCTTCGCCTCAGTCAGCGACACCGCAGCCAATCACAGCATCACGGCGGTATCGCCCAGCAAGACCTTCAACGTGGCCGCACTGCACGCTGCCACATTGATCATCCCCGACGAAAATCTACGCAACAGCGTCGACCGCGGTATCAACAGTGAAGAGTTGGCGGAACCCAACGCCTTTGCGATTCCTGGCAGTATTGCGGCCTACACCCAAGGCGCCGAATGGGTCCATGAGCTGAACGCCACCATCACGGCTAACAAGCACACTCTGACGACCTTTATCCAGCAAAATCTGCCGGAACTCCACGTGATTGCCGGTCACGCCACCTATTTGGTCTGGATCGACTGCCGCGCCGTGACCCACGACACGCAGGCTCTCTGTGACTTCATTCGCCAACAGACTGGCCTCTTCATCACTGCCGGCGCGGTTTACGGTGGCGACGGTCACGACTTCGTCCGCATCAACGTGGCTTGCCCCGCTCAGCGCCTCCAAGACGGCCTCGACCGCTTGGTTCAAGGGATTCACGCCTTTCAAACGAAATAATCACCTGACCGACTGTTAATTCACTTAACGGTCGGTCATTTTTATTGGTCAATAATTATCAACCGATAACAGTTTTTGGTACCCTTCTGATTAGCCGCCGTGCTATACTATTTTTGATAACGTTTTCACTTGAAAATACAGAGGAGGACTTCATCATGCCAATCAACCCAGCTGATGCCCAAGACGTCTACCGCGACGCCGGCGATAATATCATGTTTACCACTTACACCATTGACCGCGACCACCTCGACCAGGACCGCGATGCCCTGGCCGAGTTCGCCGACCGGCTAGCGGCCATCGAGCGCAGTATGGCGATTCGTTCGCCTGAAGCGAATCTGCGGGTCGCCTTTGGCTTTGGTGCCACGGCCTGGAAGCTGCTGTTCCCAACGGCCAACGTGCCCAAGGAACTCGTGGACTTTCAAGCCGTCAAGGGACCGAAATACACGGCTCCCGCCACGCCGGGCGACCTGTTCATGCACGTGCGCGCCAAGGATACCGCGGTCGTTTACGAAGTGATGGACCAGGCCCGTGAATTTTTACGCGGCTGGACGACCGTCGTCGACGAAACGCCGGGATTCCGCTACTTTGAGGGGCGCGCCATCATCGGCTTCATCGACGGTACGGAAAATCCAGCCGGCCCCGACGCTACGCAATACGCGCTGATTGGTGAAGAAGACCCCGAGTTCATCAACGGCTCCTACGCCTTTGCGCAGAAGTACCTGCACAACATGGACGCCTGGAAATCACTGAATACCGACGGCCAAGAAAAAGCCATCGGTCGCCACAAGTTTAGTGACCGCGAACTGGAAGACGACGAAAAGCTACCCAACGCCCACAACATCGCCTCGCAAGACAATGAGGGCGGCGTTGAACATAAAATCGTGCGGATGAACGTGCCGTTTGCTGAACCAGGCAAGGGCATCGTCGGCACCTACTTCATCGGCTACGCCCGGCACTTTACCGTGACCCAGCGCATGCTGACCAACATGTTCACCCAAAGCGACCGGCTGCTAGACTTCAGTACGCCAATCACCGGCGCCGCCTTCTTCATCCCGTCTCGACGGTTGCTGGAAAAGATTGCGGATGGCGATTACTTCCCGCAAGATTAGCTTGACCATTTATCTAACTTGATTACTGAAAACAGGCGTCGCGGCAGTTGTGCCGACGACGCCTGTTTGTTTATCACAGAAATTTTTCAATCGCTTGTCACATCTGAATTTAAAACACTTGCGAGCGCATACAATTAAGTCGCCAATGTTGACCTTCCGGGGTTAAGGGCGTATCTTAGTGGGGTTACCATAACGAATAAATCACGATTGGTTTGCGTTATTTTAGGTAATCTCACCAATCATTTCAGGTTATAAGGAGTTGAACCATTTTGGACGAAGCTGAAAGAGAGTCCGGGCCATGGCGCCGTAATTTACGGGTTCTCTGGTTTTGTACGTTTGTTGCCGGCATGGCTTTTAGCGAAATCATGCCATTTCTATCGTTATACATTAGCAGTCTGGGCGACTACACCAAGTCGCAGGTCACCATGTACAGTGGGCTGGTCTACGCGGCCGACTTCTTCGTGAGTGCCATTGCCTCGCCACTGTGGGGCATGGTCGCCGATCGTAAGGGTCGTAAACTCATGCTGTTGCGCTCCTCGTTGGGGACTGCAGCAGCCATGGCGTTGATGGGATTTGCCACCAGCGTCTGGCAGTTAGTCGCGTTGCGGGCCTTACAAGGGGTCTTCGCGGGATTCATTTCCAACGCCCAAGCACTGGTCGCTTCTCAGACGCCCCGAAAGCACAGTGGTGCCTCACTCAGCACCCTGATGACCGGGGTCACGAGTGGGATGTTACTGGGGCCAGTCATCGGTGGGGTCTTGGCGCAAGTCTTCTCGATTCGCCTGACCTTCTTCATCACCGCGGGCCTACTGTTCTTGACGTTCATCATGAGTTGGGTATTGGTTGAAGAAAAATTCAAGCCGGTCACCAAAAAAGCCGACGGACCCAAGAGTCACAATCCCTTGGCCGCCTTCCCCAACCCCAAGCTGATCTTAGTACTGCTGTCCTCCACACTGATCGTACAGTTCGGGAACATTTCGATTTCCCCCATCATCAGTCTGTACGTCAAGGAACTGATGCACAATGTCGGCCCCATCACCGTGGTCGCCGGGATTATCGCGGCTTTACCAGGGATTTCAAACATCTTTGCTTCCCCGCGTCTGGGACGTTACGGGGACCAGCACGGCTCTGGTAAGGTCTTGATTTTCGGCTATGTCTTTGCCTTTCTGATGTATCTACCACAAGGGTTCGTCACCAGCGTCTGGATGCTCGGGATTCTCCGTTTCATGATCGGGATTTCCGACGGGGCTCTGTTCCCCGAAATTCAAACGCTGTTGACCAAAAACTCACCGGTCGAACTGACTTCAACCGTCTTCAGTTGGAACCAATCCTTCCAAGCCATCGGTAATATGATGGGCTCGCTACTGGGCGGCTGGATTGCCGGGGTCTTCAACTACAACGCGGTCTTCTTCTCAACGGCGTTACTGATGTTGATCAACCTGGGCCTGATCTGGTGGTTGGTCCCTGAGATTCGTAAAGCTCGGGTAAAAACGGCCTAGGTCACCCACTTAAAATAAGCGTTCAAAGCCCCGCTGGCTAGTCTGTATGGACTGGTCGGCGGGGCTTTTTGTGTGTATTCTCGTAAGTAACAGGCAGGCACAAATCATAAGAATTATTTAAGACCATCCCGCCACCGGTCACAAATTGCCACCGGATTTCGTTAGTATCTATAGAGGGCCAGGCAGCTACTCCGCGAACCGTTCCAAAGGCCCCACTTCATCCGGCCCAAAAACCGGTGCACTAGTGGGTTGAATGCCCAGCAAGCTACCGACACTGCCGAGCCCTTCCACCAGGTCAAAGGCGACGCCGGCCGCCATTAATGTTTGGCGGGCCTGACGTTCGGCCAGCGGGAGGTCGTCGATATCGTCCGTTTTCGTGATGAGCAATTGTGGATTGCCGGTTGCACGTACTGCCGTGGCTAAGGTTTGCGCCGTTTGGGCCAAATGAATCGTGGGCACCAACGCCACGACCAAGTCCTGGTCCAGCATGGCTGCGCTCAAGCCGCCTTCATCCAACACCTCTTCAGTCAAAGCCGTCACCGTATCGGGCAGGTCTACTTGACTGGCAGTGTAAACGGTCACCGCCAACTGGGGATTTTCGCTCAGCTGTTGGATGAGTCGTTGGCTGGCACTATCGATGGCACCAGCAAGTAAGAGTCGTTTCAAGGTCGTAACTTCCTTTCACTTTTGATGATGAATAAGATTATAAAGGGTTCTAGTAGGTCGAAGGCAACCTCTTTTTTCAGAAAATTTCACCCCCGCGTCAGGCAACGGCCATCCACCATCTACAACGTTTTCTGTGTAAATGAATAAGAAATTACTTATTAAAAACTCATTTTCATATGTTAACGTAACGAAATACCTACGCGCCCTTAGCATGCCGGGCATATCATCAGCTGACAAATTCGTTTATACTAGCTGATTATCAACAGAAGGAATAGTTATCTTTTGGTAAACCCCGCGCTTTCGTGTACAATAAGAGTAACTGCCAAACAAAATTCAAATACGACCGGTCTCCAGGCTGCCCATCTTGCTGTGTGCTCCCGGCACACCGATCGTTATTTTTATTCTGCGGGGACACCACCGCAGTTGTGTAACACCACTATACAGGAGGTTAATCTATGCTACTATCAATGGAACATCTACGTAAGGAATATCCCAATGGTAAAGTAGCCGTTGACGACTTTAACTTACAAGTCGGTCGCGGCGAATTTATTGCCTTTATCGGGACCTCTGGCTCGGGAAAGACCACGACCATGCGGATGATTAATCGCATGTTAAAGCAAACATCTGGCACCATCAAGATCAACGATAAAGATATTTCTAAAATGGACCCGGTCAAGCTCCGGCGCTCCATCGGCTACGTCATCCAAAATATCGGGTTAATGCCCCACATGACGATTCAAGAAAACATCGAACTGGTACCCAAGCTGCTCGGCTGGTCCAAGGAAAAGCGGGCTGAACAAGCCCACAAGATGATCGAATTGGCCCAACTGCCCGACGAGATGCTGAAACGCTATCCCGGCGAGCTTTCTGGTGGGCAACAGCAACGGATCGGGGTCGTGCGGGCCTTAGCCGCCGATCAAGAGATCATTTTAATGGATGAACCCTTTGGGGCGTTGGACCCCATCACCCGTGAATCGTTGCAAGACTTGGTCAAGCATTTACAGGAAGACTTGGGCAAGACCTTTATCTTCGTGACCCACGATATGGATGAAGCCCTGCACCTGGCGACCAAGGTCGTCATCATGAGCCAAGGCAAACAGGTCCAAGTCGACACGCCGGAAAACATCTTGCGCCACCCTGCCAACGAATTCGTCACAAACTTGATTGGTGAGGAACGCTTGATCCGGGCCCAACCAAACATTTTGTCCGTCAGCCAAATCATGCTGAAGAACCCTGTATCCATCACCCCCGACAAGACGGTCGATGACGCCATTGACCTGATGCATGACCGGCGAGTTGATACACTGCTGGTCACCGACGACGATGACACGCTGCAAGGCTACGTTGATTTGGAAGACATCAACCGGATCACCGACGCCCACACGACCGTCAGTGACTTCACCAACCGGCAAGTCTTCTTCGTGAAGGCCGATTCGCTGATTGGGGACACCGTTGACCGGATCTTGAAGCAAGGGGTCAAAAACGTGCCCGTGGTCGACAAAGACAAGCACTTGGTCGGCATCGTGACCCGGACGGCCTTAGTCGATATCGTCTATGATGCCTTACGGGGCGCGCCAGAAGCTGACGAAACACCGGCTTCACCAATCAACGCGGACATCCATGCCGCCGCGACCCACGATGAAGGGGGCGACTCGCAACAATGATGCATTTTCTAGCGACTTACGGAACACAACTGATCAGTAAGACCGGCCAACACCTTTACATCTCGGCGGCGGCCTTAGCGCTCGGCGTGATTGTGGCCGTACCGCTGGGCATCTTGCTGACGCGGATGAAGCACGGGGCCAACTTTGTGATTACCTTAGCCGGGGTGCTCCAAACGATTCCGGCCATGGCCTTACTGGCAATCATGATTCCGATTTTTGGGATTGGGTCGACGCCCGCCATTGTGGCATTATTCATTTACTCATTGTTGCCCATCTTGCGGAACACGTATCTGGGAATGCAAGGCGTGTCGCCCACTGTGCGAGACGCGGCTAAAGGCATGGGCATGACCTGGTGGCAAATGATGATTCAAGCCGAGATTCCTTTAGCGGCACCGGTCATCATGGCCGGCATTCGCCTGTCCGCCACCTACGTGATTGCCTGGGCAACGCTGGCGTCTTACATCGGTGCCGGTGGCCTGGGGGATTTCATCTTCAACGGGCTGAACCTGTACCGTTCTGACCTGATCTTGGGTGGCTCCATCCCCGTTATCCTGTTGGCGTTAATCGTCGACTATTTATTGGGTAAAGTGGAAATGGCAGTCACGCCACGGCAATTACGATAGGAGGCCCGCTATGCTAAAAAAGTTACGTAAATGGCTCGCCGGCTTCTTGGTCGCGGTCGTACTCCTGCCCTTGGGCGGCTGTGCACTACCGGGACTGGCCGGATCGGGCAACAACACCGTGCGCATCGCGTCACAGAACACGACTGAGCAACAAATCATGGCTTACGTCATCGCCGGAATGATTGGTCACTATACGAACTTACAGACCACCATCATCAACAACTTGGGTTCCGGGAACGTGAGCTTCAACGCCCTGAAAAACAACCAGGCGGACATCTCCTCCATCCGGTTCAACGGGACGGATTTGACCACGATTTTAAATGAAAAATTCCAACGGGATCCTGCCAAGGTCAACAAGATCGTCGTCAATGAATTTCAGAAACGTTACCAAATGACCTATTTCAAATCTTACGGCTTCGCGGATACGTACGCGTGGATGGTCAAGCCAGCCTTCGCCAAGAAGCACCATCTCAAAACGGTGAGTGACTTGAAGAAGCTGGCACCGAAGATGAAAGTCGGTATCGACCAAATTTGGCAAAACCGTCAAGGCGACGGGTATCCGGCCTTTCAGAAAACTTATGGCTACAGCTTTGGCACGGTTCTGCCGATGCAAACCGGGTTGTTATATGACGCCCTGTCCGCTGACAAGATGGATGCCATCCTGGGCTACTCCACCGACGGCCGGGTCGCCAGTTACAATTTGAAACTGTTGAAAGACGACAAGAACTTCTTCCCACCTTATGATGGGAGCGCGGTCGCCACGGACGCCATCTTAAAAGAGCATCCGCAACTCCGAAGTGTCTTGAATCGCTTGGTTGGCAAGATCTCACTGCGGACCATGCAGGAGTTGAACTACCAAGTCGATGACCAACTGGAAGAACCCCAGACGGTCGCCAACAATTTCCTGAAGAAAAACCACTACTTTGAAGGGGGGAACCAGTAATGAAAGACATGGGCCTATTGAGTCAGCTCGTTTATTACTTTAGTCATAACGGGATGTACGTCTTGAGTCAGTTCAATCAAACATTCCTGGTCTCCATCTATGGGGTCTTGTTGGGCGCCATCGTCGGCATTCCGCTGGGCATCTGGATTTCGCAGTACCGGCGGCTGTCACCCGTGATCATCGGGATTGCCAACGTGATCCAAACGATTCCGTCACTGGCGATGTTGTCGATTCTGATGTTAGGCTTAGGGCTGGGGCAAACCACGGTCATCGTGACCGTCTTCTTGTACTCACTGCTACCCATCATCAAAAACACCTACACTGGCATGCTTAGCGTCGATAGCGACGTGCTGGACGCTGGTAAAGGGATGGGGATGACCCGGTTTCAAATCATGATGACGATTCGGGTTCCCCTCTCGTTATCCGTGATTATTGCCGGTATCCGTAACGCCCTCGTGATCGGGATTGGGATCACCGTCATTGGGTCGTTCATCGGTTCTGGTGGTTTGGGTGACATCATCGTGCGTGGGACCAACGCCACGGACGGTGGGGCTATCATCCTCGCCGGGGCGTTGCCAACCGCGTTGATGGCGATCATCACCGATTTGGTCCTGTCCTTCATCGAAAAACGTCTGACGCCAAAGACGTCTTCGGAAAAGTAACAGTCCTACCTTAAATTAAGTAAAACCGCCAGTCACGTTTGCTCCTCGCTTGCGTGACTGGCGGTTTTTAGTTGTTGGTCCTGAAATGCTGGCCGCCTTACCGTTCGCTAGAGATGAGTTGGCACGCTGAGGGCGCCGGCAACCCGTGTCTCCAACTTAGTCTCAATGGCACACACTCAAGCAGTGGTTATCACCGGCCAGCCAGGGAATTAATGCTATACTATGTAAAAGAACTAAAGGTTGACAGATGAAAATCAGCTAGAAACATTGTCACCACGTGCCTCATGGCGTAAAAATTAGTCGTTCACAGCATCCTAGTGAGGACTGGCCGCCTACCGTCCGCCAAATATGGGTTGGAACGCGGTGGGCGGACTCTCGGCTACAAGTGTGCGTGCTAGTAATGGTTGACTTAGCCCCATTTAGCAGTTGATTTCGCAACTAGTCTCTGACTAACACAGTATTGCTGATAATCGCCACTCTTCGCCGGAGGCAGCCAGGGTGGAGCCAGCTGTGTCGACGGTGTTGGCTGAGGTTTTGTCTCAGCCTACAGCGTGGGACGACTTTGGAGACTGGCTGATTTTGTCAGGCTTCAAAGCGAACCGGAAGCCCGCTCCTCAGGCTGGAGGTGTTCCCCAGAGCAGGCGGAATCCTGGCTGACGCAGGCCCTGTTTTTACAAGTTTTGGTGGACAGAACGTTCCGGGAATTACCACATAAATGCGACTTTCAACTTTCAGGTAAGCATATAATCCAATTTCAAAAAACCATTAAGGAGATGATTGCGTGCCAAGACTCCGCCAAGCTGGTATCGACTTTTCAATCGGTACCCTAAACTTTCTGGCGAACATCGGCCTGATGTTGCCTTACATTTTAATGCTCCTGAAGTACCAACAGACCCAAAGCGAGACGTACCTGATTGCCCTGGTGGCCTTCTACATTTCGCGGGCGGCCAGCATCTTTTACACCAAACGCCTGCACCTGCGCTCGACCACTTACCTGATTGCTTGCCTAGTGTTGGGCGCCGTGGGTAGTCTGACGTTTGCGATGACCCATGCGGTGGGCTGGCTCATCGTCGGCAGTCTACTGTGGGGCTACAGCGCCGCCACGATTTGGCCCTACTTTTTGACAGTCAAGCTACACCTGTCTCAGCTGACGGATTTTAAAATGAAACGCCTGTACTGGGTCATTTTCCTGGGGCTGGGCGTCATGCTGGCCGTGGATCTGGTGGCCGGCTGGAGCTACACGCTGACGTTTAGCGTGCTGGCAGCGCTGTATCTTGCCGCGTTGCCTGGTGGCCTGTTGTTGGAAAATTTTGCCAACGACTTTTACCAGCAACGCCCCGCCCAGCCCCACGGTCTGCACCAAGGTTGGCGGTGGGTCCTGTCGCTGGTGGGCTTTGCGGCCATCGCCGTGTTGACCACGCTGCGTAAGACGCAGTTGAATTGGCCCAATTGGCTATTGCTGGCGACGATTGGCGTGGCCCTAGTAGTCTTTGCCATTGAACTGTACAACGACCGCCACGTCCTACCCAACTACAAGGTCCGCTTGCTGAACCGGGGCTTCTTGATGAGCTTAGTGCTACTGTTCAACGGTTTCTTCGCCTACTTTTACTTTGGGACGGCGGGGATGTACGTGGTATTTGCGCTGTACCTCATCGGCTTTGAAGGCGGCTACCTGGTCTTTGGTAAACTGGCCCACGGTGACGCCACCCGGGCACTGCGTCTCAGTCAGCTGAGTCTACTGGCGGGTCACGTCTTGCTCTTGATACCGTGGAAATACAGCTACGTGCTGGGGCTGTTGCTGGTGACGCTTTACATCGGCTACGACAATCCGACCATCAACGCCACGCTGTATGGTGCCCCCGACATCGACCACGACACGGCCATCATTCACAAATACCGCTTCTCCACTTACGGCGGCCTACTGTGCCAACTGGTCATGTTCGGTTTAATTATCGCCGTTAGTGCCAGCGCTGGCCTGTCGATTTTGTCCTTCTTCAAACCCAGCGATGCCACCCACTTTTGGCTGTACACCTGCACGTTGAGCTGGCCGTTAACGCTGGCTTCATTAGGAATTTCACTGGGAAATATTTTACATGAACCACGGGGTTAGTCGTTGATGGCTAGCCCTTTTTTGCTCACCCTCCAGTAAGGCATGTTAATTGCTTTAACTAACACTAAATGCTAACAAAATCACTGAAGACCCACTATAATTGAGGCGACAAAACTATGGAGGGGAGTTGTATCTGATGAGAAACAAGTACTTAAAATTTTTCGTTCTGTTATGTACATTAATCTTTTCACTCTGGTGTGGTCAAGCCGCACTCACTGCCCGCGCAGATTCAGTTGATTTAAACCAAACCATCGGCCAGCTGTTTCCCAGCAATTCGTCCGATAAGAATACGCAAATCGTCCGGTCAGCACTGGCAAAAATTTGGGAAGATAAACTCACTGGCAAAACGTCTCTAACCGATGACACGACGCTCGCTGATCTCAAAGGGGTTTACTTGGACGTTGATCAACCGCTCACCGACTACGCCCCACTCGCGCGGGTTGCGCCTGTTCTGGGAGGACTCACCTTAGAAAACCAGACCAATTTATCCGGCACGAATTTACAATCAGTCATGCAGGACCTCCTGGAGAATCGGGACAGCTCGCTGGGGCGCATCTCCCTGCTCAACGACCAACTCACGAATGATGACTTGTCTAGCATCTTAACCGTCTCTCGCGATCACCCCACATCGGTTGGCTACTTGAATCTCTACGACAATCAAATCAGCGACTTCTCCGCTTGGGTACAGTACAAGCGCGACTTAGGCGAAACCAGTCCCATTTCCGTGCTGAATGCACCGTTCCAGCAGACGTCGGCTTCTCTGCAGCTGCCTACGGTAAAACGCACCGGCACCACGGTCAAATTACCACTGGCTGGTTTTGAAGACTACTCAACCGCATTCCCAAATTCTTCAACCGATTTTGAAAATATCGTCTTAATCAATTTTTCCCCAACCGTTAGTCAGTCACTAATTGACCACGATCAATTCGATGCACTAGGGGTCATCACCAACGAATTCCATAGCATCCTCAACGCCAACACTAATCCCAACCAGATGAAAATGACCGCTGATGATAAAGTGGATTTCAGCCTATTCAATACCCTTGACAGTCAATCGGGCTATCTAAATGCGCTTTTATCAAAAACCGATTTTCAGTCGTTCATCGACACGGGTGCTGTTGCTAGTCCACCAGCTGACTATGACAACTTGACGGTGACCCATGTCCCGTTAACCACCAAAGACCTCTCTTTTCAGATTATCACACAGTCACTGGATCGAAATGATAGTGGCGACCACGCGATTTTCACGCAAAACTATACGCTGCCACTGAACACGGTAACTGCTAACAATTCTGGTAGTCAGACGACCAATGCGTCAGCTGCCACAGCCGAGTCCACTACGCCCAAACCGACGGCCAAACCAGCAGCTGACCATGCCAAGGCGCCTGCCAAAATCATCACTGCTACTCATAAGATTGGCCTCTACCAGTCGCCAACCTTTTCCGCTAAGCAGCGGCTCCACTGGTACACGCAAACGTCCCGGACACAGCGGCCGATGTTTCAGATCCTCGGGGTCGCCTATGCCAAATCTGGTGCTTTACGATATCATGTGAAAGACATCACACCTGGTGCTAAGACCAATGGTCAAACCGGCTACATTACGGCCAATGCGGCCTTGATTGGCAACGCCTACTACCACGCCCCCGCGAAAAAGATCAAGGTCTTGCGTGGCCTGAATAGCTACCGCACCGCGGCTCTGACCGGCAAGAAGCACCACTACCGCAAGAACCAAGTCATCCGCGTCACCAAGCTGGTCAAGCACAAGCTGACCACGCGGTATCAGTTGCCCAACGGCCGGTACGTCTCGGCGAATAAGCGCCTGATTATCAATGTTAAATGATCTAGCAATATAAAGAGAGTGGACAAAAGGCGGTTAGCCGGCGAGCATTAAGGCTGATAACCGAATAATCCCGGGCTTGGATTGTTTGGTTATCAGTTTTAAGCGGAACCGGCTGCCTTTTGGCGCACGTTTCGGCCATTTAAAGTTGTCGCAAAAGGGGTCTAGGATGTTTTGTCCCAGACCCTTTGTATTGCGCTAAATCCACTCCTCAGGCTGGAGATGTTCTCCAGAGCAGGCGGAATCTCTGGCTGACGCAGGCTTCTGGTTTCACTAATTTTAGTGGACAAAACACTGTCGTTCCGGGAGCTGCTGCGTTAATGCTAATTTCAACCTTTAGTCTATTAGTTGAACGATCTAGCGCGCCCTGGTTTCTTCACGGAGCGCCCAAACGTACTGAGGGGGTGTTCCCGACAAATCCGTTGGCTACACTAATCTTAAGCATCGTTAGATATACCGAACTAACTAATTAATATGTTCTAGCCGATTGGAAAACGGTACGGACTTATAGTCTAAGCATCCTACCGCAACCCATGAGAAATTTACCGTAAGGAACTGAAGGTTGAAAGATGAAAAGTTGAGCTAATTGATTAAGGCCAACATGAAAGCGTGCTATGATGAGCTTGTGAAATTTCACAAACTTTTTCACAGCAGAGTGATGTGCTTGCCAGCGATGGCCAACAGACCGTCACTGACCAGCTGGCTGAGTTGCCGGCTCAGCGTTTCGGGCGTGATGCCCAAGAAACTGGCCAGTTCTTTTTTCTTGACTGGCAGGTCAAATTCGGTCGTCTGCTTTTCCTGGCCAATCTGCTGAAGGTAGGCCAAGACGCGGTTCTTGGACTTCAGGTTGCCCGTCAACGCGCTGACGGACTCCAACTCGGTCAGACGGTCACCTAAGATATTTAAGAGGTTGAAGGCTACTTCTGGTTCGCGCCGCAACAACGCCTGGAAGTCCGCGCGACCAATCGAGCAGATCTTGGTATCCTCGACGGCCTCGGCATAGTTGTAGTGCTTGCGTTTGGCAAAGAGCGCCGCCTCACTGTCGATGGCCCCGCTGCGCAACATGTACAGGACCTTCTCCTTGCCATTTTCATTGAGCTGGTAGACCTTGACCCGCCCGGAATCCACGATCATCATCCGGTCCAGCTGGGTCGTCGGGTCATACAGCACCGTGCCCTTCTTGACGGCCTGTTGGTGCACGGAAATTTTGACCAGCTCGGCAATGGCCGCGTCGTTCAGGCCCTTGAAGATTGGGGCCCCTTGCACACATTTAAATGGCGAATGCGTCATCTTTTTTTCCTTCTTTCATCATTTCTTGATAATTATCAATTTTTATTTGCTAAAATCATTGTACACTAAGTCTATCAATTCGAGGAGGTTTTTTCTTATGAAAATCTATCAAGCAAACATCGTGCCACTTAACGAACAGGCAATTGGGACCGCTGCTCATGGGACCGCGCTGTTCACCATCAACGGCGACAGCCTGACCATCAACATCGAAATGTTTGACACCCCAGCCAACTTACAACACTGGGAACATTTCCACGGATTTCCAGATGGCAAAGCTGCTGAAATCGCGACCAGCGCCCAGGACGTGAACCACGATGGCTTCGTGGACCTCCCCGAAACCGGTGCCGTGTCTGGGACCACCATGGTGCCCTTCAATGACGCGCCGCACGAAATGGACATTCCCAACGACGAATACCCCGTCGCTGACGCCAACGGCTACTTCGCCTACACCAAGGTCGTGCCACTAGCTGCTTTGGACAAGAAGTTCAAGGAAACCTTCAACGATAGCGAGCTCGAACTCGACAAGCGGGTCATCTACATTCACGGGGTCACCGACGATGTCACCTTGCCAGACACGGTTGAAGGCGCGGTCGGCCATTACTCTACGCACGTCACCTTGCCAATCGCGGTCGGCAAGATTGTGGCGCTCTAATGTCGCGGCGCCGGGCAAAAGCGGCAGTCGCCACCCTGTACTACGCGGTGGTCTTGATTCTCGTCGCCACCCATCAGGATATGCTCGCCATGTGGGGCATGGCCATCGGCATGGTCATTGGCGCTGGCGAACAGTTATTTCAAAAATAAGTTAAGTTAAAAGGAGTCGTGGCCGCGGTCACAACTCCTTTATTAGTTTCCTTACTGAAGGTTAAAAGAAACAATCGACCCACAATCTGACAAATGCAGCATTCGCCGGTGCCCTTCTGTATCTGGTAACGAGAGTCCAACCTCTGTTTTCTTCAATTCCCGACAAACTTCTCCATTAGTTGGCATACGTATTGCTCCTTTAACATTTCATCTTCTTGTAGCGGACAACTTAAAATCTATCGCATCATAATTAAATTTAATGTTGAAACATGGCCACTACCCATGCCAAAGCAGCCAGTAGTGGAAAGATCATCCACCAATTTTTAGAAAAGAACTCCCAGCCATTCATGGGGCGCTGGCCTTCCGGTAACACGCTACGCGACTTGGCGGGTTGCGAATCATCTGCGGCGGGCTGCCCACCGACCAATTCGTTGAGATCGACCTGCAGGAGATTGGCCAACTTGACGACAGTATCCAAATCAGGCGCGGTTTCACCCTGCTCCCACTTTGAAATAGATTGCCGCGAGACAAAGAGCTCGTGGGCCAACTGTTCTTGTGATAAATTTTGCTGTCGTAGCTTAACGAGTTGTTGTTTGAAAACATTTTCCATCGTGATCATCCCCCTTAGCTTGGCTTAATCATACCCCAAGCCTCGCGGGCATACTAGCGAACAGCACCAAACAACTGGCACTTTGCCCGAGCAAGTTGCGCCCGTCACGGTTGCAAAAGGGGTTGCGAATCCCACCATTCATGAAGCCGAAGCCGGCAAACGCAATGTGTTTGGAATTAATGAAACTATCTTCCCCATTAAAGAAGGCCACCCGCCGTCCCCAGCGCAATGAACAACGCGTAGGGCGTATACGCCGTGTTAAACAGCGCCTGCGCCACGGTATGAGGTAAACAACCCCCAGAATCCGCAAAAAGATACTCCCAAACGAGAGCCAAAATGAACCTGAAATAATTTTTTATCCATTAGATTTGCACACACCAATTCAGTCTAAGTGTCAAAGCACCACTCGCAAGGATACGCTTCTCATCCGTCAGTGTACATGGCCGATCCGCAGACACCGGGGAATTTTACGCGTAAACCAGTTGGCGTGACCAAGGTTTAACTCTAAGCTGTCTAAAAAACGAGGCCTCCTGTCGGATGATCTCGTTTTCATAATTTGTTCAGTTACTCAGTTAAAGGCTAGAAAATAGCAAAAAACCTCAGTGTGACAAGGATAATGACCGCTATAATAGGGTAGTCGCGTGCTGGCCGCCTTACCGTTCGCCAAATTTGGTCTGGATCGCGGTGGGAAAGACGCCATTTCCCAAGACAGAACCCTTGGAAAATCCCACGGCTGAGACCAAATTTGACTCACTCACGGCTACCTGTCGGATATCCAATTAAGCTGGCCAAACATTACCACACCAGCGACATCACCGCACATTCAGTGGTTTCCAACCATCGTAACCGGAGGTAGCCGTGACAGCGGTGTTAGCTGACGTTTTGAGTCAGCTTACAGCGCGAGACGTGTTTGGAGACTGGCGAATTCTGTTAGGCTTCAAACCGAGCCGGAGGACCGTTTCTCAGGCCGCAGGCGGTCCCCACAGCGCCGGAATCTCTGGCTGCCGCAGGTGGTGTTAATGGCTTGCTTAATGGTGATAAGTCTGGCCAGCTGGGGACTGGGGCGTGTTTGCAAACGCTCAACCTTCAGTTTCCCTATTCATTTCCCGGCACATCATTCAGGTACCACGTGATGGTCCCAGAATAGGCGTTGGCTGCACTGCCACCGGTATAGATATTAGGCTTGGCATCAAGGTAAATGCCGGCGGGCTCGTCACTCGTGTAGGCATTGCCATCATGCGCCCAGTCCTTCGCAACGTCAGTCGAATTGCCGGACCGCGTGCCGGATGCGACAGGCACCGCATTGCCGGCGTCTAATTTGGTCGTCGTGCCCTGGCCGTCTTCGTAGACCACGTCGCCACTCAGCGTGTGCCCACTACTATCTGTCATAGCCGAGGCCGAAGCACTCAAATACCACGGGGAGCCAGTTGCTCGGGAGTCAGAAATGTTGATCTGATAATTTCCCGGTGCAAATAACGTTGACTGCGCTGGTACCGCCAGCGTCGCCCCAGCACCGAAGACCAGCTCGCTCAAATCGCCGAACTGTAGCTTTCCCAAGCCCCGGGTCACGGAAATCGCAGCGGGAGTGGTACTCTTGTCGCCATTGCTGTCGGCGGCATTCAGATTGACCGTCTGCGTGCCACCAGCCGTCAGCGTCGACAGGTCATCTCCCGTGCTAAACGCCAACCCATCGTCGGCCTGTGTCAACGGTGTGGTGCCACCTTGCTTGGTGACTTGTAAGTTGGTTTGACTAGCCAACCACGTTGCAATCTCTGTGGACGACTTGCCCGCAATGTGGGCCGCCCAATCGTCCGGGTCAATCGTCAGACTGGTTGTCGCTGGCGAAATAGTCAGCGGCACCGTATCGACCACGTTGGCAGTAGCGGATTTGGCATCACCGAATTGGTTGTACTCGGTGACCTTGATGGTGCTCGGATCGCCCAAGCTCTTCAAGGTCTTACCACCCAGGTCAAACTTGTACGTGCCATCGGATCCGATCGTTGTCGTGTAATCACCCGCTGTAATGTTGCCACCCGTTAGAACGGCGGTTAAGCCAGCGTCGCCAGTCCCTTTGACTGTGGTACTCGATGATGGTACATCATTCCCATCATTAATCGTCACACCTGCCATTGCATCCGTAGCCGTGCTATTGGCTGTCAACGTGATTGCTTTGTAGTAATCCATGACATTAACACCAAACAAGTCACTCTTAGCACCAAAGGTAAACCCGATATAGATCGGCAAGCTCGGACTAATCCCTAACTTACTAAAGTCAACCGGAATCGTAATGTAGCTAGACGGTGCCTGCGCAACCGTATTGCCAGAACTCAATGACCACAGTTTGGGAGAGCCGGTATTTACCGTGCTAACAGTTGACCCATCATAGGTGGTGACATCCGCGTAAAACTTAGTAAACTGAGAATCAGCATAGTAGGTTGTTTTGATTGTAGCATTTCCAGAAAACGAAACATAAATATGCTTCGTTGCACTGGTAATTCGCCCATCAACGACACCATCAGCGGTGACACTTTCAAGGCTAGGATATGTTGCCCGGAAGTTCTTACTGTCGTCGTCAATAAAGTTGGGGTTTTGTTCGTATGACCCCTTTGCTCCCATCAGATCAGTCCCCGGTTGGGCCGCATACCCAGTCGTTATGCCCATACCAATCCCCAGCCCCACAAAGGCCAGCAATAAGCCAAGCTGTCGTAAAATTTTCTTTAACTTCATCTCGGCTCACTCCCTCTCCTTCAGTAGCCGCGCTTGGTGATAGACAATTGTCGATAAGATCAAGACGATTAACAACAGCAAGCCAAAGACACTCATCAAAAAGATTCGCGATTCACTGGTCTGTGGCAAACGGCCGGCCATCAGATCCGCTGACCCTGCCTTGACCATGGTGACCACGGCGCCGGGTGCCGACTTCTGCTTGGTTGGTTGATTATTGGCTACCGCCGAATCAGCCTGACCTTGATTTTTCGCAGTTAGTTTTTTCCCGTTTGGAATCACCGTAGCCCCTGCGTCGCCCTCATCACCAACCTCGCCAGTCGGTGATTGTGACCTGGTCGCATTGGGATTGGCCTTGATTGTGACACTGGTCTGGGTCGTGCCGCCGGTTCCGCCAACCGTTGTTGCCAGCGCTGACGTTCCAGTACCAATACCAACCGCTAACGTAAACGCCATCACTAATCCCCAAAGTATTTTCCTCACCGTCAGCGCCCCCTTTCGCGTGACATACCTTAATCTTCCGCTTCTGCAGCATCCCGTCGACGCCGCCGAATCAGGTAAATAATCAAAAGAATCAATAAAATCAAAATCAACATGCCCAGTGCACCTAAGCCAATCAATAGCCAGATGCTGATGCCGGAATTATCAACGGAATCCGCATTATACTTATTGGCTTGAGCCTTGGTTACCGTGAAGTTCCGGTCAAAGACCCAGGTGCGATCCGTGTTTTTTACCACCATATGTAAGCGGTAATGACCGGCAACTAACTTGGTTTTGCCGTACAACATCGGATAACTGAAAACGGTATTGGGCGCCATTTGGACGTTGTCTTTCTTCATGTGAAGCACCGTCTTACCGCCATCCCGATTGGAAATGGTTGTATTCATTTTTAGGTTGGGCACGATGATGGCCGTAGGATTCCGCAGATTGGCGATGACGCCGTGATGGTAATTACTCAGCCCAGCGGCAACCTTGCCTAATTTCAAATCAGGATTAGGTAACTGTCCCATCGTGTAGGACATCCCGACCACGTAGGCATACTTATTCGTGATATTACCGGCACCCTTAACATTACCAGTGACCTTATGATCGACCCGTTCGAAATACCAGCCACCTAAAATATTGCCGTTGAAATCAGTCTGCGGAATCTTGACTTTGACCGTTACTAATTTCGACCCCTTAGCTGGAACCGTTACGACTTCGGGCCCTTGAACTTTACTGAGGTCGCCCATCTTGTAGCGCAATGACGGGTCATATTTTTTCGCCGCATTGACGTAATTGATAGCCCCCGACGAGCCCGTCCAAGCCGTATTGACCACCGACTTGACCCGAATGTCTTGTGCCGTGAGATTGTAGATTCGCGTCTGCAGTGTCTCAGTCTGACCAGACTTCATCGCCAAGTCGAAAAACGTCTTTTTCTTATCAATTTGATTCTTGGGAATCTTGGGTGCCACATTAAACCCAATGTCATTGTTCACTGCCGCTTGTGACACGACTGGCGCCAGTAACCCGATAATCCCCCCAACAATGATCAATACTATGAGTTGAAGCTTCTTCAATCCAGACATGCTTACACATCCTACCCTAGTTAGAATTTTACTGGGATGCTCATTTCACGGCACCCGCTATGTAGGCGAAAAAGGTGTTCATTTTCAGCCTAATGGACACCTTCACTCGCAAATTGAAAATTAGTTGTTAGTTGCATCAGAACTTGCTGGCGTGTTGCTCAGCGTCCAGGTCAAACTCCCATTGTAAGTCCCAGCAGTCGCGTTAGCCTTAACGTTACTCAGGTGGATATTGTCCGTCCCTAGTTGAAAGGCCGTTGCACCGGCACCAGCACCCTTAGCGGCACTGTAGATGGTTGCTGGATCATTGGTTGCCGTGTCCAAACTAACATTGTTGGCACTAATTCCATCAGCCGTCGCGGAATTGGTGATTTGGGTATTGCTACCCGCACCGTCAAAGTCGACCGTGGCACCAGCTAAGACATCGCCAGCATCTGTCTTCATTTGAGAGCTGGAAACGTTGACTGACCAGCCTTCGTTCGTCCCACGAGAGTCACCGATTTCAGTGACGAAGTTCTCATTAGGCGTCCCATTCTTCATAAAGGTACTCTTTTGAATCGAATCAACATCCATCGATTGCGTCCCACTGATAACTGATTGAGCGGGCTTAAAGGTCATGTCTTTAGTGACGTACAAGAAGGTTAATGGCCCAGAAACTGTGGCACCGTTATTATTAGTATTACCAGGATCCGTCGTCCCAGTTCCATCGGTATCAGTACCTTTACTTGGATTAGTTGGGTCGACTGGATTAGTTTGGTCTTTAGGTGCCGTCATCGTAACGTGTGTGTCCGTTTTCCCAGTAGAAGTTGGATCAGTCTCCGCCGCATTCGCCGCAACAGGTGCAACCGTCCCCAACAATAATGCACTAGCTAATAAAATACTGCTTACTGTCTTCTTCATCATGATGTAACGCACTCCTTTGATTTGTGATTCCCAAAACACTGTGACAAACAATACCTCGTCATCTAAATTACCTAGCCCACATGACTAAGCACCTCAATCATTTAGATCACCTCAAGAATTGCAACGCCCCTTGATGGTTGTTACGCTTCTTTAAGTATGTAACAACGTTAGTATAGGGCCGATAGGTAGGGTTGTAAATATATTTTACAGAAAAACAGTGAAATCACTAAGCTTTTCTTGTAAGCGTTTGTTAGCCTATTTTATCAACGTTTATCGACCTACACTAGTATAATTTATAGCGCTTTTCGTTTATATAACGACCGTTACCAGTGGTTATCTAACGACTTTAAAGATTACGATAGGCCATTAATCATCTAGTCCCACTGGTTGTAGCGGCGGATTTGCCGACAATAATCCTCAAACGCCAAACTAGCTAAAAGTGAGACTGATTTCGACTGATTGGCACGTTGTTTTTCTCAAATCACCGCTTTTTTCCAATCTTACTGACTGGACATCTCATCAAAAATGACGGCCCCACTCATCTTAAATTGATGAGCGGATCCGCCATTTTTAGCGTCACACGCTAAGCTATTTAATTATTTAGGAGGCCTTGTCGTCGATGTCTGCGCCAACTAAGCCAACCGTCAGAGTAACATGCATGGCATGATACTAGTATTAGTGTTACTGTTCCGAAACAACTGTACTACTAGATTTCTGCGTAGAATTTGAATTACTTCCTGGCGCATTTGTGATTGCCCATGTCACGGACCCTGAATATGTCGTTTTTTCAGCGCCCGCTGTGTATGGATTAGCGGCTACCTTTAAGAAGATACCTTGTTTGTCTGGTTGGCTAGTATATGCCTCATTCGTTGCCCATTTCGTTGCAACATTGTGCGCCTTCAAATCTGTCGTACCCGTGGTTCCACTGGCAATGACTCCTGCATTATCCATTAGGGATTCTTCATTACCACTACCGTCTTCATAAACCAACTTGCCATTCAATTCATTACCCGATTCATCTTTTAAGACGGAAGCATTCGCAGTAATGTACCAATTGGTTCCGGAGGCCTGTGTATTTGTAGTTGTCACATTAATCGATGACGGTGCAAACCATGTCTGCTTAGTCGGTACATCTACACCATCCCCAAAATTAAGATCACTTCCTGCCACGTTAAATACTGGATCATATCTAACTACATCCAGCGTTCCCGTATTCAACGTACCAGCCCCGCTACTGTCCTGAGCAGTTACATCAAAACTCGTCAGTTGACCACTTGCAAGTGCCTTAATCTTAGACGCCAAGTCAGCTGCTGTCGAAGAAAATTTAAAATCATTCTCATCCAACGGTGTATCTGGACTGGCTTCGTCAACAATTGTCATACCAGATTGGTCAATCAACCACTGTAACACCTCTTGATCAGTCTTCCCAGAAACATGATTCTCCAAATCGTCTGGATAAATCGTCACTGGCGAACCGTTCTTAATTTGAAATTTAGGCTGCTGAACTTTTCCGGTGGCTGACTTAGTATCTCCCATATCGTTTGCCTCTGTCACCGTAACTGAATCCGGATTGCCAATATCTTTCAACTTTTCACCCAAATCTATCGTAAACTTACCAGTACTATCAGCCGTAGCACTGTATGTCTTCGTCGTGCCATCAGTTCCCTTAATCGGCACTGACATTGTTGCGTTAGGCTCCCCTTCCCCACTAATCGTTGAATCACTATTATAAATATCATCAAGTGTAATGTCTTTCATCGACTTTGTAGGGTCAGTCACAATTTTGGCAAAATAGTACTTAGGTAACGTTTTTACGACTGATGAATTAATTGTATATCCAAAACCAATATAGATTGGCAACTCATCTTTCAAATCCGTCAGATTCACATCAATTTCCTGATACGCATTACTCGGAACCGTGAAAGAGAAACCTTGTGTTTTTACCCAATTAGTTGGGGTTACATTAGGATTGCTTCGCAAGGTCTTTCCTCCAGCGGTGACAACATCTCCATACGCTGTTTTATACTGGTACATGCCATACATATCCATTCCAATAGTCCCAGACATCAGCAAATAAATCTTAGTTGTTTTAGTCGTTAAACGTCCATCAGCGGAAACATTATTTGCTCTAATATCCTGAATCGTCGGAAATGTAGCCGTTGCATACGCAGCTAACTCTGTACCCGGTACCACTTCACCTTTGCTCGAAATATACGTTGCACTCTTACCCACAATCGACGTACTACCAGCCGGAATGCTCACAGCAGCACTAGCTCTGCAAGTCCTCACATTCACCATGGCTATCAAACTAATGACGAGTAAGCCAAGCCGCAACAAAAATTTACTTAATTTCATCTTGACTCACCCCTTCTCACGTAATAGTCGCGCCTGGTGATAGACAATCATTGCTAGAACCAACACAATTAATAATAATATGCCAACAAGATTAGTTAATAGCGATTGTACCTCACTAGTCTGTGGGAGCCGCCCCGTCGCAATAGCTGTAGCCACTTCATGAATCGCAGATCTTTTCGTCTTTCTAGGTGCAACTTGAGATTGTCCAGTTGCCCTCTGACCAGAAGCCGTATCACCATCGTGACTCGTTCGTAAGCTAGTAGACGAACGAGTTGGTGATTTGCCATCGGGAATATTCTGCATCTCTGTATCACCAGCATGTCCTTTAATTGTGGTTACTTGATTGTTAACGATTGTAATACCTACTTTAGAGTTACCAGTACTATCTGCTTGTACAAGCGTCGAAATTGTCATGCTTAACCCCAGCATTAGCGTAAACGCCAACAACAGTTGCATGTAAAATTTCCTCATTTTCAACGCCTACCTTTCCTTTCACTGGCTACTTACTCCGTTCAGTGTCCGCTTCATCCTGTTTCTTTTTTCGCCGAATCAAGTAAATAATCAACAGAATCAACAAAATTAAAATTAACATGGCTAAAGCACCCAAAGCTAAGATTAACCAGAAACTCAATCCTGAGCTTTCTACCGCTGCTTTATTGTACTTGTTGGCCTGAGCCTGCGTAATCGTAAAGTTCCTATCAAAAACCCACTCATTAACCCTATTTTTAACAACCATATGGAGATGGTAATGTCCTGCTTTCAATTGTTGATCACCGTACAGCATGCCATACTTAAATGTTGTGTTCGGTGCCATTTGGACATTATCTTGCTTAAGGTGTTTAACAACACTACCACCATCACGATTTGTAATCGTTGTATTCATTTTCAGATTAGGAATAATAACTGCTGTCGTATTGCGTAAATTAGCGATTACGCCTCGATGATAGTTTGCTAGTCCTGCTTGGACCGTTCCCAGGCGCATAACTGGGCTGGGATTCTTACCCATCGTATACATCATCCCAATGACATACGAATACTGATTATGCATGTTACTAGCGCCCTTTACATTGCTAATGACCTTACTATCAGCACGCTTAAAATACCAACCACCTAAGATTGTTCCCTGAAATTCCGTCCTAGGAATCTTAACCTTAGCTGTAACTAGTTTGGAACCACCAGCTGGGATCGTAATGATCTGCTTCCCCTGTAGCTTGCTAATATCACTCATCTTGTAACGTAAGGAAGTGTCGAAATCCTTAGTTGTCTTCACATACTCAATTGCCCCTGCAGAACTAGTCCAAGCCGTATGAATTGCATTTTTCACCTTAATATCTTGGTTAGTCGTGTTATACACTCTAACTTGTAATCGCTCATCCTGCTGAGACTTCATCCTTAAATTGAAAAATGAATCCTTCTTTTCAATTTGATTCTTGGGCAACAACGCCTTAACACTAAAACCAACATCATTCCCCGGGGTTGCAGCACTTGCCAATACTGACGTGCCACAAATAATTAACCCAATAGTCAATAAAACAATGCTACAAAACTTCTTCAACTTTTGCATACTCGCACCTCTACCCAGTGAATTTACATCTACTTTTATTATACTGCACTGCTCTATGTATATAAAAAGGTGCTCATTATTTCCCCAATGAACACCTTTCTAATTAAATATTATTCGGTAACAGATGATTTAGGGGTGGAATTCAAAGTCCAATTGATATTACCGGTGTAAGTCCCAGAAGCAACGTTAGCAGGAACCGAAGTCAACGTAATCGCATCAGGATTCAGTTGAAAGGCCGTTGTTAACATCCCACTACCTTTCTGAGCTGTATACAGCACATCTGATCCTGCATCAGTTTGTAGTTTAATTGCGTTACCAGAAATACCAGATTCTGTGTTTGAAGTACTCTTGGTGGTTACACCAGTACCATCGAAGTTAATCTCAGCTCCATCTAAAGTATTATCACCATTCTTCAATGAACCAGAAGTTACAGTAACATCCCAACCGGCATTACTCTCACGCGTATCAGAAACTTCGGTAATTAAATTCTTGCTACCATTAATAGCATCGGTTGTAGAATTACCGTTTGAGTTATCGATGGTTTGTACCGTATAAGTCTTTGCTTTAGCTGCATCAGCCGTAACTTCAGCATCGTACTTACCAAAATCCATACTATTTGATAGGAACAAGAACTTTAGGTTTCCGACTTTGGAAGGGTCAGTACCACCACCGCCACCAGGAACATCAGTACCAGGATCTGTAGGATCAACTGGGTTAACTGGTTCCTTCGGCAGATTGAAAGTAATACCATCCGATGTATCGCCAGTTGTATCCGCATTAGCAACAACTGGTGCGATGGTCCCTAACAACAATGCACTTGCTAACAAAATACTGCTAATAGACTTCTTCATAAAGAAAGCACCCCTCTTGTATTAATTATTCTACAGGTTTCCAAGCCTTCAAGTATTCTACGATAGTTGTGGTTATCGGCTATCTCAGTTGCGGCTTTCAAATAACTCACAGCTTAGATGGTGTAACAGCAATAAATGCAACGCTTTAACTATCTGTTACATCTTCCTGACTATGTAACATCATTATTATATGACTAAGCAATCAATATGTAAACCCTTTTCCGAATAAAATCATTAACTTTTTAAAATAAAACTTAAAATCCCTTTAGCACCGGTAT
This sequence comes from Levilactobacillus angrenensis, assembly GCF_003946085.1. GTDB lineage: Bacteria > Bacillota > Bacilli > Lactobacillales > Lactobacillaceae > Levilactobacillus > Levilactobacillus angrenensis. Next base: position 7,374 of record NZ_RHOB01000010.1, on the reverse strand, counting down.
TTCGGGATTGATAGCGGTTATAAATTAATGTGAATGAACTTACAATAAAATAATTGGACAACAGATTTTTTAGTTTGTCTAACAAACGACGCTATTCGTTATTATCACGATAACGCCTATTGTGGCAGTATATGTCGTCCTAGTGAGTAGCGGACAACCATTAACACTGTACACAATGACCGAAAACACCCACTAAACTATTAAGCACTATCCACTTTAAAAAATAACGGATAAACTCGGCAGCGTGATGCTAATTTTAGAACAATTAAAAAAGCCAGCGACCCGGCATCCCCGCCGTCACTGGCTTTTCACTAATCCTCTAACAATTTCTGGACCAATGCATGTGTCACACTTTCCCGTTCGGCCCGCTTATCCGCTAGCAGCAAATAATACTGCTGCAGGGCCGACAACGTGGTTGCTTCAGCCTCGGCTGGCAAAGCGTACAGCCGATGGTAGGCCGTAGCCACTGCTGAAAAGTCCGCCTTACCCGCGACGAGTTGACGTAATTGCGGCGGGGTCACGTGATTCTTTTTGGCGGGCACCCAGCCAGTTGTAGGCTGTTGGGCCAACCGTTGCGTAAATGCCTGCCGCACGGCATTGGGCCAGGTGCGCGGCAACGACTGGCCGGCCGTTAGTTGGTCGCGCAACGTCTGACAGTCTTGATAGACCTGCGCGGGCACCTGCTGACCTTCCCACGGCTGTTGGAGCTGGGCCAACCGTTGTTGCCGGTCTGGTGCGGTCAGGTCAAACCCGATGGCGGCGTTGAACAGATCATCGTACCAGTCGCGTTGGCGTTGCCGCGCCCGGCGCTGGGTCAAGCGATTCAAGTCGGCCACCAGGTAGCGGGGCACGATTTGCAGGCGCGCGGCCGTGATCTGACCGTTGCGGGAAAATTCCGTGGCCATCACCCCTAATTGGTAGGAGTTGACCAACTTCTGCAACTGCGCTGGCATGGTCACGGCGGCCAATTGCGCCTTGAACGCCGCTAACGGCAGGTGTTCGGCCATGAGATTGGCTACTCGTCGCAAATACGTTTGGTACGGTGCGGCAGCGCGTAAGGCTTGGACGGCCGCACTTTCTTGGTGCTGTGCATGGTCCCAGGCCGCCTGGGCTTCTTCTTCGGCCAGTTGGCGTTCCCGGTCGACCCGCCGCTGGGCAGCTTGTTCGGCCGCAATCGCCGCCTCGCGGTTCAAGGTGGTCAGAGTATCGTATTCACTGAGGTACGGCCGGAGCTGCGTTTCGGGTAGGGTCGTCTGCCGATGTTGCAAATACCCAGTCACTGTCTGGGCCGTTCCGTTGTGGACCCAACGCTGGCGCCGGTGATGCGTGGCTGGCAAATGCGGCAAGGCCGTCGGGTCCCACAAAATTTCGGGGACCTGCGGGTAATGTTCGGTCAGGTCATCGTACTGAGCGACCGCGTGAATGTTGTCTTCGGTGGTGATGGTCATCAGGTATTGCATTTCGTCACTCATGAACTTCTTCACGCATTCTGAGCCGACGATGATCTTATGACCGTTGGCCCGCAACACCACGTGGTATTCGTAGCGCACCGGCTTGTGGCACAAGGCACAGTGTCGCCAGTCCAACCGCTGATTGCTGGGATTGATGACGTAGGGCGAGTCCGCCAACAATTTCCAGGCGCTGCTGCTTAATTTCAGCCAATCAACTCGCTGTTCCAGCAAGGCTTCGCGTGCCGACCGTGGCAAAAAATCACTGCTATCCTTGATTGTCGGATGGTCGCGCAACAGCGGCATCAACCGGGTCAACGCCGGCAAGGCCAAGGCCTGTTGACTCAGTTGTAAGAACCGGTTCTCCGCCGGCGTCAAAATCGTGGTTGCCATCTTCTCCATCCTCTCTGTAAAATCGCGTTCTTTTAGTTTAGCATAGTTCAGACGGAATGGGAACGTACGTTTTTGAAAATGCGGTGGCGGTTACTCGTTGTGTGACGAAGTCCTGGCGGTGTTCCCCAGAGCAGGCGGAACCCTGACTGACGCAGGCCCTGGTTTCACTAATTTTCGTGGACAAAACACTGTCGTTCTGGAAACTACCGCGTTGATGTTACCTTCAATCTTTAGTTATTCCGAAACCAAACGGGCGATGACCGCGACTTCTTGCCGCGACCACCGTCCGTTTTTGACTAGCTGTTAATCTAATTTACCGTTCAAGAATTGGGCCTCACCGTTGCCAAAGCTCCAATCCGCCTTGGTGTTGCTGACGATGTTGATCATCACGTCTGCCGGTTCGACGTCGGCGTGTTCCTGGAGTTCCTTGACTAGCCGCGCGTAGAAACGCTGCTTGTCCGCTTCCTTGCGTGGACTCGAGGTCAGGCTGAACATCAGAAACTTGTTAGTCCGGTTGAACCCCAGACCCACGTCTTCGATGATCATTTCCTCAGAATCGTGTTGCGTCACGATTTGGTACCGGTCGCGCGGCAACAAATGGAGTTCCTCGGTGGCGACCTGGTACGAAATGTCTAAAATATTCTTGATTTCTTTCTTGCTCCGACCGCGAAACATATCAATGCGCATCATTGGCATGGGTAAAACTTCCTTTCTGGGTGAGTTCAGCGCCGTTTAAAGTCTAGCATAATTGCGTCGGTCAATCCCTAACGGTGACTCGGCTGGCCGGACCCGCTGGCCTAGCACGCTCACAACATCATTAAGTATAGTCTGCTCAGTGAATAAATAAATTGATAATTATCAAGCGTTCAATCCAATTATACTTTCAAATCCTAACTTTACACCAAAAGCTGTTACCAATAGGCGGCTTATCGAATAATTTATAAACTTAATTGATTTAAAAAACTCTCTCCATATCCCTTGTTGTCAATTCTAAAGTTATCTAAAATAGTTGCACCCACATCACTATAAGTATTGCGTACACCAATATTTTTACCAACAACTTCTTTAGAATAAGCAATGATTGGTACAAATTCGCGAGTATGATCTGTTCCCTTAAACGTTGGATCATTTCCATGATCAGCTGTTATAATCAATAAATCATTATCAGTAATTAATTGCAGAACCTCTTTTAGTTTATTATCAACTCTAGCCAGTTCTTCACCATATCCTTGGGCATCACGACAATGACCAAACTTAGAATCGAAATCGACTAAGTTAACGAATACAAATCCCTGAGAAGTAATTCTCATTGCATGAATCGTTTCATCCATTCCCTCTAAATTACTACTTGTATGAATCTCTCGTTCAATTCCTCGCGAGGAAAATATATCATTAACTTTACCAATACCTGTTACTGAGATGCCATTAGCTGTCAATAAATCTAAAACCGTTTCTTCAGTGGAAACCATTGAGAAATCTTTTCTATTATTACTTCGTTCAAAATTATTTCGATTTCTTCCGATGAAAGGACGGGCAATAATTCTACCAACAGTTAGTTCACTTTGATCCACTATTGTTCTGATGAAACGACAAATTCGGTATAACTCTTCCACAGGTACCGAATCTTCATGTGCTGCAATCTGTAGCACAGAGTCTCCAGTAGTATAAATAATCAAGCTTCCCTCTGCCTTCTGCCGTTCACCAAAGTCCTGGATTGCTTTCATACCAGAAGACACCTGATTTAAAATAACTTTTCTATTTGAGAAATGCTCGATTTGGTCAATTAAGCTTGTCGGAAAACCATTTGGAAAAGTATTTAATGGTCTACTAATCGGAACTCCCATTAACTCCCAATGTCCATTAATACTATCTTTTCCTGCTGAGACTTCCTTCATCTTTCCAACTACACTAATCAATTCTTTTTGTACTGGAATCCCTCTTAAAGGGTTGTCTGTCCGAATATTTCCCAGTCCTAACCTCGTCATCTCAGGTATTTGTAGTCCATTAGGAAAACACTGACTAATGTGACCTAGAGTATCAGCCCCCACATCGCCAAACTGCTTCGCATCCGGTGCAGCCCCAATTCCTACTGAGTCTAGGACTATTAAGATTACCCTGCCAAATCTTCTCATAGCCCACATCTGCTTTCTTATCAATCACTTACTTGATTCTTTCCCAGAGGATTTGGAATCAAATTAACAACAATTAACGAAATTAAATATAGCGATCCAAGAAATAGTAAAGCCGCCGAAAATCCGCTCTTATCAATTAGATAACCAATCAAAATTGGTGATAATCCTCCAATTGCACGACCAGTATTAAAAATTACATTATTGGCAAAACTTCGAATTTCAGTTGGGTAAAAGCTACTAATTAAGGCACCATAACCAGCATTCATACCATTCGCAAAGAATCCGACAATCATTCCAACTATTAGCATTAACAACGAATTGTGAACTAAGGAATACAGCGAAATAGAAGCTGCAGCCATAATTAAAAACGTAGAGTACGTTATCTTAGATCCAAACCTATCTAACAATTTACCGAAGCACAGCATTCCAATCGACATTCCGATAATAGTAGAAATCATCCACACTGATGATCCAGAAACCGTCAATCCTTGTTGTTTTTCCAGTAACGATGGCAGCCAATTCATCAAGCCGTAATATCCAGCGATTTGAACCGTTGACATCACGATTAATCCTAATGTAATCCCCGTTGTCTTAGGATCTTTGACTAGAATCTTAAGACGCGGATGTTGATGTGTTTCTTGTTCTTTCTTATGAGTCGATTGCCAAGCTTTAGTTTCCGGTAAATGCCTTCTAACAAAATAAGCTAGTATTACCGGCAACACTCCGAAAACAAATGTTCCACGCCAGCCAGCAAGCGGAATTATTGTCGCTGCAATAACAGCTGCCAATAGCGTTCCCATCTGACCTCCCACCGTAATCCACGAAGACATCTGTCCTCGACGACTCTTAGGAAACACCTCAGCTACTAGCGCCATTCCAATACCGTATTCACCACCAGCACCCAATCCAACAATAAATCGAAGAATATAAATTTCTACAATACTGTGAGCAAAGGCCATGAGTAGCGTGGCAATAGCAAAAATGAAAATAGTGTACGTAAAAGTTTTGATTCGACCATGTTTGTCAGCCATGTACCCAAATAACACACCGCCTAAAAGCATACCAATATTGGTGATGGACGGAAGCATCCCACCTGCAGCAGAAGAAATGTGAAATTCACTAATGATTGAACTGAGGGCAAAAGATAGTAGTAAAACATCCATTCCCTCTAGTCCCAGCCCCAACATTGAAGAGGCCAGAACCTTTCTTTGATATGATTTTTGTTCTTCCATCCCCATTAAGCCTCCGATTCTTTATGCCAGAATTGATTTTAAAACCGTCTCTGCAGATGCCTTGTGAATACGATTGTAATCGGCTGGCTCTTCCCAGGTATAAGTATCTCGACTTAAATGAACAACTAAACAATTAGCAACAGGAACTCGATAGATCGAACCCAGCAAGAATAAAACTGCTGATTCCATCTCCGCATTAATGACACCCCTGCTCTTCCAATAATCCATCTTAGTGCCATCAACTTTCAAACTACTTCCAGAAATTTCAGGCTGTCGATATTGCCCAAAAAAGTAGGTTTCAGTTGTCAAGCCGATTCCTGTAAACGTTTTAAACCCGCCAGCAACCGCACCATGATAAATCTTATCAACCAGTAATGGGTCAGCAACCGCTGGATACTCATCAGGTACATATTCTCCTAAAAGTCCTTTAGTCCTTACCATCGCTCGATTGACAATAATATCTCCTGGATGAATATTTTCATCCCATGAGCCACATCCACCGCATCTGACAATCATCTTAGCATCATTCTCAAGTAACTCGATAATACATATTTCTGTCGAACCTACACCCATCCCAGTTGAGCAAATTGAAACTTGATGGCCTTTAAATTCACCAACTACCAATACAAATTCTCGACTATCCTCGAGCTTTCTTCTCTTATCCCAATCTTCTGAAATCAAATCAACTCGCGCTGGATCCCCAACGATTAGGGTTACTTCTCCTAGGTCACCTTTCTGAATATGCGTTAAATGTTCACTACTCATTATTAATCACCTTTTTATTTTCTTTTAGAGTCAATACAGTTAAGAATGAAACGATATATAGCACCGAAAGAAAACCCATTGTGACAACCATCGTTGAATGATCCAATAAGAATCCAATTACCACAGCCGAAAATCCACCAACTGCTCTACCAATATTAAAAATCAGGTTATTAGCCGATGCTCTAATTTTTGTCTCGTAAAGATTCCCTACAATAGCACCGTAACCTGCATTCATACCATTTGCAAAGAATCCTACTATAGCACCACCGATTAGTAATGTGACATTAGTTTGCGCAAATGCGTATAAGAACACTGAGACCGCTGATGCGATAAGAAAAATTGAGTAAGCTACTTTACTCCCAATTTTATCCATAATTTGGCCAAAAACTAGCATTCCTAATGACATTCCCACAATAGTCGCTATCATCCAGATGGAAGAACCTGACACTGACAATCCAGATTTTTGTTGTAAAATAGACGGCAACCAATTCATTAAACCAAAGTATCCGGCAACTTGAACAATGGCCATAATTGTCAGCTTGATTGTATTGGATGCGTTTCCATTTTTAAACAAATCTAGTAAAGTAATCTGTTCCATCTGTGTTTCGACTTCTTTAGCTGCCTTCCATTCTGAAGATTCTGGCACTTTGAAGTAAACGAATATCCCCAGTAAGATTGGCAAGGCACCAAAAATAAACAAACTTCGCCAGCCAGCCATTGGAATCAAAATTGCCGCAGCAATCGCTGCAACAATACTTCCCAGCTGACCCGAAACAGTTACATACGAATTAATTCGGCCTCTCTGCTTACTACTGAACACATCAGCAACCATTGACATGATGACTCCGTACACACCGCCGCCACCGACGCCGACCAAAAACCGCAAAATGTAAACAATCCAAATATTCGTCGCAAATGCCATTAACCCTGTTGCCAGTGCATAAATAATCGTAGTAATAGCATAAACCTTGACACGACCACTTCGATCCGCCATTGGTCCGAATGTCAAACCACCAACTAGCATCCCGATATTAGTAATCGTAGAAATAAATCCACCCGCTGCTCCACTGATATGAAAGCTCGCAATCATTGATGCCAGAACAAAGGATAATAGCATTGTGCTGGTAGACTGAGAAAACAATCCAGTTGCGCTTGTAGCCAACGCCGTTTTTTGCTCCTTATTCATTCCTTGAGCCATTTTGACACCTCCAAATTAGTTTCTTAAATTGCAGGTTTAGTGTACCATTGCATAAACAGGTAGCGTCAAGAATCTTGTGTAAATGAAATGCCTTCGTACATATAATATGTAACTAACTCAAATAAATGATGCTTCCAAGGTGTCCTGGAGTCCTTTAAAGCCTCGGTGGATCCGCTTCAGAGACTTCTCGTTATAAGCATTAAACT
>NZ_RHOB01000001.1 GCF_003946085.1 Levilactobacillus angrenensis | reverse complement strand
GCTTGAATAGCTCATCGATTGTTGTTACATTTTTAAAAGCGAATTGACTTCGCAAATATTGTTTGGGTTTGATACCAAGTATCAAACCGCCCTACACATATTTGGTTTGTCGAAACAATGTTCAGTTTTCAAAGGTCTACCATGTCATCCGCTCTCGCAGACAACTTAATCATCATATCATTTAACTGATTTGATGTCAACAAGAAGTTTGATTTAACAACGTTTCTCGTTGATTCGTTATCAAGAAGCGACAACTTAATTAATATAACATTTTGTCACCATCTTTGTCAACAACTATTTTCAACTCATTGAATTGGTCTAGTTGGTGAATCGCCGTGACAACATATATAACTATACCAACCACAACCCCTACCGTCAACTAAAAAACGCAGAAAATGTAAATTATTTTCAAAGCCGAATGGTTGTTGTGAAAATACAAAAAACGGCCGAGTTAACCGGCCGTTTTGCCAGGGCACGCCTGGAGATGGTTCGCATCACATATTATTCTTTTTGTAATCCGGAAATGACTCCCACTAGGAAACCAGCCGCAATTATGCCATCAACCACAGCACACAGCCAAAATAAAACCGGGAACGAGCTGAACTGGGCAATCACTACCCCACCAATAACTGGTCCCAGAGCTTTACCTAAGGAGGAAAATGCATTGACGAGTCCTTGGTACTTGCCTTCATTCCCAACCGTATACAAATTGATCAAGGCCGGGACTCCGGGAACGTAGATGGCTTCACCAATTGTCAGTAACGTCATGGCGACAAATAAGATAGCGACACCTGAGTGGTTACTTAATAGAAGAAACGAGCCACCGATGGCCACCAAACCAATTAAAATTTGCCAGGGTAATCCCTTGCTACGACTGAACTTTGCCATCAACGCTTGCACAATAATCAGTAACACCCCATTGTAGACCCACAGCGTGCTGTAGAGCTTGATCCCCAAGCCTTCATTTTGAATGTAGACCGAGACGTTACTCATCCACTGGGCGTACGTCACCCACATGAAGACCAAGCTCAAGAGAATGACTACCAGTTGCCCGCGAGACAAGTGACCGGTAGCCACCGGTGCTGCCGATGACCTGGCGGCTGTCTCATACACAGCCTGCTGGCTAGCTTGACGTTCGAAGTGGCGCGCATGTCCTGTCCATAAGATTGCTGCGAGCACGTAGCATCCCAAGAGCAAGACAAAGATGGGTCGTAAGCTGCCGTGATAGAGAATCCCAATGCTAGCGGTCCCGACGACTAAGCCAACATTAATGAAGATATACAACAGATTAAAGAGCCGACCATCCAAATGACTCAGTTGGGCGGTCATGGCCGTGATCAATGTCAACATGCCCCCGGTCAGTAGCCCGAAGATGACCAGCACGATGGGATAACCAATCAGGCCATTCCAGAAGAACCCGGCCCCGGCGTCTACGATCAAGGCGAGTAACATGCCGACCCCCACGCGGCGCGCCGAATAGCGATCAGTTAACACACCGCCCAGATAACCGCCGAGCACGTTACACCCCGAGTAGGCTGCTAGAACCAGTCCGCTTTGGACCAGGTTCAAATGCAGGTCACCGTGCAGATAGATTGTCGTTAGCGGCCACATCACGCTGTACGCCGTATTCACCAGAAATCCCAGCACCAGTAATGGCCACATCTTTCGAATCAGTTTTACCATGACGTTGTTGCCGCCTCCTTTAGCTTCAGATATTGTGCTAAGTCTATCATGCCGAATGGGGGTGCCGAAAGGGAATTTCAAAAATGCGTTAGACAAATTTTCAATTTTGTTGGTCAAATTAACTGTCGAAATTCGTTGTAAACGCCTTCATTCGGTTGTTTCCGCTTTATGGCTTGCTTATTCGGCCGAAATCAACTAAATTTAAGGGAGGTCTGGATTCATTGTCACTTTGAATCAATACTTAATAGGAGGACACAACATGGGTAACAGCAAAAATAATAATGCCACGCCGGCCGATCTGAACGATCAGATGCAGGTCCGTCGGGATAAAATGAATAGTTTACAAGAACAGGGCATCGCGCCTTTCGGTCACCGCTTCGATCGAACTGACAACAGTAAGACACTTGTCGAGAAATACGATAAGTACGATAAAGAAGAGCTGATGGAAGACAAACATTATGTTGCTGTTGCGGGTCGGATTACCGGTAAGCGTGGCAGTGGCAAGGCCGGCTTTATCGATTTGCTCGACAGAACTGGTGTCATCCAAGGGTACGCTCGCCAAGATGAACTGGGCGAAGACAAGTACGCTTTGTACAAGACCCTTGACTTAGGGGACTTCATCGGTGCTAAGGGTTACATCATCAAGACCAACACCGGCGCCCTCACCCTGCGTTTCACTGATTTCGAATTCTTATCTAAGGCTTTACGGCCATTACCTGACAAATACCACGGGTTGACGAACCCTGAAACCATCTACCGTCAACGTTACCTGGATTTGATTGCTAACCGCGACAGCTTTGACCGCTTCATCAAGGTCACCCAGGTCAAGAAGGCCATTCGCGAATACCTGGATAACCAAGGCTACTTGGAAGTTGACACCCCTGTGCTCCAAACGGAAGCCGGTGGTGCGGAAGCGCGGCCATTCGTGACCCACTCCAACGCCTTTGACATTCCATTGTACCTGCGGATTGCTACGGAACTTTACTTAAAGCGCCTGATCGTTGGGGGTATGGAAAAAGTCTACGAACTGGGCAAGGACTTCCGGAACGAAGGGACCGACTTACGGCACAACCCTGAATTCAACATGGTCGAAGTCTACACGGCTTACGCAGACTACACCGACGTCATGGACTTGACGGAAAACATCTTCCGCTTCGTGGCCAACAAGGTCAACGGTTCTGGCCAAGTCACTTATCAAGGTAAGGACATCGACTTGGATTCCGAATTCAAGCGCGTCCACATGGTCGATGCCGTCAAGGAAGTTACCGGGATTGATTTCTGGCAACCAATGTCTGACGACGACGCCAAGAAATTAGCCGCCGACAACGGTATCCACGTGGAACCTTACTGGAAGGTTGGTCACATCATCAACGCCTTCTTCGAAGAAAAGGTTCAAGACACGTTGGTTAACCCAACCTTCATTTACGGCCACCCGGTTGAAATCTCCCCACTGGCTAAGAAGAACCCTAAGGATCCTCGGTTCACTGACCGTTTCGAGCTGTACATCGACGGCAACGAATACGGGAACGCCTTTACGGAATTAAACGACCCAATCGATCAAAAGCAACGGTTCGAAGCCCAAGACGCCGAACGTGAAGCTGGTAACGAAGAAGCCCACGGTATCGACACGGACTACGTCGAAGCCATGGAATACGGGATGCCGCCTACTGGTGGTCTGGGTATCGGTATCGATCGGATGACGATGCTCTTAACGGACGCCGCTTCAATCCGCGACGTTATGCTGTTCCCAACCATGCGTCCTAACGACTAGGCACGAAAAGAGGCAACGAAATGAAAGCAAATCAGTTGATTGCGTTACTCCAGGAACATGACTTATTTCTGAGCACAACGCTACCATCAGACGACACGGACTTTGCTTCACTGGCCTATGATTCACGCCAGGTCAGTGCTAACGGACTCTTCGTCTGCAAAGGCTTTAATTTCTCAGTTGACTATTTAACTTCAGCGATTCAAAACGGCGCTAGCTGCTACCTGGCTGAACAGGATTATCACGTAGCGACGCCGGTCATCTTGGTCAAAGACGTGCGTAAAGCCTTGTCACTGGCCGCGCAACTGTACTTTGGCTTCCCGCAAAATGACCTCTTCGTCATTGGCTATACGGGAACCAAGGGCAAAACGACCTCGACGTACTTGACTACGAACATTTTGGCGCATGCGTTTCCTAAGCAAGTTGCCATGTTCTCGACCATTAATCACATCATTGGTCCGCGGCCGCAAGACCAGTTCAAGGCCCATCTCACCACGGCGGAGTCCTTCGACATCTTCCATGAAATGCGCCAGGCCGTCGACAACGGCGCCAAGGTTCTGGTCATGGAAGTGGCCTCACAGGCTTACCTGCTGTACCGAGTGTACGGGTTGAAATTTGACGTGGGACTCTTCCTCAATATTTCGCCCGACCACATCGGGGTCAACGAACACCCGAACTTCGCGAACTACCTCTTCTGCAAAATGCAGTTGATGATCAATTCGCGTAATTGTATCATCGACGCCGATATGGACCATTTTGCTGAGGTGTATTCAGCGGCCAAGGTCTCAACCGACCCCGATCACATCTTCACGTACGGCTTTAACCAGCCCAACGCGACCTTGTCGATTGGCAACAACACCGCCACGCTGACGGATAGTGAGTTCGATCTCACCGTCCACTCTAGTAACCCGGCGTTGCAAGACCTGGCGGACCACTACCACGTTTCCGTACCTGGCGACTTTAACCAAAGTAATGCCACGGCAGCAATCCTGGCCAGTCGCTTGGCCGGCGCCCAGGTGGCGGACATGCAATACGGGTTGGCTAACACCACGATTCCCGGGCGGATGGAATCCATCACTACCCAGCATCACGGGACGATTTACATCGACTACGCCCACGATTGGGGCAGCATGAACGCGCTGTTGCGCTTCTTGCACACCCAATTCCCCGACCACCACGTAACCGCCGTTCTCGGCAGCACGGGTGATAAGGGTGAGGACCGGCGCGAAGGCTTTGCCAAAGCGCTCAACCAATTTGCGGATACTGCGTTTCTCACGACGGACGATCCGGGTCACGAAGACCCCATCGCCATCGCCAAGGAGATTGACAGTCACATTGACCACGATAAGGTCACGACGACCATCATTCCCAAACGTGAGGACGCGATTCGCCACGCCATCACCACCGCCACGAACGACGACCTGGTCGTCCTCGCTGGCAAAGGTGAAGACGCCTACCAGAAGATCAACGGGGTCGATACCCCTTACGCCACTGACCCAGTTGTGGCCAAAGACGTGATCGCTGATTTGGCGGATGAAAAATAAGTAATTGAAAAGGAGATTGACCGTTCCCAATGTGGAATGGTCAATCTCCTTTTTTAATGAAAAATGCCTACTTGCGACGCCGTTTCCGCCGCTTCTTTTGGCTGTATTTGATCTGCTTAATGTGTTTCTTGTGGGTCAACTGCCGGTCGGTCGTAAAGAGTTCTCGACTGGTCGTGGGATGAGCCCGCAGGTATTCCTGCGTGAAGGCATCTACAGCTTTGGTGTCGGTGGTATCGATCTTTTCATTTTGCATGGCCGTGGTCAGGTCTTCAAAGAAGCTCTCCAACTTGGGGTCGTACATGGTGACCAACGCCGTGTGGTGCTCGCTGACCCATTTTTCCAGGTCGGCTGCCGCGGGTAGTTCCTGCTGGTCGGCCAAATAGCCGAACAATGTGGTCAGCGCAAAGGGAACCAGGTTGAACAAGGCAGGCACCCGGTCGGCCTCGTCCAACAGGTGTGTGAACGGGCCAAACATGATTTCACTCAGCGTTTGGACGTCCCAGTCTTGGGGTTGTTTGCCCTTACCCGTGATCATGAGCTCCGCAGTCGTGTGGACGATGGTCACGAAGTTTTGCAAATCACGCTGTGACAGGTTGGCCACGTCGGCCTGGTCCGTCATGGCTTGGACCCACTGTTCAACTTGGGCCACCACGCCCTCATAGGCCGTCTGTTCACTGGCAGCGTCGGCGTGTTTTTCGACCAAGGCCGGCCGTGCATCCTTTAAGGCCGCATCTAAGGCCGCCAAATTGGGCAGCTGTTGGGCCTTGAAATAAGCCGTCAGCACCGGAACAACCGCCACAAAGTACAGGTGCGGCTGATCAACCATCGTTGGTAAGGCCGCTAAAGTCGCGGCTACCTGCCGGGGCGTCCAGTCACCCTGCGCCATATTGACCGTTTTCCGAACGTGCAACACGTCCGCCAAAATATCGGCAGCGTATTTCTGTTGATTAGCCGATAATGAAGCCAACCGTTGCGGCGTCAGGAATTCTGCCGGCGTCAACGATTTGGCAGTTGAATCTGATTGTTCCATTACTTTCATTCCCCTATCTTGAAGCTCTCAGGTCTATTATAGAGAAATTCCTTAAGAAAAAGCAAATCGCAACCTTACTCCTCACGCTTTTGAAAACGGAAGTCCCGACCACCGTAGTCTTCAACATATTGATACAGAATTAGTTCCATCACCGAAATCGTCGAAATCCGTGAACTAATGTCGGTATCATTAATGGTGACCCCGTCCGTAAAGATGTAGAAATTAATGTCGCTCAAATTTTGAATCGTATTATTATCTGGCTCAGTAATCGACACCAGGAGTGGCTTGGGTTTCTTGTCGACCAGCCGACTCATGATATCCAGCATCTCGCCGTCAGAACCCGCGTAAGTCAAGATGAAGACCAGTGCATCCCCGTCAATTTGGCTCAAAGCCTGGCGCCGAAAGTCATGGTCTCGTGGATAGTGGGTCTTGAACCCCGCCATGGTGTACAGGTAATCAATGTATTCGACCGCATGCTTACTGACACCCTTGGCGAAGAAGAACACATCCGGATGAGCCGCCAGCCGCTCCACCACTTGGTGTAGGCGTTCTGGCTGCATGACCCGGACCGATTCACTGATATTCTTCAGATATTCCTCCCGGTAATCCGTCTGTTTCACCACAAACGGGGTTGCCTGCTCAGAATCCTGCCGATTGATCAATGTGAATTTGATGACCGTGGTAAATTCACTGAAACCAGAGAACCCTAGCTTTTTCACGAACCGTAAGAATGTCGCCGTCGACACGTAGGTAGCTGAAGCGACCTCCCGGATACTCTGGTTCTTGATCTGATCCATATTTTTCACGACGTAGTCAAACAACTTTTGCTCGTTGGCTGTCAGACCACTGAGATGTGCATTGACGATTTCAAAGAAGTTCATCGCTACTTGCCTCCCATCTGCCGTCCCGGAACACCAGCGGCAATCGTGTGAATATTCCCACCACCAGTCAAAATTTCTGTCGCCGGTACGGGAACAATCTGCCGATCCGGATAAAGTTTGGCCAATTGCTGTTGGGCAACTGCGTCTTGGGGGTCATCAAAGGTTGGCATCAAAATGGCCTGATTGGTCGTGATGTAACTGACATAGCTAGCCGTCAGCCGTTGACCAGCCACCCGCGGCAACATTCCGTTGATGGGGTCCACGCCATTAGCTTCTTCTTCACTTAACTTCAAGATTCGCGGTGTCTGTAGTTTGTGAATCTTGAAATGGCGACCCTGGGCATCAGTGGCGGCGGCTAAAATAGCATAAGCCTCCTCGCTGATTTCGTGTTGCGGGTCCGATTCATCAGCCGTCCAAGTCAGCACCAACTCCCCTGGCGCCACAAAATTCAGCATATTATCAACGTCGCCGTTGGTCTCGTCCATGAAATACCCTTCTGGCAGCCAAATCGTCTTGGTCACGCCGAGGTAATCGTGAAAGATTTTTTCCGCATCAGCCTTCGTCAAACCACCAGGGTTGCGGCCTTCAGACAAAACGACACTTTCGGTTGCAATCAAAGTACCCTGACCATCGACGTGAATCGCACAGCCCTCGAGCACAGTATTTACTTGATAGACCGGAAACTCCTGTAAGTCAGCGACCTTTTGCGCAATTTGATTGTCCTTATCCCAAGGAAAATACAAGCCATCCAACAGGCCACCCCAAGCATTGAATTGGAAATCAACGGCGCGAATCTCACCAGCATCATTGACGACGTAAAATGGGCCGCAATCCTTCATCCACGAGTCATTACTACTCATTTCCACCACGCGCACAGCCGGGGAGAGTTCAGCCCGAGCGTGGGCGTACTGGTCCTGATTGACCAGCATGGTCACGGGCTCAAACTGGGCAATGGTCTCAGCTAACCGGGCAAACGCCTTCTGTGCTGGCTTGCCACCCTCTCGCCAATTGTCCGGTCGTTCGGGCCAAATCATGTAACTGGCTGCTTGATTCTCAAATTCTCCCGGCATCCGGAACCCGTCCGCTGCCGGTGTTTGTGCTAATCTCATTCTACTCACTCCGCTTATCTCATCATTTTTAGATCGGTTCAGCAGTGACGAGGTCATCCCCATCCCCTGAAAGGTTTTCAGCATATACTGGTTAAATATCTTCCACAATTCTACACTAATTTGACTGCCAACTGATCATTTTTCTATGTACAACTGGCGACATCAACCGCAGTCGATGTCGCCAGCCCGTGCTATTTACTTCCGGATGATGGTCCCAGAACCATTGGCCAAGAAATCACCAACATTGGCCAAAGACGTAATGACCACCTTGCCATCAGGCCGGTTGTTCACGAAGTCTAAGGCTGCTTGGATCTTAGGTAGCATGCTTCCCTTAGCAAATTGATTCTCTTGAATATACTGATTCAATTCGGCTGAGGTCACGTCAGTCAGTTGCTTTTGATCAGGCTGATTGAAGTTCACGAAGACGTGATCAACGGCCGTCAAAATAATCAAGAGGTCAGCGTGGACTAATTCAGCGAGTTTTTCAGAAGCAAAGTCTTTATCGATCACAGCTTCACGACCGACTAACTGATGCCCTTCGCGGACGACCGGAACGCCACCGCCACCGACCGAGACGGGAATGACCCCCGCATCGACTAGGGCATTGACGACCGCCGACTCCTTCACGTTGATGGGCTTAGGTGAGGCCACCACTCGCCGGTAACCTCGACCAGCATCTTCAACATAGACGTTGTCTGGGTGAGCTTGCTTTTCTGCAGCAACTTCGGTCTCAGTATAGAACGGACCGATTGGCTTGCTGGGATCCGTGAAGGCTGGATCATCGGGGGCGACTTCTACTTGTGTGACGACCGTTGCGACATCTTGGGTCAAACCTTCATCAGCCAAGGCTTTGTCCATCGCATTTTCTAACCAGTAACCAATGCTACCTTGCGTCATTGCGACAGCTGTATCCAGTGGCATCGCTGGGTTCTTGGCTGTGCTGCCAGCAGCTTGCTGTAACAAGAGGTTCCCCACTTGAGGGCCATTCCCGTGAGAAATAATCAGCTGGTCACCTTGCTTGACGAATTGGACCAGTGACTTAGCCGTTTTTGCCAACGCCGCCTGTTGAGCCGCCGCCGAAGCATCGTCAGCTAAGATGGCGTTACCGCCTAATGCAACTACAATTTTACGTTTTGTCATGATGGATTCACTCCTTATTCTTTAACAGAAAAGGCCAGGCTCTTCACCTGACCTTTCACAGCTCCTACTTAAGCTTCAGGAACTTGTTGCGTAATGCAGTGGATATTACCGCCACCGAGTAAGACTTCACGAGCGGGAACGCCCACAACTTTGCGGTCTGGGTAAAGTTCTTCCAGTGTTGCTTTGGCCTTCTCGTCGGCTGGGTCACCGAACAGTGGGAAGACGATACCGCCATTAGCCGTGTAGTAGTTCACGTAGCTGGCAGCTAAGCGTTCGCCTTCGGTCCGTGGTAAGGTCCCATCAACAGCGTCGACGCCTTCGCTTTCTTCCTTGGTAATGGTGATTGGCTTTGGCAAGTAGAGCTTAACGACCTTGATTTTACGGCCCTTAGCATCCGTTGCGCTTTCCAAGATATCCAAATTTTCCTTAGAGATTTCGTATTGTGGATCGTTCTTGTCATCCGTCCAAGCCAAGGCCACAACGCCTGGCTTCACGAAGTTGGCGATGTTGTCTACGTGGCCGTTGGTTTCGTCCAAGTAGATCCCGCGCTTTAGCCAAATGACCTTCTTCAGGTTCAGATGTTCCTTCAATACTTCTTCGATCTGTTCCTTGGACAGTTGTGAGTTCCGCCCGTCAGATAAGAGGCATTCTTCGGTCGTGATCAACGTCCCCTCACCATCGACGTGGATGGAGCCGCCTTCCAAAATGAAGTCATCCAAACGGTACCGGTCAACGTGTTCCAGTTCCGTCATCTTTTGTGCCACGCGGTCGTCCTTATCCCAAGGGAAGTAGAGGCCATCGACCAGGCCACCCCATGAGTTGAACGTCCAGTCAACGCCCCGCAGGCCGCCCTTGTCATTCTTCACAAAGGTTGCGCCACAGTCACGAATCCAGGAATCATCATTCGACATTTCCACGACTTCCACGTCGTCAGGCAACATGTTCCGGGCATTGGCAAATTGATCATCGTTCACGCCAACCGTCACGTGTTCAAATTGCGAAATGGCTTTGGCTACTTCAACGAAAGTCTTTTGCGCCGGCTTCCCACCATTACGCCAGTTGTCTGGACGTTGTGGCCACAAGATGTAAACACCTTTGTGGGGTTCAAATTCACCAGGCATGCGGTAACCGTCTTGTTTCGGGGTACTATCTAAAGTCTTCATAATTTATTTCAGCTCCTTATTCTAAGTTCGTATTTTCTTTAACCGTCGTAGCAGTTTCTGCTTTCGGGGCGTGGTGCTCGGCGTACCGAACCACGATTTCACCAACCACTAAGGTCAAAATCGTTCCAATCAAAACGGGCATTTTGGCAGAAATTTCTGCGGCTGATGAATTCATTGGGAATACCGAGAAGATGATCGTCAAAATCAGTAAGACTTCGGGTACCCAGGTCATTAAGTTTACCATAACCCGGCCACCAGGAATCTTGAATGGCCGATCAGCATCTGGATCCTTACGACGCAATTCCCAGAAGGCCGGGAACATCATCGTGTAGGATAACAGTAATGCCACCACGTTCAGAGAGAAGAACGCCCAGAAAATATCTTGATTCGGGATAAATGGACTGGCAATGACCAGCACTGAGGCAACGACACCATTCAGGTATCCGGTCCCAACTGGCATGCCCTTAGCATCTTCCTTGCCGAAAATCTTAGGCAAGACGTGATCTTTGCCGGCATAGTCGGCCACGTAGTTCACACCTAACGCCCAGGAAATCATTTCGGAAACTAAGATGTACAAGAAGAAAATCCCAATCAAAACAACAAACCAATTCATATGACCAATCAGCAACACAAAGCTGTCAATCAGACCGCTGGAAGCAGACAACTTGTCTGTTGGAATGGCGGCCCCCATCCCGAAGGCCCCTAACAGGTAGGAAACGGCAATCAGGATACCACCAATGATGATGGCTTGGGGAATCTGTTTCTTAGGGTTGTCCATGTCATCAGCCATGGTGGCGACGACCTCAAACCCTAAGAAGTTGAAGATAATCACGGATAAATTACTTAATCCAGAGAGATTCATTTGTGGCAATAAACTGTGAACGGTGAAACTATTGGCGACACCGCGTGTTGCGGCGACGTAGATTCCTAGGCCACCTAAGGCCAGGATCGTGACGATTTTGGCAAACGCCGCCAGGTTCATGATCCATTTACTCTCAGAAACTGGCTTATTCCCAACTAGCACGACAAACCAAACAAACGCGAGTTGAATGAGGATCGAGCCCCAGGTGTTCACTTTAAACTTAAAGATCTGTTCGGCAATTTGAACGAATAACACCGCCAAACTGGCCATCCACAACGGATAGTTGATCC
Organism: Levilactobacillus angrenensis; assembly: GCF_003946085.1. Classification (GTDB taxonomy): domain Bacteria; phylum Bacillota; class Bacilli; order Lactobacillales; family Lactobacillaceae; genus Levilactobacillus; species Levilactobacillus angrenensis. The sequence goes on along the minus strand of NZ_RHOB01000001.1, from coordinate 210,402 downwards.
AGTATAACCAGGCCAGTCGACCACCCCAGCGGGGGCCAAAGGCTTGTTTGACCCAGTCATACAGCCCCCCATCACCGGTGTAAGTCGTCCCCAACTCGGAAGAAATCAAGCCGTATGGGATAAAGAACAAAATCAGTAAGAAGAACCACCAGAAGAACTGGGAGGGTCCAATGGCAGCTGCGGGCGCAACTGACTCGACGACCATTACCACGACGACCGCCATCAGGACGGCATCGAATAATTTAAATTTTTTCTTGTTAGTGTCCATGATCCTATCTCCTCTAGTCCGCGATCGTTTGGTGCCGTGCGGATCTCAAACTGACAAACGGGTTACTTCGCATTCCGTTCGTCAACGGCGTTCCGCAGCATCAGTTCAAATTCAGCATCGTACTTGTCGGCAACGGCCTTAGAAGCGTACTTTAATTCTGGATTCAACAGGTAAACGAAGATAGCGCGCATCGCCGTCTTGCGGTTTTCAGCTTCATCCCAAACAATGGAGTAATCGGAATCAATGACTTCGTCGGTCACTTCTTCACCCCGAGTAGCTGGCAAGCAGTGCATGAACTTCACGTGATCAGAAGCCTTGGCAACTAAGTCAGCGTTGACTTGGTACTTCGGGTAGAAGATCTTCATCCGGTCATCCTTGGACAATTCGGCTTCGTACAGACCGTACCAAACGTCGGTGTAGATGAAGTCGGCATCCTTCAAGGCTTCATCAGCATCTTCGGTGACTAAGACAGAACCGCCAGAGACTTCAGCGTTCTTCTTGCCGATAGCCAAAGTTTCAGGCTTGATTTGGAAGCCTTTAGGGCCAAATTGTACGAAGTCCATTCCCATCTTGGTAGCCATGAACATGGTGGAAACACAGACTTGGGTGGCGTCGCCGACGAAGACAATCTTGCAATCGCTGAGCTTCTTACCCTTTGGCAAGTGTTCCGTCATGGTAATGATGTCCCCAAGTTCTTGGGTTGGGTGGTTGTAGTCACTCATGAAGTTAACGACTGGGACTTTAGCAAATTTTCCAACTTCAGCAACGGTGTGGTGACGTTCAACCCGGGCACCAATGATATCGAGGATCCGGCCCAGAACTTGTGAGGTATCTTCAATGGATTCGTGACCACCTAATTGAATTTGGCCGGGTGCTAAGTATTGGGCATGGCCACCTAATTCAGTCATGGCAGCTTCAGCAGAGGTCCGGGTCCGGGTGGAAGATTGTTCAAAGATCATTCCCAACGTCTTGTTCTTCAGCAGTGGTGGGTAGTAACCGTTTTTGATGGATTCCTTGATCTTGATCCCCAATTCAATCATGTATTGGATTTCGTCTTTCGTGTAAGTGTTGGTGTCAATAAAATCACGTTTAGTCATTTCAATTACCCCTCTATAAGTTTATTTGTGTAGTTCGTATCAATTGATTACGTGCTTAGCATAAAGGAAATATGCAGCCTTGGGAAGCGTTTTCAAAGAAGCTGACACCCGCTATACCGGGGTGTTTCTCGTTTCATTTGGTGAAACATGTTTCGTTGGTTGGGGGCGCTAAGACCCGCGCCCACTGGAGTCGTCAATTCAAGGGTGACCTATCTTTGATACACTTCGTGAAATATGAAACATAGAATCACCACTCCGGTACACCGGCGATTCTGCCGTGATTTTATACATAAAGCCGAAAATTATTCATCATTTTCCGCGACAATACAAAAAAACTCGCTAATCCTCTGTCTCAGGATTAACGAGCTTCTTGGTGTGGTCATTATTCTTTTTGATCAAATTCTTTTACCCAGTTATGCAAATCGATACTTGCCTGGCGTCGATTCACCTCCGCCCACGTGTAGGGAAAATAGTTTTTCCAAATATCATCCGTAAAGGCGGCTTCATAAGCCTCTAGTTGTGGTACCACCGTGCGATCTGGCTTTAACAAATTAGCGATTATTTCCAGACCCACCGTTGAAAAACAGGTGGTCACAATCTTGCCGGACTCGTTGGTGACAAAACCATTTTCATCGCCATTCAAGAAGGAGAAGACATCTCGTTCGACTTCTTCCAGCTTACGTTGTTGTTGGACCTTATAGATATTCCATTCATTCAGCGTTGGGTAATACATCCAGAAATAATAATCTTGCAAAAACAATGCATAATTACCGGAAAATTTAGTTGCCGGTTGTCCGTCTGGGCCAGACGCCCGCGAGAACACCGAGGCATTATCCAGCAGATTTTCAATGGTGCCAAACGGATTGCCTTGCTTGATAAACATTGACAGATAGCGCATTTGTCGCTTATACAAAGCAATTGCATCATCTGGTGTCATCGCGCGTACCGTGGTCAACGCCAGAGACATGTCGACCTTGTCAATGTACCGAATCGCATCGGCAGGTAATTGTTCTGTTCCCCGTAAACGCATGACATTATTCTTGAATTTAGCCAATAGTTTTTGACGCGATTGATTGTCAGGTAAGCGATTCGTCGGAAACGACTTTGCATAAACATACGTATCGCCTATCGAGGCACCCCAAGGAAGCTTCGAATGTAAATAGCACTTCATCGCTTCAGCTTGAGTCAACGGATAGCTGGGGAAATTCTCAGTCGTGTCGCTGTTCTTTTGCTGCTGCATTCTGTCCACTCCTTTATACACAAATAGGTAGTAGCCCAATCCTGCTGCTAAAAGTACACTGCTATACATATTCAAAGCTCCCTTCTATAATTTGTTATCTAATACGATACACCAAACTGTTCAAAAATAAAGTAAAGCCCGTTATTTTTTTAAAGTTCAATTGTATTTTTTCTTAAGTATCCTCCCCTATTCTATCAGAACAGAAAAGGGGTAATCCCGTCAAAATCCGACGAGATTACCCTTTTCCATTCTTCCTGAAAGAAGTTGAGACTTACAATGCTGAAATTGCTTTATTCAGCAAAGCGATAATGGTGCTAGTTGAGTAGAGTTGCAGAATTTCATTAATTTGTGGTGCCGATTGCGACCCCGTAAATGAAACGTTCAGTGGGAAGTAGAGGTTCCGGCCCTTAACCCCCGAGTCTACGCTAACATCTTTAATGATTTGGTTAAAATCACGAACCACCGCATCTTCTTGCAAGTCTTGAACATGATCTCTGAAGCTCTTCAAAACTGCTAGTGTTTCGTTTCTGTCGAATTGATTGAGTTGACTGTAATCAATCACTTCGTCCAGAATATTCGAGTACCAAACAATCTTTTCCATAATTTGACTCAGTTGATAGACTTCCGTTTGATAGATCTTGCAAATTTGCTTCGTAAATCCACGTAAGTCAGGCAATTGTAAGCCTTGGACTTGTTTAGCAATATCCGTTTGACCTTCATCAACCAGGTTCAACACCCGATCTGTCATGTCATCCAAGTCAAGTTTCTTAATGTACTCTGCGTTTGTCCAATCCAACTTGTTTTGGTCAAAGTAAGCTGGTGACTTAGACATCCGACTAGGATCGTACAATTTAATTAACTCTTCACGCGAGAAGATTTCCTTTTCACCAACAGGAGACCAGCCTAAGAAAGCAATAAAGTTAAAGATTGCTTCACTCAGGTAGCCTTGATTCTTGTATTGGCTAATAAATTGCAACGTTTCCTTGTCACGCTTACTTAACTTCTTCCGCGTCTTGGGATTGTAAATTAACGTGATGTGACCAAAGTTAGGCGGTGTGATTCCCAAAGCTTCGTACACAGCAATTTGCTTAGGGGTGTTCGCAATGTGGTCATCCCCACGCAAGACGTCTGTGATATCCATCAAGTAGTCATCAATTACAACGGCAAAGTTATAGGTTGGCATTCCATTACTCTTTTCAATAATGAAGTCACCACCCATGTTGTCAGAATTAAATGACACATGTCCTTTGATGATATCATCCCACGCATACTCATGGTTAGCCGGTAAGTGCAAGCGAATACTTGGCTTCAGCCCTTTTGCCTCAGCTGCTTGTTGTTCGGCTTCACTCTTACCATACCAACGGCCATCATAATGCGGTGCTTCACCCTTAGCGCGTTGTGCATCCCGCATCTCCGTTAATTCTTCTTCAGTTGCGTAGTCCTTGTAAGCCAGTCCCTGATCTAATAGCTGTTCAATGTAACGGTGATAGAGGTCTTTTCTCTCGGTTTGGTGATAAGGGGCGTACTTGGGATTAGGCTTATCTGGCCCTTCATCCCAGTCGATTCCTAGCCAATGCAAGTTCTCAATTTGGCTATCTTCACCATGCGGTACATTCCGCTTAACATCAGTATCTTCAATCCGCAGCACCATCGTTCCGTTATAGTGACGCGCAAACAAATAGTTGAATAAGGCGGATTGGGCGTTACCGATATGCAGGAAACCAGTTGGACTGGGGGCATATCTCACCCGTACGTTCTTTCTCAATCCTGAATTTTCACTCACACTAATTCCTCCTCTATGCTCTTACATTTACGAACTATGATTCAAGTGCTGGCTTAGCCTAAAGCTTAGTTGTGGACCGTGGTCTTGTTATCAGCATCGGCGTCAGCAGCATCTGCTGTCCCAAAGCTGTGATTTAAACCATCAACAGCCAACTTCAAGTCAGCCAAGAAGTCATCTGCAATCGTCATGGTCATTGAAGGCCGCACAACGATCCGACTGATGGTAACATCGTCACGGTTCTTTGGTAGTGGGTAAGCTGGTACTTGCCAGCCATACTTAGCCAATTCAGATTCCAAGTCGTACAATGTCCACTTAACATTTGCATCATCAGCTAATTTCCAGCAATTGATTGGTAATTGTGACCCATCGACTAAAATATCAAAGATCCCGTATTTCTTTAAAGCTTCGGTCAATTTCAGAGAAACCTTCCGAACATTTTGCATAATGGCCTTGTATCCGTCTTTACCAAACCGGATAAAGTTGTAGTATTGTGCACTGATATGCGCCCCACTGTGGGAGAAGTTAATGGCAATGGAGTCAACCGTCTTACCTAAGTATGGAACTTGGAAACGCATTTCTTCTGGCAACGTGTCAGAATCATTGTGACGCCATACGATCCACCCTAAACCTGGGTAAACCATACCGTACTTGTGTCCAGAAACGTTGATGGAAACAACGTTCTTCAACCGGAAGTCCCAAGGCTTGAAGCCGTCAACAAATGGGGCAAACAACCCACCGAAGGCAGCATCTACGTGAATGTGGACTGGCATTACGGCCGTCTTGTTGTACTCAGTAACTAATTGATCCAAGGTTTGGATGTCATCAACTGAGCCAGTGTACGTAATCCCTTCAATACCGATAATACCAATAGTATTTTCATCAACATAACCCATGACACTGTCCATATCCAATGATACTTGATCGCCGTTGATTGGAACTTGACGCATTTCAACGTTCCAGTACGTGCAGAACTTTTCCCAAACAACTTGGTAACCAGACATGATAACCAAATTAGGCTTGTGGGTGTGTAAGTCATCAATGTCAAAACCTAAGTTCTTGGCACGATGCTTCCAGCTGTGCAGTAAGGCCAAACCACCTAACATGCACCCTTCAGAAGAACCAACTGTCGAAGTCCCGATGAAGTCATCGTAGATCTTCTCGTTGTCAGGAATACCCCAAAGGTGGGCAATCATGCTGACACAGTAGTTTTCCATAGCAGCCGTCTTTGGGTACTCAGACTTGTCAATCGCGTTAGTGTTCAACGCGTTCTTCATCAACTCATCTGCTTGTGGTTCCATTTGCGTCGTGCAGAACGTTGCCAAGTTTTGGTTAGCCTTGGCTTCGTTCAACCGATAGTGTTCTACCAATTGCGCCGCAACATCAGGAGCCATTGGGTGCTCTGGTAAAGTGTTCGTTGGCAATGACTTGCCAGATTCAACGCTACCGAGGAACGTCTTTTCTAAATCAACATCACTGATAATCTGCTGCGTTTCCTGATCCTGTTTAGTCATAATGTGTTGTCATACCTAACTTACAGGTATGGCTTACCTCCTTAATAAATATATTTAGCTTACTTAGTTTCCTTTTCCAATGATTCATCCGCTGCGACACCGGGTACCTTATCAATGTTGACACCCAGTTGATTAGCCCACCGTTCGTGGAACCGATACAAAATAAACGGTAAGACCAACATAACTACAAACGCACTGATCAAGAGAATTGAGTACGTATGCTTAGACGCTAATGACAAATCAGCTGGTGGGAAGAAAGTAACGACAAATCCAAAGGCTGACAAAATAAATCCTAAACTACCGTAAACAATCCGTAAGGCACTCGACTTAGAAGCTACGAAGCTTCGGTGGAGATCCTTGTAACGGAACTGTAAGACTAAGTAACTAATGAACATGAGCATGTACATCAAGGTGTACAGTGCCACCGTTAAACTCATGGCGATTTGGAAGGAAAGGCTCGACTTATTCCCCCCGGCACCAAAGGTCAGCAGTGCACCGACGATAGAAACAATAACCCCTTGAAGAATCATGACATTGGTTTCAATACCATACTTATTGGCCTTAGAGAACCGTGGTGGTAGATAACCTGCCTTAGCGGCTTCAAACATCCCGGAGTTTGGACCAACTACCCAACTGCTGATTTCACCAAGAACACCAACAGCCAGTAAGAACCCAGTTAACTTTTCAACAAAGACTACGCTGACGCCGTAATCCTTAACCAATGCACCGTATGCGTAAACGATCCCGTTACTCAATTGAATTTGATCATTAGGAATCGTCATGGCAATTGCCATACTACCGATGATATCGGAGCAAATGGCCGCGATTGCCAAGGCCATCATGACCTTAGGATAGACGCTAGGCTTGTCCAAGTCCTTAACGTGTGGCGCAGAACCTTCTGCCCCCGCAAACGCTAAGATGAATGGCACAAACCCAACCAGCACGCTACCACTCCAATTCTTAGGCAGAATCGTGTGTACGTTAACATCGATCATGGTTGGATTGCCTTTAACTAAATACATAATGAATAAGAAGAGCAAGAAGAAAACAGGAATAATAACGCCCAACGTGAAACACCATTGTGCAATCTTACCAGTAACACTTGTCCCTCTTTGCTGCAGAGCAATCAATCCCCAGAGAATAACCATCATCAAAATAAATTTGACCAGAGGATTATCTGTGATGATTGGCAACCCAAACGTTACGGAGAAACAACCGATAATGAAGTACATCATCGTGTTCATACCCACCGTAATGTGAATCCATTGATAGAACAATGCCGACCAACCGGCGCGTTCACCTAGCATATTTCGTGACCAAGTAAAGATACCACCCTTACTCCAGCCATCAATAGAGGCCATTTCCCCTGAGGTTCTTGTTACTGGTAAAAACCAGAGAATCCCAGCTAGGAATAGGTAGAAGAACGCTGTCGGTCCTTGCTTAGCAAATGCCGCAAAACCATAAACCGTCATGACCATGGAGGTGGTCATTGAAAATAACTGGAATCCAGTTATCCGGTTAGCTTTTTGCGTATCAATCTGCTGTCCAGACTTATTTTCATCCACTTTGTACAATCCCTTCGCATCAAATTGAAACGATTGACCGTCTCATCGTTGAAACGGTTGTTAGCGTTTTCAATTTGAATATTGAATACTCGGCCGAGTATCGAAGATTACCCACAAAACCAGTTTGCGGATAGTTATTTTGTTAACAAGTTCAGGGTAATCCCCCGGCCCAAAATAGAGAATAGACAGTGGATGTGTTATGTATAAGAGTTAGACAGATAATAATTGTTGTTTAAATAGTGCCATTGCTTTATCACTTATGCCATCAAACAATGTACCCACTTGTTGCCTACTGACTTTACTGACACTTTCAACCAGTATTGCCGGATTCTCTCGTAATCCATCGCGAAACCAGTTGCGGACTATTCCTTGCAGCCCATATTCAAATAACAATAATCCAGATTGATCTGTAATCTTTAGCTGAGGACACTCCTGTTGCAACGATTTTGTTAACTTAGTAACAATCAAATCGATGACTTGCAAGATAAAATCATCCCCGTACGAATACGCATGAGACTCGCTAATGTGCTGAAAGAAATTCTGATGCGTATCAATATAGCGGAACAGACTTAGATACAACTCTAACCAATTGGCAGCCGTAACTTCCCCCACTAAGCGATTAGCATCCTGGTACAACTGATACTGCAAGCAGTCATACTTATCTTGAAAATGGTAGTAGAAAGTTTGCCGGTTAACATGGCTTTCCAGTACCAAACGCTTAACTGTTATTGAGTCAAACTGTTCATCTGAAGCCATTTTTTGCAGCGTCGCCCCCAGAATGTCTTTCGTTCTTGATTCCATACCCTCATCTCCATTTCCATAGGTTGCTCCAAGGTCAATTTTGCCCCGTGGCAATTCAATTTAGTATAGACACATTTGAGGTTTTGTATAGGATATGGACTAAATTGAATTAAATCGGATAATTTTCATAATTTTTAGTGTTTTTTTGGAAACTAGCACGCGATAAATCAATTTTACTGATTCCATACCCTTCATCCCGCGTTAAAAGCCGGTTTGCTTTCAAACAGTCTTTGAAAACTAACCGGCTTTTAAAATAAAAATGTGTCAAATATTATAAATCAATCAACTAATGACCCCTTAAATCGCTTTGCCGGAACGTTAGCATTTAGCCGTTCATAGGCAAAATTGTTTGTATGCGGTTTCCCAATGGCCGTCAAGTTGACCGTCCCAATTGCAGTGAAGCCACATTTCATAATGATATGTTGCATCGCCTTATTTTGAGGGTGCGTATCAATCCGTACACTCGCATAGCTAGTTAACTTATCCGTCTCTGCAAGTATTTCCCGAATCAAATTTTCGGCCACACCCTCACCATGATGTTCAGTCGATACCATCACCCGATGAATAGCTAAATAATCAGATCCGTCAGTCAGCCATTGCCCAGTCATGATTTGCTGATACGTTCGATCAATTCCAGGAACCACCGCTGCCGCTCCTAAAATTTGATTTGCTTGCACCAACACGTAGGTGTGCTGGTGCTGTATGTTGGCTACTAACGTTGCGGTCTGCGGATAATTTCCTTGCCATTGATCAATTCCCTGCGCCGCCAAAAAGCGCCTTCCGTCACCAACCATCTTTAAAATTTGTGGTAAGTCGTTCATTTGTGCCTGTCTTAACAGCATGCCAGCACCACCTTCGAATTTATTTTAAAAGGAGGTATCTGCACAATCCCTGACACTTCGCAGATACCTCCTTTTGATTGGGCTAGCTGGATTCGAACCAACGCATGACGGGATCAAAACCCGTTGCCTTACCGCTTGGCTATAGCCCAAATATAAAAATGACCCGTACGGGATTCGAACCCATGTTACCGCCGTGAAAGGGCGGTGTCTTAAACCACTTGACCAACGGGTCATAACAAGTTTGTAAGTTATGTTGTCCTTGCTTAACTCAACAAATACATTATGCGCCCATCACCAATTTTCGTCACTATACAGAACACTTGATTTGTCAAAAGAACTAATCCTTTTGACAATACTGCTGAGCTGTCTAAGTCAATTTATCCTTACCTCACCTACAATTAACTTATCAACTTAGAAGAAAGGAAGCGCATAATGGCACCCAATCAACTCTACTTATCTTTCAAAATTAGTCAGATTCGTCAACGTCGTTTTGCTGATAACTACTCGCGTTTTACGCAAGAACTCACAACTCTCACAGGAAAGAGCGTCGGCCGCGGGACCCTCATTCGTTGGGAAAGAGGTCAGTCTATTCCCAGACTTCCCTTCCTAATCGCTATTGCAGAATTGGGTGCGACCAGTTTAGATAACATGCTAAAGCCTAGCTACGACCTCTCAACTACCGACGTACCACCAGAATTGCTGACACAACTATCCTCTGAAAGCTTGCAGGATGTACCAGCGAAATTTTTTCAAATCCAAAACTATCCAGAGAAAAGAAGCGTCACCAAATTTTCTCGAGATATTTTTAATGAATTTGGTTATCAGATTAGCACTACCAAATTGGCCTACTGGATTAATGGTGAGCATCGTCCCAATCCACTTTACCTCTATCCACTCGCTCACATGGCCGACATTTCCGTTGATGAATTGTTAGTTCACCCTTATCCTTTAGATTTAAATCGATGAGGCACCTTTAAGTATTGGAGGTTTAAACTCTTGGAAACCGTTTTAACAATTGCTGGTTCTGATAGCTTGGCTGGTGGTGGCCTTCAGGCGGACCTAAAGACTTTTGAGGAATTAAATGTCTTTGGTGTTAGTGCGATAACTAGCCTAATCAATGTTGATCCCACCGGCATTCAATCCCATGTATTGTCTGCGGATCTTCTATCTGAGCAGCTTGATTCTACCCTTTCACAGCTTCCCATTCGTTTTGCTAAGATTGGCTTAATTGGTAATTTCTCGAATTTATTAGTTATTATTAAAAAACTAATGAATACTGATATTAAATTAATAGTTGATCCAGTTCTATTCTTTAAAGAGGGGGCCCACTACTTCCAGAAGGTCTACACAGACGCCATGAAGTCACTACTTCTTCCTGTTGCCTACCTAGTCACACCCAATCTAGAAGAAGCAGCATTTCTTAGCAATGTCAGCAAGCTTGAAACTAAAGATGACGTCCAACAAGCCGCCCAAAAAATCCAAGCCCTCGGCTGCCCCAACGTTGTCATCAAATGTGGCAGTCGCTTTCCTGGCGACACGGCTTACAATTATCTGCTGACTGAATCTGGTGAGCACTGGTTCGAAACACCTAAGCTAGCTGTCACCACAACGGATGGCGCTGGCTGCACCTTTTCTGCTGCGATTACAGCTTTACTGGCACGAAACTATGCGTTGGTCGATGCCGTTCAACTCGCCACGCGCTTTGTTTACCTGGGCATTCAAGCTGGCATCCCTATCAGTCCGCATCTTGGCAGTGTTTGGCAAGGCGCCTACCGTCAAAAGGAGGTCCACCCATGACTCATGCACACCTCAAGCAAAATATTCTCGCCGCCATCTTGACCGCAATGACCGTTGCACTATCCATCCTGGTCGTGATTCCCGTCCCCGCTACTAATGGCTTCGTCACCTTGTGTGAAGTCGGTATCTATACCAGTGCCATTCTGTTTGGCCCCAAAGTCGGGGCTATCGTGGGGGGCGGTAGCGGCTTTCTCATTGATATCATCACCGGGTATCCCGTTTGGTGCCTCTTTTCCCTAGTGATCCACGGTACTCAAGGATTCACCGTGGGCTATCTGACTTCTCAGCGGCGACCAACCCTCAAAACCTATTTCGGGCCGCTCTTAATTGGAAGCGCCATCATGATTGGTGGCTATTTCTGCGCGACTGCCTTACTCTTCGGGTGGCCTGCTGGACTCGCTTCTGTATTTGGCAACTGCTTGCAAGTCGCCTTCGGTATGGCGGTCACGACTGCCATGGTTGGCAGCTTGCGCAAACTCGTACCTCACTCAATTTAAGAAAGGACTTTCATTATGCTCTCAATTGACACTGTTGAATTTACTAAAGAACTGACTACTGATATTCAAAATATTCTCACGACCGCCCAACTCCACCGCGGCGACCTCTTCGTGCTGGGGTGCTCCACCAGCGAAATCGTTGGCGGCCACATCGGTAAAAACTCTGATCTGACTGTGGGCGAACTGGTCATCAAGACCTTGAAGCACCAACTGGATCCCTTAGGCATTAACTTAGCTGTACAAGGCTGTGAGCACATCAACCGCAGTCTGGTCGTCGAACGAACTGTGGCCCAGCAACGCGATTTAGAAATCGTGACCGTCGTCCCCGCACTGCACGCCGGTGGGGCTTGCTCCATTGCCGCTTTCAAACAATTTGACGATCCCGTTGAGGTCGAACACGTGACGGCCGCGGCCGGTCTAGACATTGGCGACACGGCCATTGGCATGCACGTCAAATTCGTCCAGGTCCCAGTTCGGCCAACCTATACCGAACTGGGAGGCGCTCACGTCACCGCACTACGATCACGGCCGAAGTACGTCGGCGGGCCACGTGCCAACTACGATTTAGCAAACCTCTAAACGACAACTCCGAGGCCAGCGCCTAACCCACGCTGGTCTCTTTTATTGGCCAAAATTCCTTAAGAAAAAGCAAATCCGCCCAATTTCAACCTAAAATTCAAGACAAATCCGGCAAAGTCGGTTATATTTGAGGTTCGGAGACTATCGAAAAGGAGTATCACCATGGCAGATGAAGTTGTAATTGTAAGTGCGGTGCGGACCCCTATTGGCAAATTTGGACGGAGCTTGCGGGGGTTATCGGCCGTTGAACTGGGCACCATCGCGGCTCAGGCTGCCGTTAAACGCAGTGGGCTCGAGCCCGCCGCGATTCAACAGACAATTTTTGGCACGGTCCTGCAGGCGGGGTTGGGTCAAAATGTGGCCCGCCAAATTGAACTCAATGCCGGTTTACCTGTCACCAGTACGGCAATGACCATCAATCAAGTCTGTGGGTCGAGCCTCAAGGCCATCCGCCTGGGCCAAAGCGCTATTCTCATGGGCGACGCCGATGCCGTGCTGGTGGGCGGCACCGAGAGCATGAGCAACGCCCCCTTCTTAAACAACGATATTCGCTGGGGGCAAAAATTAGGGCACACCACGTTAGTCGACAGTTTGGCCAACGATGGTTTGACCGATGCGTTTGGCGGCGAAGCGATGGGCATGACAGCCGAAAACGTGGCGACACAGTACCACGTCACGCGTGCCGAGCAAGATGCCTTTGCCCTGCATTCCCAACAAAAAGCCACCCAAGCCCAAGCCGCGGACCGGTTTGCGGCAGAAATTGTTCCCGTGACCGTTGGCGACACGACCATTACTGCCGATGAAGCCGTCCGCACGACCACCTCTTTGGACCAACTGGCCCATTTGAAGCCGGCCTTTAAGGCTGATGGCACGGTCACGGCGGGCAATGCGGCGGGACTAAATGACGGTGCGGCCGCCATGGTCCTGATGCGCAAATCCGCGGCGCAAGCGGCCCACCTGCCCTACCTAGCCACGTTGCGCAGCTACCAAGAGGTCGGCATCGACCCCGCCGTGATGGGTTACGCACCCGTCACGGCCATTCAAGGTGCCCTGGGTCAAGCTGGGCTAACGGTGAACGACATTGACCGTTTCGAGATCAACGAAGCGTTTGCGGCCCAGTCCGTCGCCATCGCACGTGATCTGGCCATCCCCGCTGACAAACTCAACGTCAACGGCGGCAGCATTGCTCTCGGCCATCCCCTGGGTGCTTCCGGGACCCGCATCGTGGTCACCCTGCTCCACGAATTGCTTCGCGCCGACCTGCACCGTGGGCTGGCGTCCATGTGCATCGGCGGGGGAATGGGCATTGCTTTGACCATCGAACGCGATTAGGCGCAGTATCCCCGGTATTTCTGGTATAATGGCAATAACAATTGACGACAAGGGGCGTACGCGATGTTAACCACAGACTTCGACGTTAAATTAAAACTGATCATCATGTTGGTCGTCGGCCTAATCGTCCTCGCCAGCATCCTTGGTGGGCTGTTCCACCACGACCGCCATTACACCAAGTACTTTACCGGCGTGTTAGCCGTCATGGTCGTTCAGATTTTTATCTTGATTTCACTGTTCTTGATTCACCAATAATCTAAAACGAGGACGAATCGTCATACCGGCGGTTCGTCCTCGTTTTTGGTTATTCTGGTAAATTCTGAATTTTCTTGACGGGTACGGCTAAGAGGTCCCCACTCGCAAGCAAGTAGAGATATTGCGCGACCACTGGTTTGCCGGTCATTTGCTTCAACGCCGCAGCGTACAAGTTGACCTGACCACCGTAGCGGTCGAGCAGCTTGGCTTCACTTCGGGCTTTAGCTTCGACGTTGACGTGGTCCGTTTTGTAGTCAAATAAGATCACCCCAGTCGGCGTTTCCAAATACCCATCCACGATCCCGTGGACTAGCACCTGAGAATCCGCCTCTTTAAAGTCCCGAAATAAGCTACGCGCCGGCATCAACAGAGAAAATGGCACTTCGCGGTGGAGTTCGTCCGGGGCGGCCAAGATTTGTTGGCCCAAGGTACTGTCATAAAAGCGCAGGATGGCCGCTGGTTGAATCCGTTGGGCCACCGCCGCCGTCAATACTTGATCGGCTACCAGTTGGTCGATGACCGCCTGCACACTTTCCGCAGTGGGCGCCGTGGTTACGTCCAACTTTTGCAAGACCAAATGCGTCGCACTCCCAATTTCAGTTGGCAAGGGTTCGCGGACAGTCTGCAAGAACTCTGGTCGCGCAAAATCGTGCGTCACGAACCGATGACCCGTCTGTCCAGTCGCGCTGGCTTGGTACTCACCAATCGTGGCGTTATCGGGGTCCTCAAATAGACGCTTGGCTTCCGAGACGGACTGATAGGCCGTGGTCACGGTCGCTGCCTGATGTGGGTAACGGAAATCCATGATGTGCTGGAGCTGCTCACCATTGACCGCCGTGGCCGGCACCTGGGCGGCAGACTCACTGTTGGTCTTCAACCAATCCACGGCCGCTGCATTGACGCTTTCCGCCGGAGCCAGCTCACTGGCCGTCGCAAAGGTCACGCTAAAGTTCGCGGGATCCCCAGCCAAGCCAGAAAATGTTGCCGTCCCTTGACGCAGATCATCGGGGAATTTGCCATCGCGAACCAAGCACATGCCAATCCAATCCAAGTAGTTGGCCACCGTGCTTTTCTCCCGCAACGTTGCGTTCAGCACCAATTTTGGACTCTGGTACGCCTGTTCCCAAGCCGTAATCGCTTCGGCCTGGGTCTTGTGCGAGCCCACGATGTACAGCCGAGACTCAGCTCGCGTCAAGGCCACGTACAGCTTCCGCATTTCTTCGGCCAGGCTGGCCCGCGAAATCGCTTGGGCAGTGACCAATTTTTGTAAGCTGGGCGTCTTGACCCGGCTAGTCGGATCCAAGTAGTCAATACCGATGCCGCGGCGGCCGCTCATGACGTAATTGCCTTGCTGGTCTTGCTTATTGAACTCACGCGAGGCGTCCATGATGAAGACGACCGGGAATTCCAGCCCCTTGCTTCCATGGATCGTCATGACGGACACAGCATCTTCCGCTGATTGGACGGGCGCCCCGGCCAAATCTGCCTCGCGTTCCTGGAGTCGCTCCACGAACCGGACGAACTGGAAGAGCCCCTTGAAGCTACTCTTTTCGTAGCTTTGCGCCCGTTCATACAGCGCGTGCAAATTGGCCTGGCGTTGTTCACCGGCCGGCATCCCGCCGACGTAGTCTAAAAAGCCCGTGTCCTGGTAGATTCGCCAGATCAGCGTGACCAGTTCATTTTGCTGAGCGACGTCGCGGAAGGTTTGGAGCTGTTCCAAGAAATGGCTGATCTTATTGTACACGTTCAGCTGAAAATCACTGGCCGTCGTCGCCGTAAAGGTCCGTTGGTAGTGCAACAGGGCCTGGTAGTAGTCGCCAGTCTTCTGATTGATTCGCAATTGGGCGAGTTCGTTTTCATTCAGACCGACGATTGGTGACCGTAAAACTGCCGCCAGTGGAATATCTTGGTAGGGATTATCAATGATTTTGAGCAACGCCATCATGATTTGAATCTCGGTGGTCTTGAAATAATTTTGCGCGTCATTGACCACGACCGGAATTCCTAGCCGCCGCAATTCATCGGTGATGATCAAATTATTGGTCCGCGTTGGCGTTAACAGGGTGATATCGCCATACGAGATTGGCCGGACTTTCTTTTGGTCCCGGTCATAAAATGGCGTCTTGGCATTCACCAGTTCCTGAATCTTCTTACCCACCAGGAGGACTTCCCCCTGGTGTTTGTTATCCACCTGAAAAGTAGCATCGACCGGTTCGTCGTCCGTGGCTGCGTCCTCGTCGCCCTCGGTCAAATAGACCAGCAACTCGGCCGTACTGGCCACATCGGGCGCCTGCTCATCATAGTAAGTGGCCCCATACTTCAGTTGGGCCGAACCGGTGTAGGCGATTTCGCCCAATTCTCGATCCATCAGCTGTTTGAAAATCAAATTGGTAAAGTCATCCACGTTGCGCATCGACCGGAAATTTTCGGCCAAGACAATCAGCTGTCCATCGTCACTGTCAGTCGCGTACCGGTCAGTCTTGTCCATGAATAAGGTGGGATCCGCCTGGCGGAACCGGTAGATCGACTGCTTAACATCCCCCACCATGAAGAGGTTACCGTGGGGCGCCGGCTGGGCAATGGCCGTTAAAATGGCTTCCTGCAGGCCGTTGGTATCCTGATACTCATCGACCATGATCTCTTGGTATTGGTCCCGCAACTGCGCGGCCACCTGCCGGGATTGGTCGGTGTCACTGGTCAAAATTTCTAAAGCCGCGTGCTCGATGTCCGCAAAATCTAAGACGTGGCGGCGCTGCTTTTCTTGGCGGTAGGCGTTCCGAAAGGCCGTCACTACCCGCGCCAGTTCACCGACCAGCTCACCGGACTTGGCAATGGTCGTCAACGCTTGTTCTTCCGTTTGCAAAAGATACGACTTCTGCAAAGCGGCCAATTGCTTACGGGCCGGGTCATAGTAAGTACTCTTCAGCTCGTTGTAAATCGGATAGTCCTCGTTATTCTTGCGAATGGCTGGCACCCGGCCCCAAGTAAAGTTTTGAATCGCCGCGCGCAATGCGTTCCAGCTATCACCATCGACCAGTGCTTGAATCTCTTGTAACTGGCCGAGTAACGGGGTCAAGTGGTCCTGCTGCTTGGTCAGGTCGGCCTGAACAGCCAACTGCTGGGCACTGGTCAGGTCGGCTTTGACCTGCTGGAGTTGTTCGGTAAATAACGGTTTGACCCGTTGCTGATAAAAGGTCGTGCCGGTCAGATGGTCGCTGTCCAACTGATAAGGCTGTGGTAGCGCCGCCAACCAAGCTGCCGGGTCCGGGGTCGCGTTGGCAAACGTGTAGGTCTGTTGGACCAAGTCCGCCAACCCTTGATCATTCCGGTCACCCGAGAAGTTTTCGGTCAGTCGGGCAAATAAACCCGAGTCGTCATCAGCATACAGTTGTTCACGCAGGTCGGCCCAGACTTCATCGCGCAACAAGGTGTTTTCCGTCTCGTCCGCTAACAACCGAAAGACGGGGTCCTGGTCGATGACATAGTAGTAGTGTTGCAGGATCCGCAGACAAAAGGCATCCAGCGTACTGATGTCCGCAACTGGCAACTGGTTTAATTGCCGCAGATAAAATTGTTGCTGCTCACTGTTACCCTGATTGGCGGCTAATTCTTTACGCATCTCGGTCTGAATACGGTCACGCATCTCAGCTGCGGCGGCCTTGGTAAAGGTCACGATCAAAATGTGGTCGATGCCCATCCCCGCCTTGAGGTGTTCAATCACTCGTTGGACCAGCACCCGGGTCTTCCCAGAGCCAGCCGAAGCCGAGACCAACAGGTTATTGCCCGTCTGGAAAATGGCTTGGTGTTGGCTTTTTGTATAATTAAATTTCGTGCTCATCGGGGCCCTCCTGTCCTTGTTCTGCCTTGATTTTTGCCATGACGTCAGCTTTTTTCAACGCCGCGAGATCCCGGTAGTTGTTTTCCTTTAGCAATGGATCAAATTGCATGATTGATTTGTACGGCGAATACTGCAGGGCCGTGCGACTCTGTTGCCGAAAGGGGGCGAGGTCGACGTGGCCATCAAAAATCTCCGTGGCCGCGCGCTTGATCAGGCGTTCCGTGTGCGCCAACAGTAATTTCAGCTCATTGGGGTTCACTAACAACTTGCCATATGAGCTGATACCCTTCTTAGTTTTGCGCAGGCCCCGGAAGAGTAAGGAACTCCCGGTGAAGTCCGGATCGGCGAACAGCGTATCTAAGTTGGTCAGCAGGTCTGGGTCATCGAGCAACAGGCCTTGATATTGCTCGGCCTTCAACAGCGCATCCCCCAGGTCCGTCCCCAATACGTCGGCGGCCTTTAAAATCGGATTTTGCAAATGCAGGTACACCGCCCCCGCCAGTTCGGCGTCCTTGGTCGTGACGTTATCCAGCAGCTCGGGCATATTTTTCTGTACAGCATCCAGGTACGTCAACATCTGCATCGCCTGGCCGTAGTAGGCATCTTGATAGCTGAATTTATGTTCGGAGCTCTTGTAGTCCACGATGCCCAGATAGGTCTTGTCATTGACCTGCATGGCGTCCAGCCGGTCGATTCGTCCCCGAACCGTGACCTGACGCTGCTTCCCCACATCAAAAGACAGTGCCGCTAAGCCCTGCTCATCCCCGAGGCCAAATTGGACCTCGGTCCGCTTGGGCCGGAACTTGGTGCGTTTGCTCTGCTCCTGGAGGGTCGACGCCATTCGCCGCATCGTCTTGATCAACTGCTCGCGAATATAGGTCATGCGGTGCGAGCTCTCCAGAATGGCGAACTGGGGATTGGCTGTCGTATCCAGAATCTTGGCGATGACCTCGTCCGTCATTTCCTGTAATTGCTGGTCGTCCATCTCGGCTAGGTCCAGGCGCTGACGGTTAACCAGCTTCATCAGGCCATCTAAGGTCGCATGGAAGAATTCCCCGGTACTAGCCGGCGAAAGTTCAAAGACGTCGCGTTCCTGCAGTTTTAGCCCATATTTGAGGTAATAGGCGTACGGGTTGGCGTAATATTCCTCTAACTTGGAAATGGAGGTGTTGATCTTATTGCCGTACAGCTGGGTCACAATGTCTGGCGTCAGCGGCGTCGGCACGTTGCGGTAACTCAGACTGCCCAGTAATTTGGTCGTCAACTCCCCGTAATTGGGGTCAGCTCGCAGCAGGTGCAACACGTACAGCCAGGCATTAGACAGTGGCTTTTCGCGCAATTGACTGTCGTGACCCGCTTGTACCAAGTGTCGCAGCGTGGTCCGCCGGGTCCCGATAAATGGCAAAATGTCGGCGTCTTCGGCTTGAGGCGTCGCCGCCGCAATTTGGGTCGGCAATTGGAAATAGTCGCGAATCCGCGCTACGTAGGGCGAAATCTGCAAGCCGTTATGGTCTGCATCGCTGGTGACCGGGTAGCTGAAGATCAGCTGCTCACTGCCACTCAAAAAGGCCAGGTAATTCAAATAAGGTTCGCCCGCCAATTGCGTCGCGGCATCATCGCGTAAGTAGCTGTTCTCATCGACCTGCTGGAGCTGGTCACTCAGGTCTTGGCGGTCATTATCTGCGAGCAAGGTCGTTGGCACCTGATCATCTGGCATGGCATCGGCCGTGGCCCCCATCAGGAAGGTGATCTGCCGATTATTGGCCTGGACGATGCCGCTTTCAGAAATCGTGACCTGATCTAAGGTCGACGGAATCTGATTGAACTTCGCCCCCGCAAATCCCGCTTGTAGGAGTGATTGAAAGTCAGCTTGCACAAATGGCGTGTCGCCAAGGATCGTATGGAACTCATCTAAAATTTGGCAGAAGGTCGCCCAAGTCTGTTCGGGTTGACCGGCCTGGACCAAGTCCCCCGCATCAATGGCTTGGTCCCGCCAGGCCATCAGCCGTTCCGGTACGCCGGCGTTGGCCAAAAACTGGTAGAGCACGGCAACGGCCTCGGTGTACGTCTTAGCCCCCTTGAGCCGGGCAAAGAAGGGGGGCAAGGTCTGTTTGACGAAATGGCGAATCAGGTTGATCTGCGTCGTGATTTGTTGGTCCTTAGTGGTTTGGACCCCCCCATCCCCCGTAGCAAAGCGGTTGAAGACCCAGTCCTTTTCTTGTGTCCAGCGATGTTGACCCTCATACCCATTTTTCAAGACCAGGTTTTCGGTCAACGCCAGTGCTTGTCGATAAGCTGGCAGTGACAGCGGCTGACCATCCGCCTGCTTCGGGAGCAACAGTTCTGATTTCAACACCCGAAAGACGTCAGCGTAACGGTAATTCTTGCGTTGCACGTCAAACAAGCTGTTCAGTAATTCCACGAAGGGGTGGTCGGCCATTTGGACATCGGCGTCGTCAAAATATGGAATCGCTTGCGCCTGAAAAATAGGAGCGATCACCGTTTGGTAGGCGTCCAAATGCCGCGCCAACACTAAGAAATCCTGGTAGCGGTACTTACCAGTCGCCACCAACTGACGAATCTGCGTGGCCACGCGCGAAACTTCCACGTAGCGGTTGTCGGCCTGAACGATTTGGATATCTTGCGGCGTTGTTGCGGCGTGTGGGGGCAAGGGCGCCAAGGTATTGCTGGCCTGCCAGTACTCGTCAAGCGCCTGTAAGTCCGCGGATACCCGCGCCGATTTAGCCCGCTGGTCCACCAAGACGCGCACGTGATTGGCCTGTGCCACCGTATACAATTGATGGTAAGTCTTGGCCGACTGAAAGAACAGATTGGTCGGGTCAGGTAAAGCTTGCGGATACGCCTTATCCAAATTCAAGGCTACCGTGACACTCGCCGCCTGTTGAATCAAAACCGCAACCAGCTGCCGTTCTTGCGCGCTCAATTGTGAGAAGCCTTCCAAATAAAAATGCGCGTGGCTGAGGTCAACTCGCTGGGTCAGGTAATCGGCCAGCTGATTGAGTAAGTCAGTATTTTCAATGTATTTGCCCAGCATCTGGGTCTCAAAGGCGTCGTAAATGATCATCAAGTCATGTAGTTTAGCCTGCAGGTCCGCATTGTTGCTGGGGAGCTGGTCGATGGCACTCATCAAGTCCGCCGCCGTGACCTGGCCCACCTTGAACTCAGCTAATTGCGTGGTCAATTGGCTGACAAAACCGGGCCGATCGACCTCACCTCTAAAGATAGTCAGCTCATCCGCATGGCTTTGAATGATTTGATAGATCAACATATTGAGGCCCGCCGTAGAGATCCGTGGGAGCTGGTAGACCGGCTCGTTTTTCATGAAGAACCAGGCCAAACGGGTAAATGAAAAGACCTGGACCTGCGTCTGTGCAAACAACGGCTGGTCCGGCGCCAACTGGGCCTTTAACGCCGCCAAGACATCCACTTCTGTTTCAAACTTGATATGGTTCGGCACCAAGTAATAGCCCTGATCGGCGGGCTGGTCCGTCACCTGTTGTGCCAGTGCCGTGACCATCGGCGTCCGGTGGTCCTGCCCGGCGCTTCCCAAAATAAATTGTAAACTCATCAGCCAACCTCCATTTTCGTTCTCGTCTTCGTTGATTATATTCTAGCATATCTGCCAGTGAAAGCGAACAAATGTTTGCCATAAATTTCGTGATATTCCGCAACTTTACGGGCCATTTTTCTGAAAGCGTGCTACACTGAATTATAATATTAAAAAATGGTGAGAAAGTGGGTTGGTCTTTATGAAAGACAGTGCAGCAGTACAGATTTTACAAGACTTAGTCAGCATTAATTCCGTCAATGGCAACGAGGAAGCCGTCGCGACCTATATTCAGCAGCTCTTCGCAGAACATGGCATTTCCGCCAAGCTGATTCCGTACGCCCCCGGCCGGAGCAACGTGGTGGCCGAAATCGGCGACCCCACTAGCGACCAGGTCTTCGCTCTAGCTGGTCATTTGGATACCGTTGCGACCGGTGATTTAGCCGATTGGCAATTCGACCCGTTTAGCGCTCACATCGCCGACAATAGCCTCTACGGTCGGGGCGCAGCGGACATGAAGAGTGGGTTAGCTGGCATGCTGATCACCTTTATCGACCTGGCCGACGCTCAGGTCAAACTCAACGGCCGCCTGCGATTTATCGGGACCGTCGGCGAAGAAAATGGCGCCATGGGGTCGCGGATGCTGACCGAACAAGGCTACGCTGACGATCTGACTGGGATGGTCATCGGTGAACCGACTGGGGGCAATCTGGTCTACGCCCACAACGGCTCTCTGAACTATCACGTCTATTCTCGCGGGGTCGGTGCCCACAGTTCCATGCCGGAAAAAGGCGTCAACGCGATTACGAATTTGATCAAATACGTGACCGCCGAAGCCACCGAATTCGACGACGCCCCCGTTAGCCCTGAACTCGGGCCGCTGGTCCACAGCGTGACGGTCTTCAACGGCGGCGAACAGGTCAATAGCATCCCCGCCAAGGCCGAACTTCAAGGTAACATCCGGCCGATTCCTGAATTCGACAATGCCGCAGTCATTCAGCGGTTAAACGAGACCGTCGACCGCCTCAACCAAGAAGACGGCGTGGATCTGACCTTACACGTGGACTACAGTTTCAAACCCATCATCAGCGCTCAAGATTCGCCGCTGGTCAAAACGACTAAGGCTATCGCTGACGCTGAGTTCGGCCACCCTATCGACCTGCAAGTGATCCATGGGGCCACCGACGCTTCCGAATTCACCAAGTCCGCCAACGCCTTCCCCGTCATCGTTTACGGTGCGGGCAAATGGTATGACGCCCATTCCCTGAACGAATCCGTCGACCTTGATGAGTTCCACCACGTTCAACACGTCTATGAACAATTGGTTAAGCAGTTACTGGGCTAACTTATCTTGACACGAAAAAACGATTAGTCTCACGGGAAATGTTCCACGTGAAACTAATCGTTTTTTTATTTACCAGCGATTCGCGCATCATGCGCACCGAAGTACTGTAACCCCGGCAAGGCTTGATTGTTCAACAATTCGCTGACGGTGACCAATTTGTACCCCTTGGCTTTCAACCGCTTGATGATCGTGGGTGCGGCGGCTACCGATTGTTTGTGAACATCGTGCATCAAGATGATGTCGCCACCACGCGTATCTTTCATTACTTCCGCAATATCCTTTTTCGCATTTAAGTACGACCAATCGCGAGAATCCACTGACCAACGAATGATCGGCTGTTGCAGCTTACGCCCTTCTGCGGCAGTAATGCTGCCATAGGGTGGCCGAACGTATTGCGGCAAGGTCTTGGTTGCTTGATAAATTGCCTGATTGGTCCGCAAGACTTGTTGCGCCGTCTTCTTGGTCCCAATGCTCCCAAAGTTCGGGTGATTCCAAGAATGGTTCGCTAACTCATTGCCACCAGCCAAGACGGCCCGGGCAATCTTCGGATAACGTTTAACGCTTTGACCGACTTCAAAGAACGTGGCGTGCACGTGGGCCTTCTTTAACGTCTTCAACAGGCGTGGCGTTAAGGTTGGATCCGGCCCATCGTCAAAGGTCAAAGCCACCATTTTCTTGGTGTTGATCTTCTTGGTCCGGTCAGCCTTGGGTAGGTAACGATTGGCGATCTTACCCGTCAACGCACTATACGGCACCGTTACGTGGGACAGCTTAAAACTGTTCTTCAGTAGCGGCATCCGTAGCCCCTTCTTAGCCAGCCCCGCTTTTTTAGACATATGGGTCGGTAATTTCACTTGATAGACCGCTGGTACCCGGCGACTCTTGGCTTTCGTCGTTTGTAAAATAGCTTGACGAGCCGCTTCACGAACGGCTGCCAAACGATGGGTATTTTTGTTAGTCAATTGCCCATACGTGACCATTTTCATCGTCGGTTTTGCCTTCGCTGGGGCCACAACTGGTGCGGATCCCCAGCCCAGCATCAACGCAGCAAAAGCCGTCCCCAAAAGTAATTGCCAATATTTTTTCAACGAGAACCCTCCTCAAAATTAGATTTCTTCTCCCCCATACTTACCTCTATCTTACCAGTTTTACGTGGGCAATTGGGCGTTGACGCGAAATTGTCATAAAAATAAGCCGGTTAGTTTGGTAACCGACATTTACTGACATCATTGCGCTTTAGGCCGAATTGTTTAACACTGCTGATCATTAATTATTTCCGATAAAATTGGTCAAATCACCTGTCGATAATCACTGTCATCTTGTTGCCTAACAAAAAGGCGACCAACCCGAGTTAGTCGTCTGAATCGTCCGCATCCTCTGGCGGATTGATTGTTTGATGATTTTCTTGAAGCACCGCATTGGTGTAGTGCTCTAAATCGGCCAAGACCGTCGCACTGTCGCCTTGCTGCTGGGCCGCCAAATTTTCGGCGACCGCCCAGCGTGCCAAGGTGGCCGTGATCGGTACGATGTCTTGGACGATCATCATGTCGGAATCGTCTTGATGCTGTTCGCGAATCGTTCGGAAACTTTCGATATCCGTGATGAGGCGCAGGACTTTACCAGTCGCCCGTTCCACGGACTTAAAAATCACGAAGTGGGCGCGTTGATTGGCCTCATCCATGCGCTCACGAATCGCTTCTAATTGGTCTTGATCAATATTAATTGCCACTGCTTTCACCCCACTATCTCTATTTTAACAAACAATCTCTGAACCCACGACTGAATTTACCAGGTTTTGGCAAACTTTAAGCAGTACTATTAGCAAATCGCCAGGGATTGATAATCCGCGCCACCAGCAGTCATCAACTGGACGGCGACCTGAGCGACTGTTTCACGTGGAACAGTTCCTGCAGGGACGGCAGTGCCTTCCTTGATGATCTGTGGCTCGCGCTGGGTATCGTCACTTAACGTCACCGGCCGCAAGATCGTGTACGGAAACTCTGCCTCGTCCACCAATTTAGCCGCATAACGCTGTTGGTTCAGGTATTCCTTGATGTCGTTAATGCCGGGGTAATTCAAGTCGCCCGTCACCTCTTGATCGACCCCTGCCGTACTCAACATGACAAACCGCGTCAACGTCAAGCGCTGATGGTATTGCGCATCGAACAGCGCTTCAAACGCCAAGTCCACGTCCATCCCACTCAGGGCCGAGAAAACTACGGGGTGATCTTGCAAGGCGGGGCCGTACGTGGCCTCTTTCGTCAAATCACCCGTCAACACTGAAACCTGCTGAGCCAACGCTGGGTCCACTGCCACATCGGGGGCACTCAAGAGCCGCACCGTTGCGTCCGCTTGCGTTGCCAATTGTTGTGCGACCGATTGTCCGAGAGCATTCGCCCCCACGATTAAGTAAGTTGTCATTTTCACCGCTCCTTTTCCTTGCCTTCCAGTGTACCAGAAAGTGGCGCTGGCTAACACCGGGCCAAGTTATTTTTCACGCCTGGAGAAATCCGTTATAATAGGAAATGTATTTGAATCCGGTTTCACAACTTCATTAGGAGGGTCATTGTATGACACACAAACAAGTTACGATTGGTAAAACTGATGTGCAGGCTACGCCACTAGGTCTGGGGACCAACGCGGTCGGCGGCTATAACCTCTTCCCCAATTTAAAAGATGAAGACGGTTTGAATTTGGTCAAGGCGGGGCTGAATAACGGTATCAAATTGCTGGACACCGCCTACGTTTACGGCTTAGGCCATTCCGAAGAACTGGTTGGTCAAGCCATGCACGACTTTGACCGCCACAGCTTTGCCCTCGCTACCAAGGGGGCCCAAGACTTCTCGAGCGGCGAACAGGTCATTAACAACGACCCCAAATTTCTGACCGCCCAAGTGGAAGCCAGCCTAAAGCGCCTCAACACCGACTACCTGGATATCTACTACATCCACTTCCCTGATAAACAAACGCCCAAGGCCGAAGCGGTCGGCGCCCTACAACGCCTGCGCGAACAAGGCAAGATCCGTGCAATCGGCCTGTCCAACTTCAGCTTAGACCAAGTCAAAGAAGCCAACGCCGACGGTTACGTGGACGTGGTCGAAGACGAATTTAGCCTGCTCCACCGCGACCACGAGGCCGACCTGATGCCGTACCTTAAGGACCATCAAATCAGTTTCGTCCCATACTTCCCCTTGGCTTCTGGCCTGTTGACTGGGAAATACGATCAAGACGTGAGCTTCCCGGCCGACGATATCCGCAGTCAAATCAGCGATTTCCAAGAACCGCGGTACAGCCAGGCCCTCAAGGCCATCGACGCCATCCGGCCAATTGCCGACGCACACCAAGCGACGGTCGCGCAAACCGTTTTGGCCTGGTACATGCAAGATCCACTGGTCAGTGTCGTCATCCCTGGTGCCAAGCGCGCCGCCCAAGTCGAGGCCAACGCTCAAGCCTTAGACGTCACGCTCAGCGATGCAGAATATCAAACGATCGACACGGCCTTTTCCGGCTTCAAGACTATCACCAGCGGCAAGTCCCTGGCCGATCCGGATTAAGCGCGGAACCGACTGCCTGTGGGCGCACGTTTCAGTCATTTAAAGATACCATCCACGAGTCTGGGGAATTTCCCCAGACTCTTTTTTGGATACCAGCAGTCTACGAACTAACCGATTATAAAATAAATTATAATTCGTGATTGCATTTTATTTAGGAACGTGATAAGCTCTATAAGGATTGATTAAGAACAAAAACACGAACGATATCAATAAACGTTCGGATTTTACATAAATTTGCCTAAAGGAGCAATCATTCATGCAAAGAATCGCTGACTTTTTTCATTTTGAGGAACTGGGCACGAACTACAAGAAAGAAACGCTGGCCGGCCTAACGACCTTCGTTTCCATGGCCTACATCTTGTTCGTGAACCCGCAGGTGCTGGGGGCTTCCGGCATCAGCCAAGGCGCCGTGTTTACCGCGACGGCCTTTGCCTCAGCCTTCGGGTGCATGTTGATGGGGATTCTCGCCAACTACCCGATCGCCATCTCCGCCAGCCTGGGAATCAACGCCTTCTTCGCTTACTCCGTGGTCATCGGGATGAAGGTGCCGTGGGAAACGGCGCTGGCTGGCGTCTTCGTGGCGTCCATCCTGTTCATGATATTGACGGCTTTCAAGCTACGGGAAAAAGTGGTCGACGCCATTCCGCGTGATTTGAAAATGGCCATCAGTGCCGGAATTGGGTTATTCATTGCCTTTATCGGTTTGAGCCAAGGTGGTTTGGTCGTCGCTGACAAGTCCACGGTCGTGACGCTGGGTTCCCTGCAGGTCGGTAGCACGTGGTTGACGATTTTCGGTTTAATTATCACGTTAGTCCTGATGAGCGCGCGTATTCCTGGGGCCATCTTCATCGGGATGGTCGCCAACTCTATTTTGGGACTGGCAACGGGCCTGATCGCCATGCCTAAGCAATTGATTTCCGGCGTCCCCAGCATCAGTTCGACCTTCATGGTTGGTCTGACTCACGTGTCGAGCATCAATTCCTTACAGCTAGTCGTGGTCGTCTTGACCTTCTTGCTGGTCACCTTCTTTGACACCACCGGGACTTTAGTCGGCCTGGCCGAACAAGCTGGTCTGGTCAAGAACAACAAGCTGCCCCGGATCGGTAAAGCCTTGATGGCTGACTCCAGCACCATGGTGGTTGGTTCCCTGTTAGGGACGTCGCCTATGGGGGCCTTCGTCGAATCCTCTGCCGGAATCGCAGTTGGTGGACGGACGGGCTTCACCGCCATCGTCACCGGGATTCTCTTCATCTTCGGGGCCTTCTTCTCCCCACTGCTGGCAGTCGTGACCAACCAAGTCACCGCCCCAGCCCTGATTATCGTGGGTGTGCTGATGGCCCAATCCCTGAAGAACATTCACTGGGAAAAATTCGAAGTGGCCGCTCCGGCCTTCCTGATTGTCTTAGGTATGCCGTTGACTTACAGCATCTCTGACGGGATCGCTCTGGGCTTCATCACCTACCCGCTGACCATGATCGCGGCCAAGCGCGGCAAGGAAGTCGGCGCCATGATGTACGGATTAGCCGTCGTCTTCATCTTGTTCCTATGGATTTTAAACGCTGATTAAGCAAAACCCGTCATTGGGGCTCACGGCCTGAATGACGGGTTTTTTGCACGATACTTAAGAACCAAGGCGCTTACCGATAACCCTAAAAACCACCTATGACTCATTTCCCGGGACCAACCAAACGAACTGATTTTGCAACTAGGGACTTTGTCCACCCCATTAAAAAATCGTGTGACCTGCCACGATGGGTCACACGATTTTTTTAATGAGGATGTCGGCAACTGTGCCAGCTTCCTATCAACCATTGCCCGACCATCAGTCCAGCCAAGGCCAGCGTCAGATAATTCACAACATTAGTCACCTGCCACAAGACGGCCAGCCCACCATGGACGGCGGAACCGGCATCCCAGAATAGATAAATCAGATCTAGGATAATCAGGTAGGCCAATTCACTACCGGAACGGAGACGACCGTGCCATAACTCGTGGCGGTGGTGGTCCAAAAAATCAGACTGGCGTTAACTAGCAGCAAGAAGCTGCCCAGGTATGTAAAGCGTAGCCGCCACGGTCCGGCCAACGTCAAGGCCGTAAAAATCGCTGCTAGATTGCCCACTCGTCCAATTGTCAGTACCCAGCTGCGTTTGGACATGTTGCTTCCCCTAAATTACTGCCAACGGTGAATCCCCCAGCACAAGATATTGAAAGCCAGAATTCCGCCGATAAATACCAGACTGTCCAGCCCCAAAAAGAGCAATGCCGTGGGTGGTAGCGCGACGACGCCATTTAGCAGACTCACACCGGCCATCAACACCACCAATCCCACTAGCACGCCCCGCGACCAGGTCAACCAGTTACGGGTCAGATTAGCATCACGTTCATTTAACAAATACAGCCAATGAGTGGTCGTCGCAATCGGCTGACTGTGCGCACTGCCCCGGTAGCGATACCAGGCACTACTGATGGTCAGCCCACTCACTACCAGAACCAGGGCCGCCAACACCGTCACTCGCCACGGCCAAAGGTCATCCCAGTCCAACAATGATAGGGCCAGCTGTAACGTGATAATGACCTGAAAAACATCGCTGAAAAATAACTGCCAGTAATCGTGTTGTTGCTTGGTCATGCCTGACCACCTCGCAATCGTGTATAATACCGCCACCAACGCACCGCCCAGAGGCCAACCATTCCCAGCACGAGTCCCCCAACGGCGATGGCCACCGTTAACTTCACGGCTAATTGTTGGCCGAGCGACCAGCCCAGGGTCGACCCGAATTGAAAGACCACCAAATTAAAACTGATGGCACCGCACCAGATTCCCTTCGTCCAATTCAGACCCCTAAAATCGCCTTGCGGTTCATTGACTAGAGATAGCCAGTAGTCCGCCTGCCCCCTGGTAAAATCACGGGCATCTGATCGCGGGCGCCAAAGTCCCACGGCCAACAACCCCAATATCACGAGTAGATAGCCGAAAAACAGTAGCGACGCCCCCCACTGATAGTACCACGCACCTATCCACAGCTGCCCCAGCGTCACGCTGTTGCAGAAGACCAGTAAGATCAGCCCATCATTGAGTTGTTGCAGCAAGTAATCCCGTACATGTTTTGTCACTTGATTTCCTCCCCTGGAAATATCGTAGACTGCATTTTATAACCCGGGTTAACTTGGGCTATTTCCTTAACTGTTGATACCTAACGGCGAAATATCAATTGCCTCTTTTGCAGGCATAGCTGTCTGTTTAAGCCCCGTCGCCACCAGGTACACTCCTACGATACCGTATTTTTCTACGCTTGCACAGGGGGGAATTTAGCATTGATGTCAGTGTATCGGTTTACGCCCTGAACGTCACCAATCAGTCGATTCCAAACCATAACCCGGGTTAACCAGACCTTTCTCAGACTTAAGCCACTAACTGGCTTTTCTCAAAGCGTCAATTCAAGGCATCGTAAAAGGAATCGTTGCCTTTCATATCGAGACAGCGATTCCTTTTACGATTTCTCCTTTATCCCCATCTTTTAAATTGCTCAGATTGGGACTGAAGGCTCTTATTTAAAAAGGTCATCTCATTTTGATTTTCTCTTGAACACAACCCCCATCATGCGCGACGTAAATACCACCTTATAACCCGGGTTAACCCCCGCTACAACCAGGTCCCCAGCGCAAACAATAGCGGGTAGGCCACGAAGAACAGTGAGGCGCTCTTGACCATCGTCATGAAGGTCCGGCGCTTGTCCTGCACGGCAAAGAAGGGCCGCATCCCCCGCCACATCACGGGCAATAACAGCACTGCTAATGCCGTCCAGGCTGGGGCAATGCCCAGTGCTACGTTGACCAAGGGCCACAAGCTGCCCACCACCACGACCATTTGAATCAGCCGCACGGACCCAGGTTGGCCCAGATAATATGCCAGCGTATAGCGGTGATTCGCAATGTCTTCTGCCCGGTCGGCCGTATCATTGGCCATCTGAAGCGTAAAGAAGATCAGCGTGAGTGGCAGGCACAACAAGAAGGTCACCCCCACCATTGACCAAGTTAGCGGCCGTTCCCCGTAAATGGACACGTAGACACAGGTCAACTGAATCAAAAAGGCAATCGCTAACGCCACCACGATAGCTGAAACCGGCGTGGCGTTGATTGGTCGCGGCCCCGCCGTGTAAAAGATGCCAATCAGATAGCCGATGGCACCAAACACCGCTACTGGCCAGCCGGTTCGTAAGACTAAGACGACGCCTGGTACAGCGGCCAGCGCATACAAGCCCCACGCTAGCCGGGCCACTCCGGTTTCTGGCAACGCAAGCCGGCCGACCGGATTGGTCTTTTGCGCGTACCCAGCCCGGTCATGGGCATGTTGATAATCATAGTAGTTGTCCGCCACATTGACAGCTAAATCGAAGATGAAGACGACCAGCAGACACAGCCCGACATTGACCCAGTTCACCGTCCCCGCATAGTACTGGGCAATCGCTGCCCCCAAGATGAACCACATCACATTGAGTGGCGCCGTGTAGATCTCCGTCAATTCGTAGAATACGGGCCACGTTAACCATCGTGACATTCCAATCACTCCCCTAAAAGTTTTACTGCCTCTTCAGTGTACCAAATCAGACGCAAAATGGCGGCCCTCAAGTCTCGAGAGTCGCCATTTTTTCATGGATTAAGAGCGCCGCCAGTATCGCCAACCATCTTCACCCACTAAGATCAGGGTGCCGACAATGGTCAGTCCCCAGCCGAGTTTAAGCCCCGGCGTCTGGTAGGTTAATTGGATGTGGTGGGTTCCGCTGGTCAATCGCGCACCAACAAAGCCGTCGTTGACCACCTGCGTTGGCGTTGACCGACCATCGACCGTTAACCGCCAACCGGTGGAGTACGGAATCGACGTGGTCAGCACGCTGGTCCGAGCCGTCGTCAAGTCACCGGACACCCGATTATTGGTGACCTGTTCGTGCTGCAGGCCGCGACGCTGTACGCGGTGGACCTGCTGATTGTAGGCTTTTCCAAATGGCACGGCGATCAACCGGGCGGATTTGAAATTAATCTGTTGCGTGGCATTAAAGGTCACGTCCACCGTTTTGCGCAACTGCTTGGAATAGCCCAGGTTGAGCAAGACGTGTTGCTTGGGTTCGTAGTCCGACAAGTTGTCGACGCCAAACTGGGAGAACGTCTTGGCCGCATCCCGCGTCTTGGCCGTAACCCAGTAGTCACCGAGGTCGGGATTGCGCGTTGCCGTCCGCCAGGCATTTAACTTGGTCAAGGCCGAGCGGGGGGTGGCGCCTAGTACACTCGTATTGTCCTGGGCTTGGAGTTGCCCACGAGTAGTCAATTGGTTCGACGTGATACCGCTTAGTTCCAAATACAGTTCCGTCCCCTGGGCGCGCTGGGGGTGCTTGAGTGTCAGCGTGTAGCTGATGGGGTGTCCCTGCGCGTCACTGGCCAGTTGGCGCAGCCCGTGGGCATTGACCTGGGTGGTGTGCTTTAAGATGGCTTGGTTCTGCGCCAAGACCCGCTGGAGCGCCTGCCGATGCCGTTGTAAGCCCACCATCGGGCCATATTGCCGAACGTCTTTACGACTGATCAGACCGTTGTCATCGACCGTCAGTTTCGGTGTCTTTAGCGTCGCCCCGTACGTTGCCGTTTGCTTGTCATTGAGCCCTTTCTTTTGACCGGCCAGGGCCTGATTTAACCGGTATTGAATCACTTTATTGGTACTGTCGATCACGGGCACCGTGTCGGGCGTCACCGTATAGCCCAATTGGCGTTTGGGCGACTGGTAGGCAGCTGAGGCCACCCCAGCCACCGGTTTGGTCGTGACCGCGGCCTGGGTTAAGCTGCGTTCCCGGTCCACCCCCTGCAATTGCCGCCAAGCCGACGTGGTCATCGCTTGCGGCTGGGTGTAGACCAGCGGAAAGGCCAAGTTGGTGGTCAACGCCTGGGTGCCGACACCGTTAGATAGCCCGTACACCGGCTTTTCCGTGAACACCTTTCCCGTGGCGTGATAGCCGTACGGCAAGGCCTGATACGTCGTGACCTGGTCTTCGCGAGCAAACAGTGTCTTGACGCCGAGCAGTTGATTCAGCGTGGTGCGGCTATCCCCCTGGCCGATGGGCGCGTTCATCGCGTATTCAGAGTTTTGCAGGTCGCGGCTGAACTGGCCCACGTAGCCATTTTGCACGGAAAAATACGACATGACCCCGTTCAACCCGTGCGTCATGGTCATGTTGTTGCCGACCGTCCGAAATAGATTAAAGTTCCGCGTGGCATCGACGCGGCTAAAGGTTTTATCCTCCTGGGCCACCGCCTGGGCGCCATCAAAGTAGTCTTGAATATAGCGCGTCGCATCCCCGCGGCGTAGCTCCTGGGTCGCTTGCACCCCGGCATTCGGATCGTAGTACCCCCAGGCGTTGTTGACCAAATTTAACCCGACCGCTACGCCGACCAGCTCCAGTGTGAGGCGGCGCGGTGCCTGAATCATCAGGATTGCCGTTAGTGCCAACAGTAAGCCGTAGGTGATCAGGTCACGCGCGGCGTTACTGAAGATGAGGCCATTGCTCAAGTAGACCACGGTGAGAAGTCCGGCCGCACTGCCAGCTAACCACCAGCGGTCGAACGGCGTTAGTTTTCCCAACTGGTCGGCCAGAGTCATGGTCGCCAGGCCAAACGGTACCGCCGCCAGCAAAATCCAACGGTTAGAGGGCGTCGAAAAGACGTTGAAGGCCGCGGCTACGGCCGGAATGCCCAGCCCAATCACGATGGCGACCAGGGTGCCGGCTAACCAGCGATGCCGGCGCCAATGGACCAAGGTGTAGACACAGCCGAAGAAGGTCAGGCCACTCATCCCCAGCACAGACCAGTAATTCAGGGTATTCCCCGTAGTCAAAATGGCGTTGCCCAGCGTCAGGTAGTACCCGAGCGGATAGGTCACCAAGCCGTTAGCAAAGATGGCACCGGTCCGGGTAGATTTCAACATCATCAGTAAGGACGGCACCAAGAAGACGCCGGCAATCAGCATCCCGGTCGCGGCCGCGGCTAAGAACCGTCCCACCGCTACGGGCAGCCGAACGGCCAAAGTCCCCTGCTGTTTCACGTGTAGGTAATGAATGACGGCATAGATCAAGCTGCCCAGGCCTAAGATGTAGGCAAAGTAAAAGTTACTGAGAATCGTCACGCCGGTCATCAACGCCAGTAAGCCCCAGCCCTGGCCGTGTAAGACCTGGTCGATGCCCACGAATAGCAGCGGTAGCCAAATCATCGGCAATAAGAAAAACGGGTGATGGACCCCGACCATTAAGGAGTAGCCGGTAAATGCATAGGTCAGCGCGCCTAACAGCCGACTGCTCGGCCGAAAGGAATAGCGCTGGGCCAACGCCAAAAACGCCAGCCCACTGGCATATAGCCGCAATATGATGCCCCAACCATAACCGATTTCCAGGAGCCGCGTGGGCAACAGTGCGACCAGGTAGGCAAACGGGTCCCCCAACACGTAATAGGCCAACGTCGTGAGCTTATCAGCCCCCAACCCCAAGGTCCACGACCAACCAGCCAGGCCACCCAGGCCCTCCTTTGCCAATAAGCGGTGGAGCTCCAAAATCAGCGGATAGTGCTGGGTCACCCCATCCATGTACCAAATCATGGTCCGGTTCGCCAGACCAAACACGCCAAAGCCCAATGCCGCAATCAGCGTAAACGCCACGGTGTACAGCCCCCATAGCGGCCACTGGCGGTGTGCGATTTTCATGATGACGCCTCCAATTTCTTTTTAAATGATTTCAGTTAAGTTAGTCTTAACTTACACAACCACCCCGCCCGCTGTCAATCTTTCTTCCCAGACAATACCGGATTGTAATGTTTCACATGGAACATTTTGCCAAATCCCGTGGTTTGCGGTACTCTTATGTATGCGTCACAAATTGAATAACTAGCAAAGGAAGGAATTTCTCGTGAATTCTAAGAAAAGTTTTCTGGGCATCGACGACACTCGTAGCATGGTCCTCGCTGCCCTAGTAGCTGCACTCTACGTTGTCCTAACAACGGTCTTGTCAGCCCTGAGCTTCGGCCCCTTTCAGGTGCGCCTGTCAGAAATGTTCAACCACTTGGTTGTCTTTAACAAGCGCTACATTGTCGCCGTCACCCTGGGGGTCTTCATCTCAAATATCATTGCCTCACCGTTTGGCTTTTTAGACATCGTGACTGGCACCGTGCAAACGCTGTTGGCCTTGCTAGTCATGTATTGGCTCAGCAAGTTCATCCACAACCGTATCGCCCAGATGGCCGTCAACACGGTCGTCGCCGTCTTTTTCATGTGCATGATTGCCTGGGAGATTGCCATCGTGGGGAGCGCTGCCTTCTGGCCAACTTTTTGGGCCAACTGGCTATCCATCGGCTGGGGTGAGCTCGTCAGCATGGTCGTTGGCGGGGTCGTGGTCTACTTCTTGAGTCTGGCCATTGATTTCACAAAATAAGTAATTAAAATGCCTCGCAGTCATCGTGATTGCGGGGCATTTGTTTGGAACTGAAAGTTGAAAGACAAAAATCAGCTAGAACCATTGTCACCACGCGACTCATGGTGTAAGAATTAGTCGTTCACAGCTTCGTAGCGAGAACTGACCGCCTACAATCCGCCAACTATGGGTTGGAACGCGGTGGGCGGACCGGACCGAGCCTGAAAAACGGTCTCGGCCTCGCTTTGAGCCGAAAGCCCGCGTCTCAAACGACTTATCCGTTTACTGAGCAAGTCCCTAAACCAATCGCGCCTTAACGCGATTGTTAAGCCCTTTGATTGCGTTTATCGGTTTGCTCAGTTAACATAGCATTTGTGGGTGGGACTGGTCGTGCGGTCTCATCTGTGGATTGTGTTGGCACCCCTAACTAGTCAAGTCAATCCAGCAAAGGTTCATTTAACCAAGCATTTGCCACTGCCCCGACGACGCGCTCGCTGGGGTATTTTGCGCCAAAAAAGAAGCCTGGGCGTTTAGGTCCAGACTCCATTAACTCAGATTTTTCGCGGCACTAAAGGGGGTCACTGCCAGTCCGACCGGGATTCCGGCCTCAATCCGGACCGCCAGTGTCGACCACTTTAGCGGCTTCATCATAACATCTCACCCGCACCGGACCAACCAATCTGCTTAGTTGCGCCCCAACGCTAATCCTAACCCCAATATTTCCACACGCCAATCAGGACAGGCGTTACAGAATCGGGGATAATAAGCGCGAAGCCGTCTGCTTGAATTTCAAATAAGTCGATTGGGCCTTGAACTTTTCTGGCGTGATCAGCTCGCTGTAGCGCATGTCGGCTTCGTAAATTTCTTCAAGCTGCGTGGCGACTTGCGGGTCATAAATAAAGGCATTGATCTCAAAATTCAATTTAAAACTGCGATAATCCATATTCGCCGAGCCCACCGAGGCAATCCGACCGTCGACGACCATGGTCTTGGCGTGGATAAACCCATTGTGGTAGAAATAAATCTTGACCCCATCATCGGCCAGTTGCCGCGCATAGTACTGCGTAGCCCGGTACACGAAGGCGTGATCCGGCTTGTCCGGAATCATAATTCGCACGTCGACGCCAGCCATGGCCGCAATCCGCAGGGAGTCCAACACACTGTCGTCGGGAATCAGGTACGGTGTTTGAATCCACAAGCGCTTTTCAGCCGTCTGAATCAGCCGCATGTACCCCATCTTGATCTGTTGCAAATCGGAATCCGGTCCACTCGACACAATCTGGAGGCTAGTCTCCCCCTTGACCTTGGTCAGCGGGAAGTACTTGTGCTCGATGCGGTCATCCTTGAAGGGATGATCGCGGTCAGTGGCGTTCCAGTCCAGCATGAAGCGCGCCTGCAACGAGAAGACCCCGGAGCCCACGATACGTAAATGCGTGTCGCGCCAGTAGCCAAACTTTTCCTTGCGTCCCAGATACTGGTCGCCGATATTAAAACCACCGACGTAGCCAATCTGGCCATCAATCGTCACGATCTTGCGGTGATCACGGAAGTTCAGCCGAAAATCGATCACAGCTGAACGCGTGCCCAGGAAGGCCTCGACGTGCCCACCGGCATCAATTAGCGGTTTAAAAAAGCTCTTCCAAGTTCCCATCGACCCCCACGGATCATAGATGACCCGGACTTCGACGCCGGCTCGCGCCTTTTTGATCAAAAGATCCAAGACGTCATTGCCAATCTGATCGTTATAAAAGGTGTAGAATTCAATATGAATACTGGAATGGGCCCGCTCAATATCTTCTAACATCAAGTGGAACAGGTCGTGACCATCCGTGATGATGCGGACCCGGTTCTTCCGCGCGAGAAATGCGTGGTCGGTCTCCATAAACATATTTACCATATTAATGACCGAGTGACTAATTTGGTCAGACGGCACAATTTCATCGCCAATTTCTTCACGTTGCTGGTTCAACCGCTCCTCTAATTGAACGGCGACCTGCCGTTGCAGGCGAAACATCCGGCCCTTAGGCAGCTTCCGGCCGATAAAGGCGTACGCAATGAAGCCCACGACGGGCAGGAGCACCAACACCAGCATCCAGGCCCAAGTCGCCGCAATATCGCGTTTTTCCCGAAAGACCGTCACGAAGGCCAACGCTGCGTTGACCACCACAATGATTTCCAGGATGAGCATGTAATTCACGTTCACGGGTAATACCCTCCTCTAGGTCTCTGTGGTTTACATCATACGCTAAATCGCTGAAAAGTCTTTACTTTTCCTTAATTTTTTCGGATATTTTTTAAATAATTTCATCAGGAGATGGTTACATGCTGCTTCACCTTACCACCCTAATTGGCGGCTTACACGGCACCAGTCCACTACGCGTCGTCCACTGGCTCTTTCGTGACAATCCGGCTATCGGCCTCATCGTATTGACCGGAATTATTTTGTACAGCATTTACCGCTATATGAATCGGCGATAACTATCAGTAAACAAAAACGAGCCTGGGGACCGGACATCCCAGGCTCTTGTGTGTCTACTTTAAATGACCGCCGCCTGTACCAAAAGGGCTGCGGTCATTTAACCATCCCACCTAAACATCATATTCGGTTTCTTTAATACCGGCATTCATCAAGTCGTAAGGGTTCTTCATCTTCTCTGCATCCCAGCTAGCTACCCCGACCATCAGCCGAACCTCTAACGTCGCTAAATTGTCGGAGTCGAGCAGGGCCTTATCAAATTTCTCTTTGATGCGCTTGCCGGCAATTTCTGCACCATCAGCGTCCGTGAAGAGCAAAACGCCCCAGGTCGGGTTAGCTCGGTCCAACAAATAAGTAATATCATTGGTTCGCATAGCCCCTTTGATGGTCTCTGAAACTAACTGCAAGAGCACACTCAACTGGCTATCACTGATCATACTGCGCATCTCTTGGAAATAACGAATCCGAATGATCATCGTCGTTACTGGCAAGTCAAAGCGCCGATTAGTTTCAGTAAAAACGGCCGTATCTTCGATGAACGAGACCGTCGTGCGTAGGTTTGTCGACTCGTCAAAGGCCCCACGTTCAATGAGGTCCTGGCGCAATTTCACGTTGTCTGCCTGAAGCTTACGCAGATGCGCCGTCATGCCATAAAAGGAAATTGAAAGCAATAAAGGTAAGACCAGCCAGAAAAGCAGGCCCCACGCCACCGTGTCGGCATGCGTTTGGCTGACGTAGATGACGATCAAAATCTGAGCAAACATAAACGCTAGGTTCAGCAACAACCCCGTGATAACCCCCCAAAAGTACGTGAATAAGATCAGACAGATGGTCACAGCTAAAAAGGTCACGTTGATCATCAGGTAGTGCGTCTGCGTGGCGGCCATTCCCAGTGCCAGGCCACTGACCATCATCAAAAAAACAATCAGATAAATATCCGTGAGCCACGTTTCCCGATTAGAATTTTTTGCACGATTAGTCATGCCGTGCCCCCTTTCGCCGGCGATGCAAACTGCCATGCTTCCACAGTAGGAGCAATAGCGCAATCGTCACGACCATAATCATGATGAGCCCCAGCCCCAAGTACAGCAATTGTTGCGAATGCCGGCTAATGGCCTGTTTCGTGTTCAACGCCGTATTGATCAACTTATTTTTCTTAAATCGATACCCATTGTGATTATTGTCAGGATCGACCACAATGGCATCCCCCGTGTATTGGGCGATGTTACGCTGATAATTGATCTGCGTCGAAGCCAGATACGTTGCCGTGTCGGTGGCGCCCGTTACGACCAACAACCCCTTCTTAGCGTTGTACGGCGACCGCAATAACTGGGCGCTTCCAATCGTCTGGCCGTACTTCTGTTCAATGCTCAGCTTTTCATTCGACAAGAATCCGGTCTCTGCTGCGTTGTATTTAAAGTATAGCTGATGATTCAATCGATGAATCACCTCGTTACGCCGCGGTGTCCCAAAGGCAATCACATTAGCATCGGCCATGACCGCCTTGCTGGGCTGATGCTGATAAAAGGTGATCTTTCCCCGGTTATTCTCCGCATAATTGCCAATCAGATTGAAAATATTGGTCAACGTCTGGTAGTCCGTCGCGGACATCGTCTGCGGGCGGACTACCGCCAAATCATCGTAGGTCGAATTCTTCAAAAATAAATTCGGATAGTTACTAAAGAGCAGGTCATTGCCCGGTGCCGATTTGATTCTGGCAACCGAGTCGGGCTCGATGCTGGCCCAGGGCGTCTGATTATTATTTTGCGTGGTCGCCGAGCCTTTTAGCGGTAGGTCTAGGGCAACCCGAACGGTGAAGCTATTGCCCAAGGCCATCCCTTTAGGCAACGCCACCGTCAGCGTATCGTTGTCCGCCCGGGCGGCGCTTAACCGCTCACTCCCCACGGCCGTATCATTCACATATACCGTGGCCAGTGAATTTTTAAAATCCAGATTACGGGCATAGCGGAAATGAATGCTGATGGTCGATCCATCAGCATTATTGCGATCGACCGGGAGGCTGACAAAATACTGCCGTTCCTGATGATCCGCGCCAGTGATTTTATCCGCGCTGGTCGTCAACTGATATTTGCCATCATAGTTCAGCGTTGACGTAAAAGTCTGTGTTGCGAGGGTAATCCGCTCTGTTGGATGCTTAGACTCTTTCATCAGCTCGGAATTAGCCACGAACCGCGCGGCTTTTTTCAACAGTGCCCCCGTCGTCGCCGTGACTACTAAGTAGTGTTTATGCTTCAGGTCAACTCGCTTGATTTGCGCCGCATTTTTCAGGTCAGCGGTCCGAAATAGTCTCTTAAATCGTGTCGGCAAATGTTGGTACTCCGCCATCACCAGTTGGTAATCGGCTTTTTGCCCATCCGCGCTACTGAATTGGACCACCGGAATCTGTTGATTTTCCGTGGTGATGACCCGTGATTCCCCCGTTAACGCGTACATACTTGCAGCTAGTTCCGCATTGTTAGCAGCGTTAGGCACTGTAATATAGGCATTCCGGTTCACGATAGTATCCGGCCCCGAGAAATGATCATAGAAGGAATCGATGTTACGCGTCGGTGCCTTCAAGGCGTATTGAAAATTCACGTCTGAACGATTATCTACTGTCAGCCAGTTGGCCGGCGTCTGCGTCAGCCGATAATCTTGTTTGCCGGCACGATTCAACACCTGACCACTGATTTTCAGTTCATTTTGACCGGCCAAGAGCCGCAACGGGATGCGAATCGTCTTGGTCTGCAAGCCCGTTTGTTTTTTCGGTCGAAACGAGGCAAATTTCACGCCACCCAAAGAAACCGTGATATCCGATAACTGCCGACTAGAAAGTTGTGACACCTGATAATTCAGATTCAATGTCGCTTTTTTCACGTCCCAATAGTCCATTTTGATAAAGTACGTACTCATCTCAACGGACTGACCAGACAGACTAGTGGTCGTGTTTTGAAACGGCTGCGTGTAGGTCTTTAACGCCGCTTTGGCACTGGCAGTCGTCGTGGTGCCTAACACCCCACAAGCCATCAGAATAAAGAGCATACCGGCTAAAATCACCCGGCTACTGATAGCGCTTGGTCTTATACCATTTTGCTTGTTGATGAAAGACTTGTTCACGAATATACCCCACCATTCCATAAGCAGCTACCGCTAGCCACATTTGACTATAAACGACGTACATAAAAATAATAACTAACAAGTTTCCCAGTGTCATTTCCCCTTTCTCAGTGGTAATTGTCACAAAGGTACTAATGACGAACAACAGAATCGCAAAGGCCCACAGGAAGTTATTGAATCCCAGAAGATTGGAATGCGCCACCCCGGCAACCGAAAGAACAAACACCGAATCGGAAAGAATCAGTGAAGTCATTAAGAGAAAGTAGACCGACAGAAAATACAAGA
The DNA here is from genome assembly GCF_003946085.1 of Levilactobacillus angrenensis. GTDB lineage: Bacteria > Bacillota > Bacilli > Lactobacillales > Lactobacillaceae > Levilactobacillus > Levilactobacillus angrenensis. The sequence continues at coordinate 170,214 of NZ_RHOB01000001.1, read as the reverse complement.
GATCAAATCGGATTCGCCGGCCACTCTTACGAAAAATCAGCGGCAAGTTCTTCAAAATCACGTAAATGTTGCCCTTGACCCAGCGTGTTCGCTGATGAAACCAAACGTCTAGTGTTTGCGGCTCCTGTTCCCAGGTAACGGCCTTGGGTTGAAAATAAATTCGGTAGCCCAAGCGATACACCCGAAAGCTGATTTCGGTGTCCTCGGCTAAGGCCTTGGTGTCCCAACCACCAATTTTATCTAGCAGTGACCGGCGAATCACGTAGTTGGTCCCGGGAATCGTACACAGCTTAAACAATCGTAGACGACCGGCCTGAGCCATCCATTGAAATGAGAGGGTCTCGACGTTGATGAACCGCGTCAACAACGAAGCATTCTTGTTACGCGTCCGAAATTTACCAATGACCGCACCGTATGTATCATCTTGCATCAACTCAGCCACTAGATACCGTAATGCTGGCCGCTCCGGCGTATTGTCCGCATCGTAAACAGAGATAATGCTGCCCTTGGCTTGTTTCAACGCAATATTTAGGGCATTGGATTTACCCTTGCCCCCCGTGACCTTGTCTGTGTTGATGACTTCCAAATTACGTTGCGGGTAGGTGGTTTGAATCTGCTTGAGTAAAGTCGCCGAGTTATCACTGGAGTTATCATTGATCACAATAATTTCGTACCGGTCATGGGGATAATCAAAGTTCAGTAGCGACAAGACCGTCTTCACAATGACGATACCCTCATTGTGCGCGGGAACCATTACCGAAACGAACGGTACTTGGGTAGGCAACTGCGGCGCTGGCGTACGCGCGTCCTTCAAGTACTGCGTGTACCCCGCCATCGTTAAAATCAAATTCACCACCAAGATGCCCCAGATGATTAAAATTGCAGCAAAGACAAAGTAATCTAAAATGCTCATGACACACCCTCTTTTCTTAACAACTAAAGGTTGGAAGTAGCATTAACGCGGTAATTCCCGGAACAACAGTGTTCTGTCCACTAAAATTAGCGAAACCAAGAGCCTGCGTCTGCCAGAGATTACCAACACCATTGTATTGGCCAAAGACTGGTTGCCAAATTAGCTGCTAACTGGGGCTAAGCTGACTTCCACTGGTACGCACTCTTGTAGCCGGGAGTCTGCCAACTATGGGTTCAGCCGCTTAGGCAACTGGCGTCTTTGAGACGCGATTCCCGGCTCAAAGCGAGGCCGAGACCGCTTCTCAGGATCGGTCCGGTCCGCCCACCGCGTTCCAACCCATAGTTGGCGGACGGTAGGCGACCAGTACCCACTACGAAGCTGTAAACGACTCATTTTTACATCATGAGTCACCTGGTGACAATAGTCATAACCCAATTTCCATCAGCTAACCCGTCAACGCTTGCCGGCAAGCTTACTTACGCCGAAACATTTGGCGATAGATTCGTCGCCCCAGAAATAAGAAGACCACCAATACAATCGTAGTTATCGTAAAGAAAACGAAGAGAATATTTCCTTGAACCTTGAAGTAGCGATCTAGTGCCACATGCCGGGTTTGGGAAAAATGATAGTTCGGTACGCCAGTTGCCTCGGTGCCCACAGTGACCGGACTGCCGTTCAGATAATAGATACCGTCACGGTACCCAAACGTGGCCGATCCGCTGGTGATTTTGGCCCGCAATTGTGCCTGCGGCTGATACCAGCCAACATCTAATCTCGTGACCTGTCTGAGCATGGCGACTAATCGTTTCTGGTTAGTTGGAAAGGCCACGGTCAACGCTGTTCTGACGGGAAATTTCAACTGATTAACGGCAATCTGCTGGCCATTTTTAACCGTCAATAAACTGTGGAGACTGAGCCCCGTCCACGTCCGGGGATACGTGGCGCCCCGATTATCTTGGGCCGCAAAAGTTGTGGTATCCGGATTAGGCAAAAATAACACGTTATTAGACCGCGCTAAGCCGTAACGCCGAAAGAGCCTATCTTGATTCCAATAGATTGGTGCACTGATGCCCACCGGTATGACTTGGCGTTGCCCCAACTGATTAAGTTCTTCAACCATTGTTTGTTCCAGCAACGAGCCGCTTTGACGATTAGCTGCGCCAACGATGGGAACCTGCAAGAAAATGACGCCTTGGTTGTTTTCCACGACACGCAACGCTTTGGTGAACCGTGAAAAGGCCCTTAAAGACGTGTTGTCAGCAACCGACGTGGTACTCACGGCAAAGGGAATCCCCGCTGCATTGAGTTTGATGGCTAGTTTGGTCAGCCGCGCCAGATTACTATAAGGGGTTACTCCCGTAATGGTCAATAATGGCCGTTGCTGAGGAGCCCGCCCAAAGAGTTGCGCAATCGTTTGGCCTGCCAAGACTTGGCTAAACCCACTGGCTTCAAAGTAGGGCAGATAGCCAGCGTGACCGACCACCGTGCCATAGGGGTAATGGCCGATGCCTTGATTTTGCGGTTGCAACTGCCCAAAATGACGGGCGCCGCGTTTCACGCGCAACACGGTGATGTCCTCACTAAATGGCAGTAATTGCCGCTGGCCTCCCGCCGTCACTGTCAACTGTTGGTGATAAATATTGTGCCGAACGGCATGTAATTGGCGGGCTTCCGCGCGACTCAGTTGCTGGCCAATATGCAACTTCTGACCCGCAAAGGCCTGACGATCCCGGGTAAAGGCCGCATTGTGCGACTCTCCCTGAGGCCAATTAATTAAGGTGACCACCCCCGCATATTTTTTGGTCGTTAACTGTCCCGCATAATAATCGCTCAGTTTTTCTGTCTGCGTTGTCGCCCCCGTACTGGCTAACAGTTGCTGAAGGCCTGCTAACTTCTGTTGCCCGTCAACCGTTGGATTTAACGCGTCATAGACGATCAGAACTCGCCTACTCGCGCCCTGGGCCGTTACCGGCAAAGCCCCCAGAAGCAAGCCACCTAGTAACATCACCATGAATAGGAATAGTCGTTTTTTCACGCTTCATCCTCCTCAATGTTTCCATCCGAATGCCACAGCCGATGATTCAACAAGTCGGCAACAAACATGACTAAGATCAAGTCCAAGCTGACCGGCACCATAAATAAGTGCTTTGCCAAATCAGCATCGCCATCCCCAATGATGGAAATGATCGGGACGAAGATAAAGACGGTCAATAACCCCATGACCAAGAAGAAGCGCACAACATTGGCTACCCGCTTATGGACTAAATCGTTATAAGCCCCAATACCAAAGACGACCAATAAGGCAATGGTCAACAGAATATCAAAGGAGAACTTTTGCGGGAAGAAGGCTCCCGCTAAATTACTAAAACCAGTGAAGTAGGTCACCTGGGCGCCGGCCGGCTTACCACTCGCCTGCTGATAATCCCCTACCGCCTTGACCTGCGTAATCATCATATCCCCGGCTGCGACGTCCAATAGCGTATGAAATTGCGGATAATGGTGCAGATAATACCCCATGATCCAGCCAAAGCCTGTCCGATCATTGAGACCACGTTTGACCGACTTGGCACTGGGATTGATTGCCGCAAAGTTTTTCGGGTAATAGTCCTGATTACGCATCAGGGCGTACTGTTCGTCTACCCCCCGTTGGGCAATCTTTTTACTCGGGTCATCCGTATGTAAGAGCACCCCATGTGTAAATGCCTGATACTGATTAATATCGTTAAATTGTTGCGTAATGAGTGTGTACGTCAGAACTCCTGTCACCAAAATACCGGCAATGCCGCCCAGAATCCAGAGCCACTGCGCGCGCTTTTTAAAGATGAAGAATAAGCCAATGCTGGTGACGGCATAGCTCAGGGCCAAGGGGGCATTCTGCTGTTTATTAGCAATCAGTAGCATGATGCTGACAAAATAGACCACCGTCAAAACGCGCGGATGCCAGTCCGGTCGGCGGGCCACCAACATCAATGCGGCAAAAGCATATAACATCAAAATCAGCATGCCCGGTTCTGCAAAAAATGAATTGAAGTATAAAGTAAATGAAGAATCCGCAAAGACAAAGACAATCAGTAGCGCAATCAGATAGCTACGCAGCTTTCGGTAGGGTGCCGTCATGGCCGTAGTCAGTAGATAGATACTGCCCAAGTAAGGTAAATAGTAGACCAACCCCATAAAACGCAAGTCAAAAACCGTCTTGCTATAGACTGCCTGATTGAGCAGGATGGCCAATTTAACAAAGAGCGGCTGGGAAGAAAAGACGGCGGCAGTCGTATCGTTGTAATACTGCATAATTCCCAGCTTAGGCGTCACAAAATCCAGCATGCTGTAGCCCTTCAAATGATACAGACCATTGACAAATTGGGCACGGTAAAAATCGCCATTATCAGCCAAGCCGTGAAATGGCGGCACGAAAAGTAAAACACCCGCAATCACTGCAGCCAGTAACGTTGCCAGTAAGGCCGGTGAACAGTGTCGCGCCCACCATCCCCAAAAGTTTTGCCACTTTAGTTTGAGTCCATCGACGGTCACACTGCTCCTCCTTTCCACTCACCTAATCAGACGCGGCATTTAGCGCCGTCAAATTGCTGTAGGAATAACTCTGGTGGCTCTTAGCATCCCCGATACCGCCGCTGATTGGCGACTGTCCCGTCACTTGTCCGGCCCACACCAACCGCATGGCCACCCGATAATTGGCCTGATCTTTAGCGGCAGCAAAAATCATCGCTGCTAAGGCATAATTAGCCGTTGATTGGCCCCGATTAGTCACACTGCCAGCGGTTGAATAGCCGTTGTACAACTTCTTGCCCTTAACCTGCTGCGCTAGCCAGGTCCGGCTGGTCGCTTTTAACTGTCCGACCTCAGCCAAATGTAGGAGAACTTCCAACGCCTCTGACGTGTTCAGATTCTTAGGCGAATACGTTAGCGTTCCCCAGTTAAAGCTCGCCGCATATAGGGGGAAGACGTTGCCTAAGTATCCACCGCGCACGACCTTCAGTTGTTCGTTATAAGCCCGCCGACCAGCCCGGGTCTCCCGTTCGTAATACCGCAATGTTTTAAAGTCAAAATACGCCAAGCTACTCGTCTTCGCCGTCCGCCTAGACTGCGGATCATAATAGTCATAGAGCTTACCGTCCTTGAGTGCGCCGACTTTTAGGGCCGCGAAATGATCAGCTGCAGCTTGACGGTAATGTTTCGTATGCATCTGGGCATCATATAAATTTAATGCCCGAATAATTCGTAGATCATCCAGTGTCGCATTAACGGCAAAGCGCTTGTGACTACGCGGATCATAGCGATAACTAAATTGTCCGTGATCCCCAAAGGTCTTGATTGTGGCACGATAAAATGCCCGAAATTCCTTGTCCTGGTGACTTTGTGCCAAGTACTGTAGCCACATCCCTGCTGATTCGCTCAGTAGTTCGTGCCCCGTGGCTGTCCCACTTTGTCGTGTCTTGGTATCCACGTAGTTGGTATAAATTCCCTGTTTGTTCTGTAATTTAGTCTTGATAAACTGCGCCAGTCGCTGTTGATGGCGTTGGTCCGCCGCAGTATGCAGGGTTGGTGACTGAATAAATCCGGTCGGAGAGGTCGTCGGCGGTGTCATGGTCGCGGGCTTGGCTTGGCAACTACTAAGCAGTAGCGCCACGAAGCCGACTACTAGCACCCACCAATGTCGTTTCTTCATGGTCCTCTCTCCCCTCCGCGTTGGTACTTTCACTGGTCAAACGCACCTTCATATTACCATGATTTTTCGCCAAAATTATACTGATCATGTATAAAACTCAGCATTTACATCATTACCTATCATTATTTAACATATACTGTCGTCGGCACTGTCTAACGACTGGTTTTTAAGCAGCCAACGGTCACGCAAAAAGCAGCCAGCCGAATGGGAACCGTCCCTGCGACTGACTGCTTGCTTGTTCATTTGTAAAATCATAAATGCCTTAATCACTAAAAGCTACTGGCCGGATCACCATACTGACTAGTCCCGGTACTGTAGTTGATTTTGACGCCCGCTTGGATATTGAAAATATAAACGTTATATGAGATACCCGTGTTCTTCACGGATTTGGCCTGCATGTGAACCCCACGCGCGACCAACTCGTTGCCACGAAAGACCGGTTGGACCTGGTAACGTACGTAATCGTTGGGGTGGCTCTTCAGGTAGCTGGCGACCGGATTTTCATACGCCGTCATCCCCGGATCGTTGAGCGACCGTGTGCCCGTCATCAGGTTTTTCAGGTTGTTATTTTGCCCCGTCAGCTGATAGCCGATCAAATGGCTGCGGTTGTATAAATACCCCTTCTTGCCGTTGACGGTGTATTCCTTATTCTTCCAGCCGGTCGGACTGACGTACAACGGCTGCCGCTTGGCCGTGGGCATGGTCCCCTTACTCAGCAAAGCATTGGCCGTGGTCACCCGGTTCAAGCTGTCCAGGTCGCCGTACGTGGCCCAGGCGCCCTTCTTAGTCGACAGTTCTGCCGTGGTAAAGGTCGGCTTGTTGTGGTTGACCGCCACGATTTGCGTGCCCGTGTATTTCTGCTCAGCCAACGCCTTGGTGGCAACTGACTGCTTGGGTGTCGTCGTGGTGGACCCGGCATGCTGACTGCCACTGGAACTCCCCACCAGACTAGTCGCGACGTCCGTGATTTTCCGAGCCGTCGGATTCCCCTGACTACTTAGCGCGCCCACGGCCCCAATCAAAATCACCGCAATAGCCGTATAAATGGAGACTTTCCCCCGGCGACGGCCCCGATAACGTTTGCTCATTTTTCCGCTTCCTCTCATCTCTTCTAAAGTGATAGGTCTAGTTTACCAAAAGAACATACGTTTGTCTTCTTTTATTAGTTATTAATAATTATATTTTAATAACTAATAATGATTGTTACTGGCTGTTACCGCAACTTAACACTTTTTTAACTGGGAGAAGGCCCCTTGCCCGCGGCCCCATGCTATACTATCAGTGGATAGAAGTAGGCGGTTTGTGTGTCTCGCATAAAACTGTTATTATTTTGGATGAGGTGATTGAGATATGAAGAAATCCCGTATTATTGCCGCCGCTCTGAGTCTCGTGGCCGTCATGGCTGTGGGCTTAGCCGGTTGCAGCTCGAGTAGTCAATCGGGGAGCAATCAACAAGCTAGTTTTAAAAACAAAACGACGAAAAAGTCAGACGTGAAGTCCACGTTAACTAGTTCTAAGCAACTCTGGTACGTCACGGGTTCCGTGAACGCCAAGAGTAATTCCGGCCTGGAAGCCTACCGTTTCAACAGCAACGGCAAGGCCACGGTCTACAACGTCAACAAGATCTACAAGTCTTACAGTGCCGCCAAGAAGGACAATGCCTTGAGCAAGGTCGGAACGTTAAACACGACCTTCAAGACTAAGGGTGACGATACCGTCATCAACTTCAAGGGTAAGCTGTCTGACATTCCTATGACGCAAAAGTTTACCGTCAAACAGACGTTGACGGGTAAAAATAACGCCGCTAAATTAAAGGTTGCCGGCTACCACATCAACCGTGATGTTGATGACGACGTTACGAAAGCTGTTTTGGTTAAGGTCGCTGAATAACCTATCCACCCAACGGTGCCGGAATTTTCGGTGCCGTTTTTTCTTGGAGGAAAACTGATGACTAAACACTTACTACCGTGGGGCGGCGGCCTGCTAGTGCTCGGCGGCGTCTTACTTTACCAGCAACATCGTCATCTCAGTGGCGTCGTCATCTTAGAGACCGGCCTGCTGGGTATCGCCGTGATCCTAGGACTCCTACACCTTTGGAGTCTGTGGCGCCACCGTCGCTAGAAAAAACCGTTCGTTACTGACAGCGCTTTCCTTTTGGGGTATGATAGGGCCAAAGGAGCGTGATGAATATGTTTAAAGACAAATTAGTGACTCCGCAATTGTCGGCCGAAGAGCTGCAAGAACACCGTGACCGCTTTTCCGCCCTGATTGCCGAATACCCGTGGCTGATTCCTGCGACCGTCTCGCTAGAAATCATCCCCGTTACCGTGATGATCCACGGCTTCTGGAAGAATCGGCAACTGAAGAAACAACTCCTGATTGAAAAGGAACATACGAAGCAACGCCAACTCGGAGGTGGCTGCCACCACGGCCATGGCGGCCATTGCCATCACCATCCCGGCGGCAAGCCCCAACTACTAGCCGGTCCACACCACGGTCATGGCCATCACTTAGACTAGGCCAACTTAGCTGAAAATAATTAAGACATTCAAATGGACTGGGCGATTGCGTGCCCAGTCCATTTTCTTAATAAAATCTTAACTTTTTAAGTTATAGTTTAAATGTTATGCATTCCATTAGAAATATAAAATTTGTTCAATATAAATCCCTAAATATTACGGAATTCATATAAAAATACACCTTAAACGATTAGAAAAAAGTAATCCAACCCCCTTTCAATTCCCAAAATCACCGAAAACGGCTAACCGTTTAGGTAATTCTGATGGTAACTATTACTAGTATGTAAATATTATTCACACTTTCTTCACAATTACCAGCTAGGATACAAGCATACCAATAAAAACCTATTAACCAACCTTTTTTCATTTTATTCACCAAATAAAATGAACGACTTGCCCTAACCAAGCGAGTCGCCGCCGTCCTCTAACCAGGGACGGCTTTTTTTGTCATCTAACCAGCTAAAGAGTTTGGGATAAAACCACCCAAACTCTTTTTGTGCACCAACTTTAAATGGCTGAAACCTGCGCCAAAAGGCAGCTAACCGCCTTTTGTCCCACTCGCCCACTTGCTGTGCTTATTTAAAAATCGTTAACAATTCGCTTGGTGTCTGCAACAAGTACGTCGGCTGTTCTGCCTTTACGGAAGCGGGATCGGCGGCGCCCCACATTGCAGCGGCCGTGGCGATGCCCGCGTTATTGCCCATCTGCATGTCATACTTGGCATCCCCGATCATGACGCTTTGCTTGGCGTCTAAGTCGAAGCGCTGTAGCAAGCTTAAAATGCCATCCGGCGCCGGCTTGTAGTGCGCCACGGTATCCGAGCCACTGATGGCCTCAAAGGTCTGGCCCAAACCAATCTGATCCAAGTTCCGCTGTAAAGGAACCGAATGCTTACTGGACACGACGAACAACCGCGCTCCCTGATTCTTTAGCGTGGCTAAGGTCGCCCCCATCCCGGCAAACAAACTGATGCCCAACTTCTCCGCCTCGTGATACTGCGCGCGAAACTCCGTGTATAGGTCGGTCAGTGCCGCCTCACTCAGAGACTCCGTCGCCATTTTGGCAAAGGAGACCTCAATTGGCACTCCCATGTAGCTCACCACGGCTTCGCGGCTAGGAATCGCTAAGCCCTTAGCTTCATAGGCCTTCTGGGTAGCCATTACGGCAACATCGCGGGTATCCGCGAGGGTACTATCAAAATCGAATAAAAAGTTATGCATGCCATCACCTCATCAGTTTGTCTTGTCAGCGTCTGGTCTAATTCTACGCGTAAGCCCCTGGTGATTACCAGCCCTAACATCTTTTTTAACGAAATTTCCGCGCGGATGTTTCACATGAAACATTGGTTGAACCCATCAAAAAGCCTGGGACAAGCCATCCCAGGCTCCGCGTACATCTATTTTAACTAGCCGAAACGTGCGCCACGCTCTTCACTAAGATAATGAATCCCACGGTGCCAATTCGTGTGGTTCCGTGTTTAAGAGTTCGCGTTGGGCCGGCGTCAAGAAGCGCTTGTGCACCACGACCTCGTAAACGAAATCATCGAGCCATTCGTCGGTCATGACGAAGTACCCCTTGTCGCCATTCTTCTCACCCCAACTGTTTTCGACCTTCCAGCGGTTCGGTTGGTCATCAACCAGGTTGACGCCGGTCAGCGTCATCGCATGGGACACGCTGGCCTCACCTGTGGCTAACCGTTGAGCCTTGGTCAAACTCAGGTCAACGCCAAACAAATCACTGACTTGGAACAAGTGGCTGTCCAAGAAGCCGCGTTCCCGACTCATTTGTTGGAGCACGTCATTGCCGAACCAGACCGCTTCACCACTTTGGAGCTGGGCCACGGCGGCGCGTTTCATATCGGCCAATGGCAAGTTCAAAAAGGTAATGTGCTTGCCACCCACGATATTTTCCTCGCTAGCCAGGCGGTATTGCCGATCAAAGGCCTTGTCTGGCGAGTTAGAAACGACCACGTAATCGTCCAGATCCACGTCAAAGTAATCGTGGAAGAAGCCCTGCGGCGTCAAACCTGCGGCCCGGTGGAGCTTGTGGTCGTCATCCTTAAATTCCAGGTCAAACGTTGCGGGCGGTTCACCAAACGCGTAGGCCGCCATCCGGTAGACTTCCTTTAAGGCTTGGGCCCGCGTCGCCGCAATTTTTTCTTCATCGGCCCCGTCGGCCACCAATTGCCGTAGCGCCAGCGCATCCTTGCGTAATTTCAAATTCAACGCCGCCCCAATCCCGGTGGTGTCATTACTGTTAAAGGATTCTGGCATGGCACTGGTGGGAACGACGCCGTACTTTTGGACCAATGCTGCGCCCATCGCCCATTGGCCGCCGTCATCGTCTGGACTCTCTAAAATATCGGCGACTTCCCGGTCATCTAAGGGGCGGTCGGCCGTCCGTAAGATTCGGTCGTAGAAAATGTTGGCCCGTTCAACGCGGTCCCAGAAAAATAAGTAGTTCTGCGACAACTCAAAATCCTTGACGTGGTACTTGGCCGCAAACTGATGGCGAATCACATTCAGCGTCGCAAAGAGCCAGCAACGACCGGAATGCTTTTGGTTGGCGACCTTGCCGGTTGGCAATTCCACGGAGAAGGTCCGGTTCAACCGCACGGCGGCTTGCGGGTCCTCGGACGCCGCAAGTACCCCATTTTTAATGGTCGCTCGACTGATAACTTGGTGCGCCGGCTGGGCCTGTAAATCGGCCTGTAACGCCGCAATCTCGGTAGTGGTTAGTTCATGATCTAATTTTGTTTCTGGCATAAAACGAACTCCTTTCCGGTACCCTCATGAGAATTCTCATTGTAATCTCATAAATTAGTTGATTTCATTCTAGCGCTTTCGCTAGCTAAAGGCAATGCTTGTTTTAGCTTACCAAACTGTAGCCAGAAAAAAACGACTCCCGCACGCAGCAGGGGTCGTTAAGCAGGTCACTTGGCATTTCCAGCCACCTACTTTTTGTAGTAGTAGAAATGGATGATCTTATTTTTAATTGGGTTAAACGCATAGGACTTCAAGGCCTTTTTCCCATGGTGCTTAACTGGCTTGAATCGTTGTGGCATATCACCGGATGCTAGCCCCAACATGTAGTAGCCCGCCTTCGTTTTGCCCTTAACACAGAACTGACGATCTCGATTCTTCGTCTTCATTGACAGCGTACTGCCACTCTCTTTTTCCGTATACTTAGTCAGCTTCAAATAGACGGGTTTTCCCCAGTGCTTCGTGTACCAATTCCCGCGCAAGGCCGTTGGTACCGCGCGGTAGGTCTTCATCTTAGCATTGGCCGTCTGGCCACCAAAGTTTAGCCCCACCAACACCGTCAAGGCAACGAGCCCTAACATTAACCACCGTTTCATTCCTTCGTTCACAGCAACCACTCCTAATTTCCCAGATGACTTAAGTATAGCATACGCTGCTCTGCTAAATTGGCTGAAAGTGATTTACGCTGTTGGCGTGGGGGCCAAGCCCTGTTCTAAGAACTGGATCATTAATGGGCCCACCGTGGTGATCGGTTCGGCCGTGAGACTACTGCGGGTGAACTGGCTGAGCATGGTCCCAATCATGAACTGAGCAATGCGGTCGTTGGGCCAATCAGGGAGCTCATCATTGGCCTTGAGTCGGTCTAAAATTGGGTAGAGATTGGCTTGAATCATGGGCACTGCGCGGGCTAAGAACTGTTCACGCAGGTCCGTGCGCACCAGCAATTCGGTAAACAACACCCGCATGACCTGGCCGTTTTCCTGCAAGAAAGCCAACCGGTCCGTGATGACCGCCGTGATCAACGCGTGGCGCGTCGCGTACTTTTTCCGTACGACCTTGGCCGCAAATTCCTTGACCAACTTCGGCAACACCTCCGTGGTAAATGGGGCGAGCACCGCCGCCAGTAGCTCGTCTTTGGTCTTGTAGCGGCGGTAGACCGTGCCTTCCGCGACACCGGCCCGCGCCGCAATCTGCTTAGTCGTGGTATTGGCGAAGCCCTGTTCGGCAAACAACGCCAAACTGGCCGCCAACACCTGTTGCTGTTTCGGGGGAATCTCCCCGCTGGCCGCCATCACTTCTTGAAAAGCAGCCTGAATCGACATTTCTGTAGCCATGTTATACCCTCCGATAACGTTTCATTCCGACAACATTTAAAATCGTAAATAAGACCGTGAAACCTAGCAAGATGCCCAGTTCCCCGGCGACGCCACTGAGGGTCACCCCTCGCGTCGCCACGTCCATCAGCGCGTTGCCGCCATAGTACAACGGGAAAATGTGGGCGATCCACTGCAGCCACGTGGCCATCTGGTCGACCGGAATCAGGCCCGAGAAGAAGACCTGCGGCACGATGAGGATGGGAATGAACTGCATCATTTGAAATTCCGAATTGGCAAAGGTCGACACGAAGATCCCCATCGACAGCGCCACCAAGGCCAGTAAGAAGTTAATCAGTAAAATCAGCCAGACGCTACCCAGCATGTGAATCTTGAAGACCGTCAGCGCAAACGTAACCGTGATCAGCGTTTGGACCAGGGCAAACAGGCCGTAGCCCAGCAGGTAGCCGCTGATGATCTCGCCGCGACGAATCGGCGTCGCCAGCAATCTCGTCAGAGTGCCCGTGGTCCGTTCGTTGAGCAATGAAATGCCAGAAATCAGAAAGACAAAGAAGAAGACGAAGAACCCGAGCAAAATTGGCAGGAACGTATCAAAGAAAGTTGAATCCGAACTGCCGTAGAGATAATGGCTGGTCACCGTGTAGGTCTTCGGGGCCTTGAGTTTGGCCGTTGGACTGGTCGTGGCGTTCGTGGCGCCGCGTTGGCCCTGAGCCGCCATGACCTGCTTTTGCTGGGCCATGACTGTCTTTAAGGCCTTTGCTTGCGCCGTCAACGCCTGTTTCTGGGCGTTGGTCGCGGCCACCAACGCCTGAACTCGCAGCTTAGTCAACCCACCCTGCAAGGCCTGGCGGACCAGTGCCGAATCGCTGGGCTGGCTGTTTTGGTAGGTCACCGTCAGCTTACCTGACTTCTGCTGGATGAAGGCCGCCAAATTATCCTCCCGTACCGCTGTCTTAGCCGTCGTCGTTTTGGCGTAGTAGTGCAGCTTGACGTGCTTGTTTTTCACGGCCTTGACCAGGCTGGCATCGACATTGCTGACACCAATTTGGGCCACGCTGGCCGAATTGGTATTAAATAAGAAATACATCAAAGATAAAATAAATAATGGTGCAATGAACATCAATGCTAACGTTCGTTTGTCCCGTAGCATCTGGCGAATGACCCGTTTAAATATCGCGATGACTCTCATCTTGTAGTCGCCCCGCTTTCAAAAAGACTTGTTCGATCGTTGGTACCGCATATTCCTGTTCCAAGGCTCCCGGAGTTCCCTGGGCCAGCGCAATGCCCTCGCGAATCAGCATCAGGTAATCGCACCGCTCGGCCTCGTCCATGACGTGGGTCGTCACCAGGATCGATTTCCCGGCATCCCGTAACTGATTGAGTTCCGCCCAGATCTGTTGGCGCAACTCAGGATCGATCCCCACCGTTGGCTCGTCTAAAATCAAGAGGTCGGGGTCTTGAACCAACGCGATGGCTAGCGACAAGCGTCGTTTCATCCCGCCAGAATACGCCGACACTCGACGATCCAGGGCCTCGGTCAAATTCACGACCGTGGCCGCGTGGTCGATGGCCGCCGTCAATTTGGCCTTGGGCACGCTCATCAACTCCGCAAAGAACCGAATATTTTCACGCGCCGTCAGGTCTTCGTAAAGGGCATCACTCTGGGCCATGTAGCCAATGCGCTGCATAATCTGGCGATTGGGCATGGTCGTGCCCAGGACTGTCGTTGTACCGGCATCGACCTTCTCCATCCCCAAAATAGCCTTTACCAGCGTGGTCTTCCCCGCCCCAGACGGGCCGATCAGCCCCATAATTTGGCCCACGGGTAACCGCAGACTGATTTGCTTCAACACCGGATTATCGCCAAAGGACTTGGCCACATCCGTGACTTCAATGGTATTGGTGCGCATGAGAAACCCTCCTTTGCAATAATGAGTGGATACTCACTCATTTATGCCTTTATCATAAGGCGCCTAACCGGGAAAGTCAACGCTTATTTGTTGGCGATTTCATTGTCGGTCATCTTTCACTGCCAGTTACTGCGCGCCGCCAGCCAAGATTCAGGCAAGTCGCTAGTAGCAGCACAGCCAACGCCCTTTTATAACCCGGGTTAATTTTCACACGGATTGAGCGGACGACAGGTGGCCAATGCGAAAAACGATTGGGCTTTACGCCATAAATCGCGTGGTGCCAATGGTTCTAGCTGATTTTCGGTTGCAACTTTCAGTGGGTGCACAAAAAAAGTTTGGGCGGTGATGTCCCAAACTCTAGTGATTTATCCTACTGCTAATTGGCCCGTTTAACCCAGGTTGCCAACCGGTGATGACTCACGCCTAGTTACTGATTTTTCGGTGCGGTCGTCCCCGGTGTCTCGTTAGCCACGGCGCGTAAGGCCACCTGGCGAATCTGGGCGACTAGCGCATCGTGGTCCGCGGCCGGCACGTCACTTAACAACTGGTCAGCAACCGCTTGGCGCAGCTTCACGATTTCCGGGTACAGGGCCTCGCCGCGTTTCGTCAGCGACAGTTCGTAAACCCGCTTATCCGCTTTGGACTGGCGTTTGCGGACGTACCCCAGGTTCACCAGCTGATTGACCGCCCGTGTCACGTTACTGGGATTCAGATACGTCAAGGCAATCAAGCGGTCTTGCGTCAAACGCGGCTGCTCATGAATCCGCAAGATGTAGTAGTACATGCTGGCGTTGAGCCGATACGGTTGTAAGCGTCGGTCCAATGCAATCCGGGTATAGCGATTGGCGATCGACAGCCATTTTAAAATGTCGGGATCATTACTACTGGTGACCATAGACACCCTTCTCTCCTAAAATTACGTGCGCAAGCATATACTATATTGATTTTATTGTCAAGCCAGCGTGACCCAGCAAAAAGGGTGCTCAAGCCAAAATTGCCTGCGCACCCTTAATCTATCATCTTTCACTAACTGAAGCTTTAGTAGGCCAACGAATTAACGTTTGCCCGCCGCGTCTTGTTGGAAGCCCAGAATGGCACCTTGACGACGCCTAAGACCTTGTCCTTATCAACGAAGCCCCAGTAACGACTGTCGTTAGACACGCTCCGGTGGTCCCCCAACACGAAGTACTTGCCCTTAGGGACGACCGTGGTGATTGCCTTGCCATCGTTCCACTTCTGCGTCTTTTGCAGGCTGGCTAACGTCCAGTTCCCCGTCCCCGAAGTCCGTTCACTTTCAGAAATGAAGTTTTGCTTGATCTTCTTGTGGTTCACGTAGATGTAACCATTCTTGCTAGACACGGTGTCGCCAGGCATCCCGATGACCCGCTTCACGTAATTGGTGTTGGCTTTGGCGGAAGGATCTTCACCGTGGGCATCGAACACGATGACGCTTAAATGTTTGACCTTCGCTTGTTTCCAGGCAAAAACCTTTTCGTTGTTTTGTAAATTCGGTTCCATGGATGGCCCGTCGACCCGCACCCGGGTGAAGACGAATGACTTAATCGCAAAGGCGATGGCTAACCCGATGATCACCGGAATGATCCAACTCATAACTTCCTTGATTGCTTTCATGCTGCCGCTCCTTAATATTCAAATATTCATATACTGCTATCATACACCCCTGCCGCGGCCAGGAAAACTTTTCGCCATCTAAGGGGTCGAGTATAATCTTACCATTTACTGACTGAAACGCCCACGTTTTCGCTAAAATTAATCCTGAAGAAATCTTGGTGCGCAATTTTTCCCGGCCTGGCAGTGATTAGCGGCAGTCACCTTAACCTTACGTTTTCATTACAGCCGCCAACGGTGCTTGCAAATTCTCCCGATTCCAGCAATAATAAGAAAACAATGAGAGCCAGTCTGCCTAGTTTCTCACTGACTCACCGTCATCATTTAACTTTATTCAAGAAAGGCTGACTGCTTTTGAATTCGACATTATCTCGGCGCCGGCAAATCTGGCTGACGCTGCTGCTGGGGACCGTGAGCGCGACCGGCCCCTTGGCCATTGACCTGTACCTCCCAGCGTTACCGCAAATGAAAGTCCAATTTGCCACCAACGCCTCGCTGATGCAGCTGAGCATCACCGCCTGCTTGATTGGGCTGGCGTTGGGCCAACTGATTGCCGGGCCCCTCTCCGACCAATACGGCCGTCATCGCCCCCTCATCATTGGCTTTGTGATCTTTGGCCTGGTGTCGTTAGCCATGGCCTTCATTCATTCGATCACGCTACTGATCATCCTGCGCTTCATTCAGGGATTGGCGGGGGCGACCGGCCAAGTCTTGGCCCGGGCAGTGGCGCGCGACCTCTTCTCCGGGAAAAAATTAACGCGCTTCTATGCGCTTTTGAACACGGTCAACGGGGTCTTTCCCATCATCGCCCCAATCATTGGGGGCTTCATGATCCACTACGTCGACTGGCAAGCCATCTTCATTTTGCTGGCCATCATTGGCTGGACCATTGCCCTTGCCGTGGCGTTTGGTCTCCACGAATCCTTACCCGTCGAGAAACGCCAGACTGGTGGCTTTGCTACCTCACTGGCTGCCATGGGCCAGTTGGTCGTTCAACCTGCCTTTTGGCCCCTGATCTTAGCCACTGGCCTGGTTTACGGTGGTTTATTCAGCTACATTTCAGCGTCGACCTTCGTCTTTCAAACGGGCTTTGGCCTGGCACCGCAAACGTTTAGCCTGCTCTACGCCTTTAACGGCCTGGGTATCGTGGTCGGTAGTAATTTGCCCGGCCAGTTGGCCAAACGGTTCTCCAACCGCCAACAGGTTACCAGCCTCTTGACCCTCGCGGCCGTAGTGAGTGCCGTCTTGCTAGTGACCCTCCTCTTCCCAGCCAACGTCTGGGTCGTCAGTGTGTTGGTCTTGGCGCTGGTCGTCTTGATTGGGGCGCTGCTCACATTGACGGTCACCATCATCATGGATCAAGCCACTAGCCATGCCGGTGGGGCCTCCGCGGTGATTGGTCTCGCACAAAATGCCTGTGGCGGCCTGGCATCTCCTCTGGTCGGGCTCTCCGGCAGCTCATACGCAGCCATGGCGACCATGTTATTGGTCTGCAACGTCGGGGCGTTGGGGTTGGTCCGCTTCCAAGCACACACTGTCCAGCAATAAGCGATTGACAACGTAACGTTGGTTAAGTCACTTCAGCTAACTACCGGGGTTTTTAGCCACTTTGACCTGACTGGGCGACTTTTAAATCGTCTCCCCCGCTAGTTTGTGAAAAACATGCTACACTACACGTACAGACAACGTTAAGGATACCGCCTCCTTCTTAGCACTCCCCCCACGGCGCGGTAACCTTATCAGCTTAAACTTAAAAACGTCCGGCACTCAGGTGTCCGGGCGTTTTGTTTGTCTGTCTTTACAACATTGCGTGGTGTTAGGTGACGCGTTACCAGCATCACCCAACACTAAGCCGTAGCGTTAACGGCCGCGGCCCCACTGCGTCAGCTGGGCGACGACGTTTTTCAAAATCTTAATGCCCAGCTGGTAGTCCGGTTCTGACCCCAACATGCGAAAGGCCAGCGTCCACGCGTCGTGGTACACGCTAACGGTCAGTTGGAAATGCGGCATCGTCCGGTAGGCGCCGGCAAAGTAGATCTGGCTGACTGCCGCCCCCGCAAACTGCAGGCGGGTGTGGTCGATGTGACCGAAGTTAGCAAAGGAAATCGCGGCTTGTGGCCGGTGTTTACCCGCTAAGCGCCGTACCAACTGCGGTGGCAACGCGCGACTCATTCGGTTGAGCTCGACTAGTGGTGGCAAATAGGCCAGTTCATCGCGCAACTGACTAATGGTCGCTTGCGTCCGCTGGACCACGTCGGCCAGTTGGTCACCGGCCTGGACAGTGATGGGAATCGGCATCTCGCTAGTCAGATTGGCGACCTGGACCACGTTGGTGGCTACGACCGGCCCGTGCAACCGCAGATCCACTTGATACGGGATGATTAATCGACTTTCACCGGTCAAGGCAAACAGCGCCAACGCGTAGGCCGACAACAGCACGGCGTTCATGGTCACGTTTTCCGCTTGGGTCCGCTGGCGTAAGCGGCGACTGACGACCCGCGGAATCGTGGCCTCGCCGCGGTGGTGGTGAACATCCCCTTGTAAACGCGGGAAGGTCTCATCGGAATTGCCATTCAACGTGGGCAACGCCCGATGGGGATGGCGGAGGTGGGCTAAAATTTTGCGCACGCTCCGCTCATTGGTAAAGTTCGCCAAGTCCTGGCCATCATAGGCCGCGGCGAGCAGGTACAGGTAGTGTTTGAACCCCTCACCATCCGTCAATAGCCGACTCATCGACAAGCGCAAGGCGTCGTAGTCGGGATGGTGGAGAACTTGAATCTTGAGTTGGGGCCCGGCCAAGACGTCTAACGCCGCGCGACCGGGGTCGTGGGCGGCTGTAAACTCTTCGATGACCTGGTCCAAAGCGTTGGCCTCGACTTCAAATCGATTCCAACGTAAATTGTAGCGGCCCAACACCTGTGGGACCACCGTTTGTGTCGTGGCAATCGCGGTCTTCAACCGAGCCACGTCAATGGGGTGCGTCAAACTCAGTGTACACTCGAGTAACGGATACGTTTCCGCCAAATCTAGCGTTGGCATCAAGTCCAACGGTTCGCCATGATAGATCATGCTAACACCCCTCCTTGCTAATTTACCCACAGTATAGCAAAGCTCGTCGCGTTGACCGCAGCATTTTACTCAGATATTGCGAAAAATTAATAAACCCGTAACTTACTATTTATGTCGCCGTTTTTCAGGGACTCTGTTAGAATGGGATCAGAAAAAAATGAATGAGGTGACCTTTTTGACAAATCAACTAGCGCCCGTTTCCTGCAATGCCACGCTTATCGTGACCAGCCACCGGGTGTTTCAGCCAGACTTAAACGAACACGACTCGGTCTTTGGTGGTAAGATTCTCTCGCTGGTCGACGACAGTGCCTCCGTGGCGGCCGTTCGTTTGACCCACAAGACCGTGGTGACGGCTTCCTTCGACCACGTCAGCTTTCTGCGGCCGTTTCACTTGGACGACTCCATGTTCTTAGAAGCCTACGTGACCGGTACGGGGACGCGGTCACTGGAGGTCTTCGTCAAAATCATTGGCGAGAACCTCACGACTGGCGAGCGCTTTGTCGGCTACACCTGCTTCATTACCTACGTGATCGAAGACCCCACGGCCAGCGACCCATTGCCAGATATGGTGCCCGTCACCGCCGAGCAGCGCTACATCTGTGCCGGCTATGCCAAACGAACGGCCCAACGCAAGGAACGCCGGGTGGAACAACGCGGGTTAAATGCCCACGTTACGGTCTCCTCACCGTGGCCGATGTAATTGTTTCATGTGAAACATCACGATTTTAACTTAAACACTGAAGGTTGAAAGTAGCATTAATACGGAAATCCCCGAAACGACAGGGTTCTGTCCACTAAAATTAGTGAGGCCAGGAGCCTGCGTCAACCAGAGATTCCACCTGCTCTGGGGGACACCTCCAGCCTGAGGAACGGTCTTCCGGTTCGCTTTGAAGCCTGGCACAACCCGCCAGTCTCCAAAGTCGCCCCACGCTGTAGGCTGAGAAAAAACCTCAGCCAACACCGTCGCCACAGCTGGCTGCCTCCGGCGGATTGGTCATTATCGGCAACGCCGTGT
The DNA here is from genome assembly GCF_003946085.1 of Levilactobacillus angrenensis. Classification (GTDB taxonomy): domain Bacteria; phylum Bacillota; class Bacilli; order Lactobacillales; family Lactobacillaceae; genus Levilactobacillus; species Levilactobacillus angrenensis. Next base: position 150,376 of record NZ_RHOB01000001.1, on the reverse strand, counting down.
TAAGAATCTGTGCTAGATTGGCTGCCACCTGGGGGCTAAACCGATTGTTACCGGTACACTCCCTTGTAGCCGAGAGTCCACCAAATATGGATTCAGCCGTGGGAGTTATCTTAGCGGCGCGGGTTCATGCCGCTTAGATAACTGGCGTCTTTGAGACGTGTTTTTCGGCTCAAAGCGAGGCCGAGACCGTCCCTCAGGCTCGGTCCGGTCCGCCCACCGCGTTCCAACCCATAGTTGGCGGACGGTAGGCGACCAGTACACACTACGAAGTGGTAATCGACTAATTTTTCGCGTGATGCCGATGTTTCTAGCTGATTTTCATCTTTCAACTTAAACCTAAAACCAGGAAATCGGCCGCAAGTAACAGCCAGCTTCCTGGTTTTTAATTACCCAAAATCAAGCATTGGTCAGCGTCCACCGTATCTAATGCGCGACAAGATGAGCCGCCTCAACCACGTTGCCCGCCTGTATTTAGTCCAGCACCTGCGCACTCTGCCACTCGCGGTCCAAGATGCCATAACTGTAAAGGTCTAGCCAGCGCCCATCTTGGAACACGCCCTCGCGGTTAACACCTTCGCGCACAAAGCCGACCGCCTCGTAGGCGTGGATGGCGGACAAATTGTTGGCATTGACCTCTAGGGTGACCTTGTGCAGGCCCAATTCATTAAAGGCAAACGACAAAATCGTGTTCAACGCATCCTCACCAAAGCCTTGGCCCCGGTCACTGACAACGGGTAAGGCGATGCCTAACGTGGCCCGGCGATTTTTAAAATACACGTCATCGAGCACGACCCAGCCCAATAGTCCGTCATCGGCGTTGGCCCGAATCATGAAGAAAAAGCGCTCATTGTTATCGGGGTCCGCCGCCAGTTCACTGTAATCTGCGGCCGTCCACGGGTGAAAGGCGTCGGCCGCTAAGTTGCGCAACAAGCCCGCTTCCCACTGCGTATCCTGAAGCCACTCGGCATCCCCGTCCCGCATTTCCGTCAAATGAATCAACTCACCTTGAACAACATCCTTCATTGTGCTCGACCCCCTTGTTTGCTTCCTACTCTACCACAGGCCGCGGTCAAGCCAAAATAGTTGGCGGCCACCACCATCTAGCCTATACTGAACCCAGCTCTTAAAGGAGGAATTCCGTTTATGAAAATTATGGTAATCGGGGCCACTGGGATGGCCGGTTCAGCAGTTGTCGCCGAGGCTTTGCGACGTGGGCATCAGGTCGTCGCCGTGGCGCGCTCCGCGGAAAAATTAGCCGCGCTGGGCACCAACGCCCACCTCACCACTCAAGTGACTGACGCCTTTCAACTGACCCAAGCAGACTTAGCCGCCACGGATGCCGTGGTCGATGCCTTTGCGACCGCCCCGGCGCAAGCCTACCTGCACGTCGATTTAGCCGCGCACCTGGTCGCCCAATTACGGGAAACGACGACGCCCCGCCTGGCCTTTATTTTAGGGGCTGGTAGTTTGTTTACCGGGGCAGATCATCACCTGTTCGTCCGCGACCTGGAAAAGGACCCGCACGCCGCTGACTTCATTCAAGTGCCGCAAAACCAGCTCAAGGAACTGAATTTCTTGCGTGACGTCGATAACGTCAACTGGTTTGGCGTCTCCCCAGCCGCTGATTTTCACCCCGGCGAAGCGGTCCCGGCCTTGCTAGGGACCAACGACTTGCTGGTCAACGCTGCCAAGCAGTCTGGCACCAGTGCCGGCACCATGGCCGTGGCGCTGGTAGACGAGCTCGAACGCCCGCAACACCACCAGACGCGCTTCACTGTTGCTGATAAATAATCACACCACGCCGCCGTATCATCGTGCGGCGTTTTTTGGTATGCTAGTCACCAGAAAACTTAAATAGAAAGTTGCGATGACTTTGAAAACTAAATTAACTTGGCGTCAGATGCTCTTCATTGGCATGATGCTCTTCGGCCTGTTCTTCGGCGCCGGCAACCTGATCTTCCCGGTCTATCTCGGCCAACAAGCCGGTAGCCACGTGGGGGCCGCTGTGGTAGGTCTCTTACTGACGGGAATCGGGTTACCCTTACTGGGGGTCGCTGGCATCGGCATGACGCGCAGTGAAGGCGTTTTTGACCTGGCGACGAAGGTCAACCGGCCCTTTGCCTACACCTTCACGATTCTACTGTACCTCACCGTGGGCCCGTTCTTTGCCCTGCCGCGATTGGCCACGACGTCCTTTCAGATTGGCCTGGCGCCGTTCGTGCCCACCGCTCAACAAGGCTGGGTCCTGGCCGGTTTTTCCATCGCGTTTTTCGCATTGGCCTGGTGGCTGGCCCGCAATCCTGGCAAGCTAATGACCTACATTGGGAAATGGCTAACGCCGTTGTTCCTGATTTTACTGGGACTATTGATGCTCGCGGCCTTTCTCAAGCCGATGGGTGGCTTCGGAGCTGCCGCCCGCGGCGCTTACGTGGCCAGTCCGGTAGCAACCGGATTCACCGAAGGCTACAACACCTTGGATGCCTTGGCCTCACTGGCCTTTGGTATCGTGGTCATTGATAGCATTCGGGCGTTAGGCGTGACCGAGCCTGGTCAAATTGCCAAGGACGTGATCAAGGCCGGCATCATCTGTGTGGCCTTGATGGGCGTGATCTACACGTTACTGGCCCTGATGGGGACCATGAGTCTGGGCAAATTCAGTCTGGCCGAAAATGGCGGGATCACCCTGGCTCAGATTGCCAACCACTACTTCGGGACCTTTGGTAATCTCCTGTTGGCCTTACTGGTAATCGTGGCCTGCTTGAAAACGGCGATTGGCCTGATCTCGGCCTTTGGTGACACGCTGCACGGCATGTTCCCTCGGATTTCTTACGCTTGGCTGATTGCGCTGGCGAGTCTCTTGCCTTGTTTATTTGCCAACGTTGGACTGACCAAGCTGATCAGCTACTCAACGCCGGTCTTGATGTTCCTGTACCCGCTAGCTATCGTTTTGATTGCCTTAGCGGTCCTCTCCCCGCTGTTGGGGACCAGCCGTTGGTTGTTTGGCCTGGGGATGCTATTCACGCTGATTCCGGCCATTTTTTCCGCTGTTGCCGCGTTGCCCAGCGCTTGGCAGCACGCCAGTTGGGTCAAAGCGATTTTAGCCGTCAATGCCCACCTTCCGCTGGCGGCCCAGGGCTTCAGTTGGGTCGTTCCCGCGCTAATCGGCTGTCTTTGTGGCTGGTTAATGAGCACAATATTAGACCACAAAGCAAGTTAAACTAACAATTCTGGTCGTTTTTCATTTCATTTTATGAGAATATCTGATAAAATATAATTAATTTATAATTCTTCTCAGACGATTGTCAGATGAAATGAGGTGAACCGGATGACTCAAGAACGTTACCCTACGACCCCGCTCAAGATTGGCGTCACGATTCTAACGCTGGTCATGTTACTAGCGATGCTGCTGGTACCCGATCCCGTGGTCGTTGCCTTTCTATGTTTTAGCTCGCTGATTACAGCGATGATCCATTTCAACGTCTTCGAAAGCAGCGCGGACACGAACCCGCTCAACCGTATCGACCTGGCTATTCAGGTCACTTATCTCGTGGCCTCGGTCGCTAAGGCCTTCATCATTGGTGGCCACGCCTAATCACCCGCAAGTAAAAATCCCCAACGCAATCCGGCACCCTTAGGTGGCCAGTTGCGTTGGGGATTTTCGTTTTGCTTGTCACACCAACTGTATGCTAAACTCAGTAAAACATTTCTGAAAGGTGACCCGCATGAAAAAATACGCAATCTTTGACTTAGACGACACCCTCCTGGACTTTAGCCGGGGCGAAACCGAAGGCATCACGCAAATCTTCCAGGAAAATGGCGTCACGAATATCGCTTCATTAATGCAGACCTATCTGACCATCAACCATGATATTTGGCATCAGATCGAACAGGGCGCTGACCGGGGTCCCCTGCTGGACACGCGGTTTGCCCGGACGTTTGCGACCGTGGGGCTCAGCGTCGACAGCATCGCACTGGAGCGCGAATACAAGGCCATGCTCGCCCACAATTACTACACGTTACCTGGGGCCAGTGACCTGCTGACTCACCTGAAACAGGCTGGGATCACCATCATCGTGGCCACCAACGGGACCAAGTCGGTGCAAGAAAGTCGGCTGGCTGGGGCGGGGATCACGCCTTACTTCGACCAGGTTTTCATTTCCGAAGACCTGGGCTATGACAAACCCGATCAGCGGTTCTTCGCGCCCATCTTTGCCGCCTATCCCGAACTCACCCGCGCCAACGCCTTGATGATTGGCGACAGCCTGCGCTCAGACATCTTGGGCGCGCGCAATGCGGGGCTGGATAACGTTTGGTACAATCCGCACCAATTGACCAACACCAGCGCAGTCGTGCCGACTTACGAGGCCCATGACTTCACTGACCTCGCCCAGTTGCTGTTGGCTTAGCCCCACTCCATGCGGTCCATCGTCGTCCGTTCGAAGCGCCGCGGTGTCGGGGCCAGATGCGGCGGCAATGGCTGCTCCAAAAAGGCCAGTTGTGACAAGGCTTCCCACTCGCTTTTCGGCAAAATGACCGCGGCTTTAGCGTCGTCGCCGTCGGTCGGTGTGATCACTACGGTTTCTTGTAGCCGGTGAACGGCGGCTAGAATCAATTCCAGATCCTGTTGCGCGGCTAGCGGCGTATAGTGTTTCAAATGAACTCCCCCTTTAAAAATCCCCGTTTTCCCCGGGTAAACTAAACGGTCCCGTCAGACCAGCCGGCTAACCGGAGCAAGGTCCCCACCAGGACCAGACCTAACAATAATTGACTACTGACTAAATACTGTGCTTGGCGCTGCCACAAAATCCGACTGGCACTGGGGTACTGACGCTGACGGCGTTGCAGCCAGCCCATCACCAGCGCCATCACATCGACGAGCAGTAACAGGCTAACCACGCGGGCGTTGAGCCAGGCCGGTTGCCACACCCCCACTGCCACGTAGCCTAGACCTAGAAAAAATAGGCCATGATAAATCGTGCGGTTGCGGGCCCGTTGCCCGGTCAGGTGACCGCCGCGCTGGCGCAACTGCTGTAAGAGCCGCTGGTAGTGCCAGTGACTGATAATGGCCAAACTAATTCCCAGTATCAATAAACTTGTTTGCATCGGTCCACCTCTTCACAGGAACACCTGGCGTCCCCGGAAATAATCATCCCCTCAGCAGTTCTCAGAGAACCGGGAGTGACGCGAAATTTCCCAGCCAGCCGATTTCGTCAGCAGCGCGTAACTTCTCTTAAGTCTACCGAACCTACATGTCATTTCTGCAACGAATAGGTAAAGGTTTTGTATAATTAATTTTTATTCTTAATAATAGTTATTAGTAATTATTAGTAACAAAAAAGGGATGTGCCTGGGACTTCGTTGTCCCGGGCGCATCCCTTTTGGGTTGGTTAATCGACCTTGGCAATCTTTCCCTGCTCGATGTACACGCTCAAAATCGCGATATCGGCGGGATTGACACCACTAATTCGACTGGCCTGTGCCAGTGTTTCTGGTTGGATCTTCTTTAATTTTTGATGGGCTTCCGTGGCCAATCCGTCGATCGCATCGTAGTCGATCTTGGCGGGGATGGCTTTGGCCTCCATCCGCTTCAACTTAGCGACGTTGTCCTCAGCCTTCTTGATGTAGCCAGCATACTTCAAGGAAATTTCAATCTCCTCGACGATGTGTCGGTCCAGTGGTTGGGCTGGGGCGGGGATGAACTGCAGCAAGGTCTGGTAGTCCACGTATGGCCGCCGTAAGAAGACTGCGGCGACAACGCCATCTTGCAACGGCTTGTCCCCATGGCTTTCGATAAACGCATTGATCTCGGCACTTGGCTTGATTCGAATGCTGTTGAGCCGGTCGATTTCGTCCTTGAGGGCCGCCTTCTTGGCTAAGAATTCAGCGTAGCGTTCGTCGCTGATCAGGCCCAGTTCATGACCCTTGGCCGTCAACCGCAAGTCAGCGTTGTCGTGACGCAAGATCAACCGGTATTCGGCCCGACTGGTCAACAGCCGGTAAGGTTCGTTCGTCCCCTTGGTCACCAGGTCATCGACCATGACGCCGATATACGCATCAGAGCGCTTTAGCGTGAAGCCAGGCTTACCTTGAGCCCGTAAACCGGCGTTGATCCCGGCTAAGAGGCCTTGACCAGCAGCTTCTTCGTACCCTGACGTCCCGTTCGTTTGGCCCGCCGTAAAGAGATTCTTCAGTGGCTTGGTCTCTAACGTTGGCCGCAATTGGTAAGGGGAGACCACGTCATATTCGATGGCATAGCCCGGCCGCATCATTTGCGCGTCTTCCAGGCCCTTGATGGAGTGTAAAATCTTTTGTTGCACTTCTTCTGGCATGGAGGTCGACAACCCTTGCACGTACCATTCGTCCGTCTTACGGCCTTCTGGCTCTAAGAAGAGTTGGTGGCGAGGCTTGTCGGCGAAACGCACGATCTTGTCTTCAATGGATGGGCAGTAGCGCGGGCCGACCCCTTCGATCACGCCGGTAAACATCGGGGCGCGGTCCAAATTGGCCTTGATGATTTCATGAGTCTTTTGGTTGGTGTAAGTCAGCCAGCAAGACAACTGGTTTTTCAAGTCCAAATAGGCGCTGTCGGGGGTGGTGAAGCTAAAGTGGTTGGGTGCCTCATCCCCTGGCTGTTCTTCGGTCTCATCGTAGTGGATCGTGTTGCCATCGACCCGTGGTGGCGTCCCGGTCTTGAACCGTTCCAGGTCAAAGCCGTACTTAGGCAAATTAGCCGTCAGCTTAGTGGCTGGCTGGGAGTTGTTGGGACCAGAAGAATACATCAGTTCCCCGATGATGATCTTGCCTCGCGCCGCCGTGCCGGCCGCAATAACGACGGACTTGGCACTGTAGTGAGCGCCGGTATTGGTGATGACCCCTTTGCAGACGCCATCTTCGACGATCAAATCATCCACGATCCCCTGACGCAAGGTCAAGTTAGGTTCGCGTTCGATGGTGTGCTTCATTTCTGCGTGGTAGGCGTGCTTGTCAGCTTGCGCCCGCAATGCACGGACGGCCGGGCCTTTCCCGGTGTTGAGCATCCGCATTTGGACGTAGGTCTTATCAATGTTGCGGCCCATTTCGCCACCCAAAGCATCGATTTCGCGGACGACGATTCCCTTAGCCGGGCCCCCCACGGATGGGTTACATGGCATAAACGCCACCATATCCAGGTTGATCGTCATCAACAACGTCTTGTTACCCATTCGTGCGGCAGCCAAGGCAGCCTCACTTCCCGCGTGGCCGGCACCAACGACGATTACGTCGTAGTCCTGGCCGGGGTATGCAATTACTTCAGTCATGGTTCTTTCCCTCCATGTCTAGCCGCTAAACGGTTAAACGATCTCTTTTACATTTCTAAGTTTGTTAATTTCAACTACATTATGCCAGGCTGGTCGCCTACCGTTCGCCCAATATGGGCTGGAACGCGGTGGGCGGACCGAACGAGCCAAAGAGCGGTCTCGTTCTCGCTTTGCGCCGAAAATCACGTCTCAAAGACGCCAGGAATGGCGCCAGCTACGACGACGGTGTTGACTGCCGTTTTGGGGGCGTCTACAGCTTGGGACGTCTTTGACCCGTGACACTTGCGGAGCTTCAAGGCGAGATGGTAGCCCGCTTTTTGCCTAGAATCGTTCCCCATAGCAGGCAGAATTCCTGACAGCCGCAGGCGACCAGCTCACATTTCTGTTTCCCTGCTTATTTGCCCAGGCAGAATTGGCTGAATAGTTGGTCGAGCAGTTCATCTTGGTAGCTATCGCCGGTGATCTCGCCCAGTAGATCCCAGGCGCGGGTCATGTCGATTTGGACCAAGTCGACGGGCATCCCCGCCGCAATACCGCTTTGTACGTCCGTCAAAGCGTCACTGGCTTGGTGCAACAGCCCGATGTGGCGGGCGTTGGTGACCATCACCGTGTTTTGACTGGACTCGATTCCCTCATCAAAGAACATGTGGGCAATCGTCGACTCCAATTGATCCATCCCCGTACTCTGCAGGATGGACGTTTCAATAATCGGACTGTCCTTGGCTTCAGCCTTAACCGCTGCCATGTCTAGTTGATTTGGTAAATCGGTCTTGTTTAAAATAAGAATCCGTTGCGTATCCTGTGTCGCTTGCAACAGCTCGCGGTCCTCATCCGTCAGTGGTTCGCTGGCGTTTAAGACCAGCATGACCAAATCGGCCGTGTTGATGGCCTTGCGGGAACGTTCCACCCCAATCTTTTCGACCTTGTCTTGGGTGTCGCGAATTCCCGCCGTGTCGATCAGCTTCAGAGGCACGCCCTTGACGTTGACGTATTCCTCAATCACGTCACGGGTGGTCCCGGCCACGTCGGTCACGATGGCCTTATCTTCGTGGAGCAAGTGGTTCAACAAACTACTCTTCCCCACGTTCGGGCGGCCGACGATGGCTGTGGCCAAGCCTTCACGCAAGACCTTGCCTTGCTTAGCGGTAGCCAGTAAAACCTTGATCTGCTTTTGGACCTCTTGGGCCTTTTCCAACAGCATCTTCGTCGTCATCGTTTCCACGTCATCATATTCGGGATAGTCGATATTGACCTCTACTTGTGCCAGTGCATCTAGGATGTCTTGCCGCAAATTACGAATCAATTTAGACAAATCACCGTCTAGTTGGTCTAAAGCCACCTTCATTGACTTGTCTGTTTTAGCCCGAATCAGATCCATGACGGATTCGGCTTGGGTCAAATCGATCCGACCGTTCAAGAAGGCGCGCTTGGTGTATTCACCAGGTTCCGCTAACCGAGCCCCGTAGCTCAAGCACAGCTGCAAGATCCGGTTAGTGGCCACGATACCACCGTGACAGTTGATCTCAATGATATCTTCTTTGGTATAGGTCTTTGGTGCCCGCATGACGGTCACCATGACCTCATCGACCTCTTCATTGGTTTCTGGGTCGACGATGTGGCCGTAGTGAATCGTGTGACTGGCCACTTGCGTCAGGTCAGCCCCCTTAAACAACTTTCCGGCAACGGCAAAGACTTCTTCACCGCTCAACCGAATGATGGCAATGCCCCCCTCACCAGGTGGGGTCGAAATTGCCGCAATGGTATCAAATTCTGTGGTCGTGACTGCCATGAGCCATCCTCCTTTTTTCGTTTTACCCTCGCCTACGCGGCCGGCTTGCCGAACTCTGCCGTACAAACGGACCGGGCGTATCATTTAACGCCATAAAAAAAAGCACCTACTCCACGCCACCTAACTCTGCGTGGATAAAGTACTTTCACTACTTTATCGTAAACTTGATAAGAATGATTGTCTTCACTATAAGGGCTAACGGCCCATTTGTCAAACCTAAACTATGCTGGTTCAATCACAACCGCGCGGTGCGGCTCTTTACCGGCCGAATAAGTGCTGACGTAACGGTTCTTAGCCAGGACCGCGTGAATCTGTTTGCGCTCAAATGATGGCATCGGGTCCAAATAAATCGGCTTGCCGGTCGCCACGACTTCGCGGGCGGTACTCTCCGCCAGCCGGGTCAACGTCGCCGTCCGTCGTTCCCGATATCCCGCAACATCCAGTACCACGTCCACGTGGGCCGCGCCGTGATGATTCAAGTATAACTGGGCCAAACTTTGCAGGGCATTGATCGTCCGGCCGTGCTTCCCAATCAGGAGACCTTCCTTGTCGGTGGTAAAGGCCAGGTGAATCTGCCGGTGGGCCGTGTTCTCGACGTCTAACGTGGCGTCAATGCCCAGTTGGTCAACAATCGTCGCCAAGTAGTCCTGCACGCCTTCAATGGCCGCCTGACGCTGCTGACGGCGTTTGGCGGGGTCAACAGTTGGTTGGACCGGTTTAGGCGTGGCGGAGGCCGGTTGCGCCTTCACGAACGGCTTCGGCGTTGGCTGAGCCTTCACTACCGGCTTCTTCGGGGCGGGCTGCTGGGTCGGTCGCGCCATTTCCTTAGCGACCGGCTTGAGCGTGACGTCGACCATCGCATCGCGTTTACCAATGCCAAATAAGCCCTTACGCGGGGTAGCAACCACCTTCGTTATCACTTGGTCGCGGCTGGTGTTGAGCGCCGCCACACCTGCAGCAATCGCCGCTGCTTCCGTTTTCCCCGTGTAGATCGTCATCGTCCATTCCTCCATGTCTTTTTCGCTAAAATTTAGTATACCATACGTGGCCACTGACCAGTTGTGGTTTCCTTCACACTGACTAGATTTCCCGTTAAGTCTACCAGACCGCCTTACCGTTCGCTAGAGATGAGTTGGTCCGCTGCGGGCGTCGGTCCAAGCCAAAGGACGGTCTTGGACCTCAGCTTGAAGCCGAAAACCGCGTCTCCAAGTTGCCAGTTCCCTAAGCGCCGTGAACCGTGCCGCTAAGGGAACCCCCACAGCTGAACTCATCTCTAGCGAACTCTCGGCTACGGTGGTAGCTACCAATGAATACCTCTTCACCCCGAGACAACGGTACTCGGTCAACTGCACGTCCCGGACTTCCTCTTGAGCAGGCGATATCCTGGCTAATGCAAGTATTTTAGCCGATTTTAGGGGTTAGGATACTGGTATTTCAAGATTCAGCGAATTAGCGTTACTTTCAACCCGCAGCCAAAAACTAAGAAATCCTTAAGTCACATCGCTGACAGGTTACAAAAATCAATTTCATTTCGTTAGTAACAGTATAGCCATCTGAAAGGAGGTGAGCGCCACGACTAAAAAAAGCCGCCCAGCACATGGCCTGGCGACTTGAGAAATGCATTTTTTCAGGTATTACTTGCGTTTGCTTTGCTTGGCCCGCCGAATTGCTTTCTTAACGGCGCGGTCGTGCTTAGCCTTTTCCTTTTGTTTCTCATCACGTTCCGCTTGAATCTTCCACGGATTTTGGATGAGCAGGGTTTGACCCACTTGGAAAATGTAGGAAATCGTCCAGTACAACGACAAGGATGATGGGACGTTCAAGGCGGTAAAGAAGACCACCACGGGCATCCCCACGACCATCATCGTGTTCATGGAATTGGTTTCCGGTGCTGACTTAGTCGTTAACCACGAACTAGCGAACGTGGCCAAGGCGGCTAAGATCGGCAAAATGAAGTACGGGTCCTTGTGGCCCAATTGTAACCACAAGAAAGTCCCGGACCGCAGAACGGCCGTCCGCCAAATGGCCTGGTACAAAGCCCAGATGATTGGCAGTTGGACCAACGCTGGTAAACAGCCCATTAACGGGTTGATGCCGGCTTCCGAATACAGCTTCTGCTGCTCGGATTGCAGCTTGGCCATCGTTTCGCGGTCTTTAGACGAATATTTCTTTTGCAGAGCCTTAAGTTGGGGCTGGACCTCTTGGGTCTTCCGCATGCTACGCGTTTGGAAGATCATCAGTGGCATCAAGATCACCCGAATGATAATGGTGAACACGATGATACCGACACCATAACTGCCGCCGAACAAGTTGGCCAACCAGATAATCGCCCGCGAGAAGTTTAAGACGATCAGGCCGTCCCAGATCCCGGTACTTTGATTGGTGATTGGTTTATTGCTACAAGCGGAGAGGATAAACACCAGACTGACAATGCCCAGCATGAGTAGGGTACGTTTGTACTTTTTCACGTTTTTCACGTTTATTCCTCGCTATAATTGGAATCCAACAGTTTCGCTAACTTCAACACGTGGACCATACTGCTTTTCGCGTCGGGCATGCTAATGCCGTCAGCCCGGGGCCGAGCGATCACGAGGAAATCCACATCTTGTTTCAGATACGGCTTCAACTCGAGCAGGCTCTGGCGGATCCGGCGCTTCACCCAGTTACGGTGAACGGCGTTACCAATTTTTTTACCGACGGAAATGCCGACCCGAAAGTGTTTCTGGTCAGGTTTAGCCATTGAGTAGACCACGAATTGCCGATTGGCGACTGAGTTCCTGGTTTCAAAGACCTGCTGAAATTCCGCTTCTTTCTTAATGCGGTAAGATTTTCGCATGTGCATCTCCAAAGTTCTCGATTTTGCAGTCCGCGCGGGATTGGTGATCCAGTCTCCCCGCAGATAAAATAAAAAGACCACTGAAGCTTCAGCGGCCTATGCAGACAATACTTTACGTCCCTTTTGACGGCGACGTGCTAATACTTGACGGCCATTGCTAGTGCTCATCCGCTTGCGGAAGCCGTGGACACGTGAACGGTGACGTTTCTTTGGTTGGAAAGTGCGCTTCATCGTAAAATCTCCTCTCTTAACTATGACTATTTATTTTTTATCTGGGAAGCCCAGACAAATACTAAATGCATTTCCTGAACATATTAGCATAAAAATCCGCAGAATGAAACCTTAACTTGGGATTTCACGAAAAAAATTGTGGGGACAAAAATTTGTTTCATGCACTTTGCTTGTGGATAAGTTGCTATTTCAGAAAAAGTTATTCGGGAGTTGCCAACCGAGTTATCCACCGTTCCACAGGCTGTTTATTTTCTAAAATTGGGGAATGTGATTTCTGTGGATAACTTGTGAAACACTTGATACTGTCACGTTTGTAATCCACAGTAGCCTGTGCATAACTGATTTGACTGAAGATTATCCACAGATTTTCTCGTCCCTGTGGAAAACTCAATTCACTTTCTGTGAAACAATTATGCACAGGTCTAAATACCCTGTGGAAAACTTTTTTTCTTCATGCTACACTGGACTTACGTTTTCTTTTGGGCGGAGTCCGTCCAAAAGTTCAATGAGCTTTCTAAACTAAAATAGGGGGATACCTCAGTGCCAGATATGTTAACTTTGTGGACTGATATCAAAGCGTTGTTTGAAGAAAACAACTCAAAGACGGCCTACTCGACCTGGATCGAAACCGCCAAGCCGATTGCCCTAAACGGCAATAAATTAACGTTGGAACTCCCATCACCCCTGCATCGTGATTACTGGACCCATCAACATCTGGACCAGCAATTGGTAGAATACGCATACCAAGCCGCTCACGAAGATATTCAGCCCGTCCTCATCTTAGAGGGGGAACGCCAGCAACAAGCGACGCTCAAGGCCAAGACGGCCACCCCTGGAGAAACGGTGACGACTGAACCGACGCCGACCTTTATGAAGGAAACGGCGCTTAATTCTCGCTACACGTTTGACACGTTCGTCATCGGCAAAGGCAACCAAATGGCCCATGCTGCGGCCCTGGTCGTCTCAGAAGAACCCGGCGTGATGTACAATCCGCTGTTCTTTTATGGTGGCGTCGGGTTGGGCAAGACCCACTTGATGCACGCGATTGGCAACAAAATGTTGGAAGATCGCCCCGACACCAAGGTCAAATACGTGACTAGCGAGGCCTTCACGAATGACTTTATCAATGCGATTCAAACCCGGACGCAGGAGCAGTTTCGTCAGGAGTACCGCAACGTTGACTTACTGCTAGTTGATGATATTCAGTTCTTCGCTAATAAGGAAGGAACGCAAGAAGAGTTCTTCCATACTTTTAATGCCCTCTACGACGATGGCAAGCAAATCGTGCTGACGTCCGACCGGCTGCCTAACGAGATTCCCAAGCTTCAAGACCGCTTAGTCTCGCGGTTTGCCTGGGGATTATCCGTTGACATCACGCCACCGGACCTCGAAACACGGATCGCCATTCTCCGCAACAAGGCCGATGCCGATCAAATCGACATCCCCGATGACACGCTCAGCTACATCGCCGGCCAGATCGACTCTAACGTGCGGGAGCTGGAAGGGGCTTTGGCCCGCGTCCAAGCTTACTCCCAATTGATGCATCAGCCGATCACCACTGACTTGGCGGCCGAAGCGCTCAAGAGTTTGAATTTAGCCAACGCCAGCGATGCGGTCACGATTCCCGTGATCCAAGACCGCGTGGCCAACTATTTCAACGTCTCGCTCAAAGATCTCAAGGGCAAGAAACGTAAAAAGGCCATCGTCATGCCCCGGCAGATTGCGATGTACCTGTCCCGTGAACTCACGGAGGCTTCCTTACCCCGTATCGGCAACGAATTCGGCGGTAAAGACCACACGACCGTGATCCACGCCTACGACAAGATCACAGAAATTTTAAAGACCGATGCCCAGCTGCAAAAAGACATCGACAGCTTAAAAGATGAATTGCGGCACTAGGACGGTTAGATCGTCGCTGGTCACCCAGTAATCGGCAGACTCGCGACGGTCTTTTTGTGACCAGTTGCGGTATGATAAAAACAGGTGACCACAGCGTGTGTGGATAAATTTCGAAAAAGGTCAAAGTTTTCCACAAGTTATCCACAGGTGGAAAGTCTAATCTCACAGCCTGTTTCTCAAAGTTATCCACAGAATACACCGCTCTACTACGGCTACTATTTTTTCTTTTAATTAAGTTAAACCACACGCACCATGAAAAGGAGTGTCAGTTTATGAAATTCACCATCAACCGGGCCGCGTTCGTCAAGGAACTGAACAACGTCTCCCGGGCCATCTCTTCAAAGACGACGATTCCCATTTTGACGGGACTTAAAATCGTGGCCAGTGACGCTGGGTTACTTTTAACCGGGTCCAACGCCGATATTTCGATTGAAACGTTGATTCGGGCCGATGATCCTGACTTGGGCTTATCCATTGATGAACCCGGTTCGATCGTGTTAACGGCGCGGTTCTTCAGTGAAATCGTTAAACGCTTGCCCGAAAAGGAAATGACGGTCACCGTCAAAGACGGCTTCCAAACTGAAATCACGTCCGGGGCCGCCGCCTTTAACATCAATGGTCAAGATGCCAATAACTATCCGCATTTGCCAGAGATCGACGCGGCAGATTCCGTCGTCTTGTCCGGTGCTGTCTTCAAGGAATTGATTGGCCAAACGGTTATTGCCGTGTCCAACCAGGAGAGTCGGCCGATCTTGACCGGGGTCCACTTCGTCTTGTCCGACAACCAATTTTTGGCGGTCGCCACGGATAGTCACCGGTTGAGCCAACGGCAAATTGAATTGCCAACGCCTAGTGACGCAACGTTTGATGTCATCATTCCCGGGAAGAGTCTGACGGAATTGTCCCGGATGATCGGGGATGACGACGCCGACGTGAAGATGCAATTCTCCGAAAACCAAGTGCTGTTCCTGTTGGGCGACACGTCGTTTTACTCCCGCTTGCTGGAAGGTAACTACCCCGATACGTCGCGGTTGATCCCTAAGGAAGCGTCCACGACCGTTGAATTCGAAGCACCAGAATTGTTGGCTGCCGTCGAACGGGCCTCGCTGTTGTCTCACGAATCGCGGAACAACGTGGTCAAGTTAACGTTGACGCCAGCGGACAACCAAGTCACCATCTTCAGTAATTCCCCAGATGTCGGGAATGTGGAAGAAGACTTGGCACCTAAGGAATTGGATGGCGAGGACCTCGAAATCTCGTTCAACCCTGATTACATGAAAGACGCGCTCCATTCCTTTGGTCAAAGTACGATTCGCGTTGCGTTTACCTCGGCCTTGCGACCATTTACCCTGGTCCCAACCGAAGACACCAGCAACTTCATTCAGTTGATCACGCCGGTGCGGACGTTCTAGCAAATTTCACAAGCCATTTCACAAGCAAATTCACAAGCGTCGTGCCGAGTTGTCGGGCGGCGCTTTTTGTTTGGGCAAGACTGCCGAAAAGGGACACCACGGAATGGCAGGGAGCGGTGGTGCGCTAAGTTTAACTAGCCGCAGCCTGTTTTTACAGGCAATTAGCGACTTAATAGTTGCCGGTTAACCGCCTGTGACCCACTCTCAGGCCCCATAAACGGTTAACATAACAATTTTTATGAAAAATCCGGCTAAATTTTGGCGATTTCCGCCGTAACCGGGTTATTTTTGGCTCTGAGCAAATTTACTGGTTTTTTGGCAAAAATATCAAGAACGGCATAAATCGGCTGAGAGGCGAAAAATAAGGTAGTTCAACTGTACCTTTGCGGTAAAAAGCGGTATAATATAAGAGAAGAAAAATAAGGGGTGAAATTGTGAAAAAAGAAGTTTTCATTGAGACGCCCTACATCACTTTAGGCCAGTTACTCAAAGAAGAATCCGTGATCAGTACGGGCGGTCAAGCCAAATGGTATTTGCGGGAAAACACCGTAAATGTCAATGACGAGCCGGATAATCGGCGGGGCCGCAAGCTGTATCCAGGTGATACGGTCGCCGTACCTGAGGCAGGATTATTTTTTATACGCTCAAAGCAGGGTGAATAATGTATTTGCAGGAGTTGCAGTTGCAGCATTTTCGCAACTACCCAAGCGCTGATCTGCAGCTAGGCCGCGGAATCAACGTCTTGTTGGGCGAAAATGCACAGGGTAAAACCAATCTATTAGAGGCCATTTATGTGTTGGCGCTAACGCGTAGTCACCGGACGGCCAACGACCACGATCTCGTCAACTGGCAGGCCAAAACGGCCAAGGTCAGTGGCAAAGTGGTCAAGAGTGCCGGGACGGTGCCGTTAGAGCTGACCTTTTCGCGTCAGGGCAAACGAGCCAAGGTCAATCACCTGGAACAGGCCCGCTTGTCGCAGTACGTGGGGCAGCTCAACGTGATTTTGTTTGCACCGGAAGACTTGGCCATCGTCAAGGGCGCACCATCCGTGCGTCGGCGGTTCATGGACATGGAGTTCGGCCAGATGAATCCGCGCTACCTCTACAATCTGAGCCAGTATCGGACGTTGTTAAAGCAGCGGAATCGCTACTTGAAAGATCTGCAGCACAAACAGAAAAAGGACCTCCTTTTTTTGTCTGTACTGTCTGATCAGTTAGCGGCTTACGGGGCGGAGATCATTGCTCAGCGCTTAAATATGCTACAGAAATTGGAGCATTGGGCCCAGGCGATTCACGCCGAGATCTCGCAGCAACGCGAGGAGTTGACGTTTCACTACGCCACACAGGTCCCCGACGACCAGTTGACGGATGCCAAGACCATTTGTGCGGCGTTAACAGCGCTGTATGCCAAGCAACGCGATAAGGAGCTTTACCAGGGGACGACCCTGGTGGGGCCCCACCGCGACGACTTGCATTTTCAGGTCAACGGCAAGAACGTGCAAACGTTCGGGTCGCAAGGCCAGCAGCGGACCACGGCGCTCAGCGTGAAGTTGGCCGAGATTGATTTGATGAAAGAAGAGACCGGTGAGTATCCCGTCTTATTGTTAGACGACGTGCTCTCCGAACTCGACGATGCCCGGCAGACCCATCTGCTGACGGCAATTCAGGATAAAGTCCAAACGTTTATTACCACCACCAGTCTGAGCGGTATCACCCGCCAGCTGATCAAGGACCCGACCATTTTTCACGTGGCCGCGGGGTCCGTGGTGGCCGACGCGTCGGCAAACGACGCAGCAACAAAGGAGGATTAGGCAGTGGCTGATTACGAACACGAAACCAAAGCAGAACAGGCACGGGAATACGATGCCAGCCAGATTCAAGTCTTAGAGGGCTTGGAAGCGGTCCGGAAACGGCCCGGGATGTACATTGGCTCGACGAGTGCCCAAGGTCTGCACCACTTGGTCTGGGAAATTGTAGATAACGGGATCGATGAAGCCTTGGCGGGCTTTGCCGATGAGATTCACGTGACCGTTAATAAAGATAATAGTGTGACCGTGACGGATAACGGACGGGGGATTCCCATCGATATCCAAAAGAAGACGGGCAAGCCCGCTTTGGAAACGGTCTTCACCATCCTGCACGCCGGGGGTAAATTCGGCGGTGGCGGGTACAAGGTCTCTGGTGGGCTGCACGGGGTTGGTGCGTCCGTCGTGAACGCCCTGTCGACCGAACTGGATGCCCAAGTCATCCGGGGCGGCAAGAAGTACGGCATCACCTTCAATCGTGGCCACGTGGTCACGCCGATGCGGGTGGTCGAAGAGGGCTTACCCGAAGACCAACACGGGACCATCGTGCACTTCTTACCAGACCCAGATATCTTCCGGGATACGACGACGTTTGATATCAAGACGTTGACGACCCGGATTCGGGAACTGGCCTTCTTAAACAAGGGCTTACGCATCACGATTCGTGATGAACGCCCAGAAAAGCCCACGGAAGACGACTTCCTGTACGAAGGTGGGATTCGCCACTACGTTGATTATTTAAACGAAAACAAAGAGACCCTGTTCGAACCCCCAATTTACGTGGAAGGGCAAGAAAACGGGATCACGGTTGAAGTGGCCTTACAATACACTGACGATTATCACAACAACCTGTTGACGTTTACCAACAACATCCACACCTATGAAGGTGGGACCCACGAAGAAGGGTTCAAGCGGGCGTTGACGCGGGTCGTCAATGACTATGCCCGCCAAAACAAGCTGATGAAGGATAACGAAGCCAACCTGACCGGGGATGATGTCCGTGAAGGGTTAACGGCCGTCGTTTCCGTCAAGCACCCGGATCCTCAATTCGAAGGACAGACCAAGACCAAGTTAGGGAACTCAGATGCACGAACGGCCGTGGACCACACGTTTGCCGACCACTTCATGCGTTTCTTGATGGAACACCCTGACGTGGCCAAGAAAATCGTCGACAAGGGGAACTTGGCATCTAAGGCTCGGGTCGCTGCCAAACGCGCTCGGGAAGTCACCCGTAAGAAGAGTGGGTTGGAAATTTCGAACCTGCCGGGGAAATTGGCCGATAACACGTCCAAGGACCCGGAAATCTCCGAACTGTTCATCGTCGAAGGGGACTCCGCCGGTGGGTCAGCTAAGCAAGGCCGTTCGCGGTTGACGCAAGCCATCCTGCCGATTCGGGGGAAGATTTTGAACGTTGAAAAGGCCTCTATGGACCGGATCTTAGCCAACGAAGAAATTCGTTCGCTGTTTACCGCCATGGGGACGGGCTTTGGTAATGATTTTGATGTGGCCAAAGCCAACTATCACAAGCTAATCATCATGACCGATGCCGATGTCGATGGCGCCCACATTCGGACGCTGCTCTTGACGCTGGTCTACCGCTACATGCGGCCATTGCTCGATGCCGGGTACGTTTACATTGCTTGTCCACCACTGTACCGGGTGCGTCAAGGTAAGATGCAACGGTATTTGGACACCGACGATGAATTGAAAGAGTTGCTCGGTCAATTGCCACCAGCACCGAAGCCCCAGATTCAACGGTACAAAGGGTTAGGTGAAATGGATGCCGAACAGCTTTGGGACACGACCATGAATCCGGAGAACCGCCGTTTGCTACGGGTCGACGCGGATGATGCCATCAACGCGGACCAAGTCTTTAGCATGTTGATGGGCGATAAAGTGGCGCCCCGCCGTGAGTTCATCGAGGACAATGCCACCTTTGCTGAGTTGGATGTTTAGTGAGTGTTAGGGAAGAACGGAGGGTAAAAATTTGGCTGATGATCAAAATTATTTAAGTCGGATTACCGACGTTGACCTGTCACAAACGATGCGCTCATCCTTCTTGGATTACGCAATGAGTGTGATTGTTCAACGGGCGTTACCGGACGTGCGGGATGGCTTGAAGCCAGTCCACCGCCGGATTTTGTACGATATGCATGAACTGGGGATTACGCCCGACAAGCCATTCCGGAAATCAGCCCGGATGGTCGGGGATGTCCTCGGGAAATATCATCCGCATGGGGATTCCGCCGTGTACGAATCCATGGTGCGGATGGCGCAAGATTTCTCGTACCGCTACATGTTAGTCGACGGTCACGGGAACTTTGGTTCTGTCGATGGTGATGGGGCCGCCGCCATGCGGTATACCGAAGCACGGTTGAGTAAAATCGCCATGGAAATGCTGCGGGATATCAACAAAGATACGATTGATTTTCAAGATAACTATGATGGGTCCGAACGGGAACCCGTCGTCTTACCATCACGCTTCCCGAACCTGTTAGTCAACGGGGCTTCCGGGATCGCCGTGGGGATGGCGACCAACATTCCGCCACACAACCTGACGGAAGTAATCAGTGCGCTACACATCTTGATGAAGAACCCCGATGCCAGCTTGGCTGAGTTGATGGAGGCCTTACCAGGTCCCGACTTCCCAACCGGTGGGATTGTCATGGGTAAAGCGGCCATTCGCCGGGCTTACGAGACCGGGAAAGGCACCATCACGTTGCGGGCCAAGGTCGATATCGAAGAAGAAAAGAACGGTAAGCAACGAATCGTGGCCACGGAAATTCCGTACATGGTCAACAAGGCCAAGCTGATCGAACGGATCGCTGAATTGGCCCGGGATAAGCGAATCGAAGGCATCACGGATGTCAACGATGAAACCGACCGGACCGGGATGCGCATCGTGATCGACGTGCGCCGGGATGCCAGTGCCGAGGTCATTTTGAACAACCTGTACAAGATGACGTTGATGCAGACGTCATTTGGGATCAACATGTTAGCCATCGTTAACGGTGCGCCTAAAGTGCTGGGCTTAAAGGCCATCTTACAGTACTACTTGGAATTCCAGCTGCAGGTCATCAAGCGTCGGACGGCCTTTGAATTGCGGAAGGCCGAAGCCCGGGCCCACATCCTGGAAGGGTTGCGGATCGCCTTAGACCACATTGATGCCATCATCACGATCATTCGTCAGTCCCAAACGGCGGAAGTCGCGAAGAATGAATTGATGACTCGCTACAGCCTGTCAGACAAGCAATCACAAGCCATTTTGGACATGCGGTTGGTTCGGCTGACCGGTTTGGAACGGGAAAAGGTCGAAAAGGAATACAACGATGTCATGGCGAACATCAAGGACTACAAGGAAATCTTGGCCTCCAAGGAACGCCAACAAGACATCATTTACCAAGAATTATTAGACATTCAAAATAAATTTGGGGATGCTCGTCGGACCGAATTGATGGTCGGCGAAGTCCTCAGTTTGGAAGACGAAGACTTGATCGCCGAAGAAGACGTCGTGGTCTCCTTGACGCACAACGGCTACATCAAGCGGTTACCAACGTCTGAATTTAAGGCCCAAAACCGTGGCGGTAAAGGGGTCCAAGGCATGGGCGTGCACGATGATGACTTCATCGAACACCTCGTGGCGACCTCCACGCACGATATGCTGCTGTTCTTCACCAATACCGGGAAGGTCTACCGGATGAAGGGGTACGAAATCCCTGAATACGGCCGGACTGCCAAGGGGATTCCGGTGATCAACCTGCTGGGTATCAACAATAACGAACACGTTCAGGCGGTTATCAACGTCGCCAATCCGGGCGAAAACGGTAAGCGTGACCTGTTCTTCACGACTGTGCAAGGAACGGTCAAACGGACGCCAGTCGATGAGTTTGCCAATATCCGTAGTAATGGTCTGAAGGCCATCAACTTGAAGGAAAACGACGAACTGATCGACGTGGACATCATCAATGCCGATGCCAACATGATCATTGGGACCCACTTGGGGTACGCCGTCAGCTTTGCGGCGCAAGACGTCCGCTCCATGGGGCGTTCAGCCACGGGTGTCCGCGGGATTCGCCTGCGGGACAGCGACTACGTGATTGGCGCCAGCGTCTTGAAGCCCGATAGTCGTGTGTTTGTCATTTCCGAAAAGGGTTATGGGAAGCAAACGGCCGCTAGCGAATACCCAATCAAGGGCCGTGGTGGTAAAGGAATCAAGACGGTCAACGTAACGACCAAGAACGGGCCGTTAGCTGGCTTGACGACCTTAGACGGTGACGAAGACATTATGTTGGTCACCGACAAAGGGGTTATGATCCGCTTTAGCGGCAGTGACGTTTCCGAAACGGGCCGGGCAACCTTAGGGGTTCACCTGATTCGCTTGGCAGACGACACCAAGGTCGCAACGATGGCTAAGGTCGACAAGGAAGATGACTCCGCCGATGACGATGCCAACGCAGATAGCAGTGCCGCCAGTGAGACGGCACCGGCTACTGCGCCGGACAACGCCACGACGACGCCGGATTCTGATGCGCCGGAAGATTAATTAGATAACGTGTTTTAAAAATTCCTACCAGGTGATTTGAGGTAGGAATTTTTTTGTCTACGTAAATGCGTAAATGATTGAAAGTAAAACGATTAACCCTCAGCGATTGACACAACTGAAAACCCGAAGTATAGCCATTTTCAGCTAGTATTTCCCCAGTAAAAGTTTGGTGTTTCATGGCAACCAACCGGATACATTGCCGGTTTAAAATGACCCGTTGATTTTAATTTAAAAAGGAATTGTTTGTAATAATTTTCACTGATACGCTGAAGATACGGCTATTTACTAGCCACTAGATTTTCAGGGAGGTATTTTTGTTATGGGTAAACATCATTGGCAACATGTCCTAATGGGCACACTGTTAGTGCCAGCATTGATTGCGGGGAGCGGGGAGTTCTCAACGGTCACGGCAAATGCTAAGGCGGTAAAGGTCACGACTAAGACGGACCGTTACGCCGCGCCAACCACACAACCAGGGTATCGTTCGGTGCCGAAGAAATATAAGCAAGCAATTCCGATTCAAGTTCTCGGAATCAATGACTTGCATGGGGGCTTGGAAACGACTGGATCCGTCAATATTGGGACCAAGACCTACGAAGGCGTGGGAACGGTCACGCGGTTAGCGGCGGGTTTAGATCAAGCACAAAACCAATTTAAAAAAGTCCAACACTCTAAGAATACCTTCCGGGTAGAAGCAGGGGACATGGTCGGGGCCTCACCGGCGAACTCGACCCTGTTGGCCCACGAATCAACAATGCACGCGCTAAAAGCCATGAAATTTCAAATCGGAACGTTGGGTAACCACGAATTTGATCATGGCTTGGGCGAGTTCAATCGTATCCTAACGGGGAAGAAGCCTGTAGCGACAGCATCTTCTTTAATTCAGAAGTATCCACACCAAAATTCTAAGATCAAGCTAGTGGTCGCCAACGTGGTCAAGAAGAGTAATCATAAGCGACCTTACGGGTATAAGCCTTACGTGATCAAGACGGTCAAAGCTCACGGTAAGAAGGCTAAGGTGGGGTTCATCGGCATTGAAACGACGGACCTGCCTAGCCTGACGCTCTTGCAAAACTATCAGGATTATCAAATCTTAGATGAAGCGCAGACCATCAAGAAGTATGACCGGATTCTCAATAAGAAGGGGGTCAAAGCGGTGGTCGTCTTAGCCCATACTGGGGTCTCGACTTATGGCAAGCAAACCAGTGGCTCAGCCGTCGATATTTTAAAGAAGGTCAACCAAACCGATCCTAAGAATAACGTCGGACTGTACGTGGCCGGGCATTCTCATCAGTATGCAAATGCGACGGTCGGCAAGACACGGGTCGTTCAGGCAGTCTACACGGGCAAGGCGTACAACAATACGCAAGGGTACATCAATCCCAAGACTGGAAAGTTCATGCGTCTAGTCTCTCACGTATACCCCGTGCTACCGAAGAACCAAGCGCCTAAGGTCAAGGACAACGCCAAAGTCTCGGCTATCGTAGCAGATGCTGATAAACGAGTTGCGCCGCAAGTTAACGCAGTAATTGGCCAAGCTGCGGATGCCACGACGATTACGGGCCGACTCAATAATTCCAAGACGATGGAAAATGCGGCTGGTGAATTGGTCGTTGACGGGCAACTGTATGAGGCTAATAAATTGGGTACCAAGGCTGATTTTGCAATGACCAACAACGGTGGTGTTCGGTCTGACTTAGTCGTTAAACCTGACAAATCAATCACTTGGGGTGCGGCGACAGCTGTTCAACCATTTGGCAATATCTTACAAGTCGTTGAAATGACGGGTCAACAGATCAAGGATGCCTTGAACCAGCAGTATGATGAAAAGCAAGCTTACTACTTACAAATTGCCGGATTACACTACACGTATGCAGACAATCCTGCTGGCGGAGTAGATACGCCATATCAAGTGACAGCAATTACGCAAGCCAACGGGGAGCCGTTAGACATGAGCGCGACGTACAACGTCGTCATCAATGACTTCTTACATGGCGGTGGTGATAACTTTGCGGCCTTCAAGGACACGAAGATCGTTGCCTCAGTTGGCACGGATACGGATACGTTTGTCAATTACATCAAGGATATGACTGCAGCAGGGACACCAGTCCAAGCACCTAAATTAGACCGGAAAGTTTATTTGGGCAGTCATTAAGCAACGGAAAAGCAGCCTGGATGGCTGCTTTTTTGATGGTTGCGGTTAAAAGCCGAGTCTAGCGACTTCTCATACGGTTAGAATTGTATCAGCTTAGCATGGTTTAATTTATAAACGTTATTGCTGGCATTTCCGCGAGTGACTGACTATACTTGGTCTAGACCAAGATGGTCGACAGGTGGTGTCGATGTTGCGCTTAGTTGTGGGTATCATCCGGAATAAGGATAAAGTGTTAAGTTAGTTAACTGATAATTCAGCAAAGAATGAGTAAATTTATAAAAATGCGGCTCTTTACCGAGTAAAGGAGGAAATCATGCAGAGCAAGTGGCGGTTCAAAAGCAATCAGATTGCGTTTGTTTTGAAACTGGGACTAGTTGTAGGAGTGGCGTTGTGTAGCTGGGAATGGCAGGATAATCAGCCCGTGTTGGCAGTTAAAAATGGTCATGCGGTGACGACAACGACCAGAATGTGGGGGATTCGAGCCTCGGGGTATTCTGGCACTAGTAAATGGACGCTTGCCGATGGGGTCCTTCAGATAGGGGCTGGTAAAATGACTAGCCAGCCTTCTTGGCGCAAGTATTCAGCCAATATTCAAGAAATTCAGATTTTAGGACCAGTCCAGCTACCGCCAATGTGCGACCGCTTATTTGAAAATTTAGATCAGTTGGAGCGAATATGGGGAATAGACCTGCTAGATACCAGTCATGTCACCAATATGATGAGCATGTTCGCTGAGGACCATCAGCTTGAATATTTGGATTTAGATGCTTGGGATGTCAGTCATGTCACCAGTATGTGGAATATGTTTTGGGGGGATAGTTCCCTGTATGAAGTGGACGTTGAAAACTGGCAAACGCCCAGTTTAAAGTTCATCAATGGCATGTTTGCTAAGACGGCAATTCAACAATTGGATTTGGATCATTGGGACGTGAGCCACGTGACGAACATGTCGTATACGTTTGATGAGATGGAAAGCCTGCAGCATCTAGCAATCAGTACTTGGCAAACGGGGCAAGTTACAAACATGGGAGGCATGTTTAATGGTACGCCGGAACTCTCCCAAGTGGGGATCGAAGACTGGGATACCCGTCAGGTTACGAGAATGGACGACATGTTTGGCGGTAGTGGCGTGGAGCGACTAGATCTACACCGGTGGCAAGTTGGCGCGGTAACCACGATGGAATCAATGTTTCGCCTGTGTCGGTACCTAAATTACTTGAATGTCAGCGGCTGGCAGACGGGACGCGTCACGGACATGGAAATGATGTTTCAGTCTGTGCCGGCCAAAACCCTTGCGCTAACGGATTGGGACGTTGGGCGCGTGACCCGGATGCAGCAGATGTTTCGTGATGTGGGCGCGGAATCATTGGATTTATCGCATTGGGATGTCCGCCACGTGAGAAACTTTGAGCAGATGTTTGGCAAAGCCCATACGACGACACTGAATGTGCGTGGATGGCAAACAGATGATGCGGGCAGTATGCAAAAAATGTTTGATTATTCTGCCGTAAGAAATCTAGATATTTCTAGTTTTGACATGACCCACTTTGATTACAGCTCTGACGATCCCTTCTTTTGGACGGATGGGCGGGCTGAGGAAATGTTGGCCAACATGTCTAATCTGGAGACCTTACATTTGGGCGCAAAAGATATCTTGCTGGATCAGCATAATTATACGGTGGGGCTGGATGTTTCCGACAATGCTAGTCGGGCCAAAAGTCAGTGGCAGGCTGTAGGTACGGGGACAATCGACCAGCCTCAGGGACGACTGTGGTCAATTTCAGACCTGGAGCACAACTATGGCCCGGCGGTGGCGGACACCTATGTACGGAAGCCACAGATGTCTGAAATACAGATTGACTATGAAGACCAGGCCACGCACGCGACGCTGGCACCGTCACAAGTAAGACGAGGAGAACTCAGTACCAATTATTCCCTGACGCCACCGATGATTCCGGGATATGAGTTTGTGCGGAGTAGCACGGGCAACCTGTCCGTGGAATTCACAGAGGAGCGGCAGTCTGTCAAATTGTATTATCGGCACTTACCGGTGACGCCTGCACCGGGGCCTGACCCTGACCCTGACCCTGACCCTGACCCAGAACCGAGCCCAGAACCGAGCCCGAATCCAGGGCCAAATCCGGAACCAAATCCGGAACCAAATCCGGAACCGAACCCAGGGCCCAACCCGGAACCAAGCCCAGAACCAAGCCCAGAACCAAGTCCAGAGCCGAAACCAGAACCCAATCCGGAGCCGAATCCGGAGCCAAACCCAGAACCGAATCCAGGGCCAAATCCAGCGCCAAACCCAGCGCCAAACCCAGAACCAAATCCGGGGCCCAACCCGGGCCCAACCCCGAGACCAAATCCGGAGCCAAACCCAGCACCAACCCTCAACCCAAACCCTCAGCCGAAACCGACACAACCCAGCAAATCTGGGTCTGCAGCCGCACAAGTCACACCGCAGCCAGATCAACCAGTGCATACGGGGAATTCTGCCGATACGATTGATTCGCCAAAACAGCCGGGTAAACCTATCTCCCAGCCAGTACAGCGAAAACGTCCGCGGCAGTCAGCAGGTTCACCGGCAAGACACCCACGAGCGCAGTCTACAGCAGCTCAGCCCACGAATCGACAATTACCCGCAACGGGTGAACAGCTGTCTCAGGTAGCCCTGATTTGGGGCAGCCTGATGCTAGGAGTCTTAGGATGGTATTGGTGGCGTCGACGGTAAATACTTAAGTAATTTATACAGTGACTAATCGTTTTGCGAGTTTAGCTGTTTAGTGATGATATTATATCGAATAGGATGGTCGTTGATTAATCCTGGTATAATCAAAATTGTTTAAAATATTTAAATAATTGTATATGATTTAATCTGTTTACTTTCTCTTTACCGTTTGGTATCTTAGCATTAACAACTAAATCGAGAGTAGGGGGAAGGACGATGACGGGAGAATCTGTCGGCAGTTATTTACATCAGTGTCGCCAACAACAAGGCGTGGCGCTGGCCGCTTTGGCGACGCGTTTGTGTCCACTGAATGTGTTGGCAGCAATTGAACAGGGGCAGCAGTCGCCGAGCGTGGCACAGTTGACGCAACTGTATCAGCAATTAGGCATCGTGCGCAATCAACCACTGCCGCAGAGCTACCCCATTCACCGTCTGCCAGCGTTTAGTCGGCAGCTACAATCTTGGTGGCAGCATCAGGCCTACGGGCAACTGGTGGCTAATGTGGCCGCTGGTGATGTGCTTCATCAGCTGACGACCGACACAGATCGCCAAGCCGTCTTGTATTACTATGGACGGTCGTTGGCGGCAATTGGGGATGTGGAGGCGGCCCAGCTGCATTTGCGGGCCGGACTCATGTTCATGACACCGCAGTATCCCCAGATCTACCGCTCGCTGGACCTGCTATTACTGGCGGCGGAAAATAGCGTCAGTGGCCTTGCGTCGGCTGACCCGGACCTGTCGGGGTTTGACCGCGCCGTGACCGTTATGCGCCAGGGCCGCGTACGGGATGCTTCGGCAAATTTAACACTGGTCTTTTACCAATACGCCCAAACGCTTTTAAACTTAAACCGCCCACAAGCAGCAATTCAGTATTTACGAGAAGCCATTGCCTGGGACGAACAACAGCAGAGTACGTATTTATTGCCAGATTGTTACCTGTTATTGGCGCTGGCACTGAAAATGACACAGCCGGAACGAGCAGCGTTCTTTCGGTTGGCAGACCAGCCAGAATAATTTTAAAAAAAGTTGGTCTGGCAAAAAATATTCGTGGATTTTTTACGGAGTTGACCTATGTAACGTAAGTAAGCAACCCATCGGTCGGCCCCGATTTGCTTCAGCAATCAATCTATGCTATACTACTAGCTTGTGAGTATCTGGCTTACGCTAGTGTCTCTCCTTGCTTCCGCATTGCAGCGGGGGCCTGAAGTCCATAAGGAGGTGTAACATTCATGGAAACTACTAAATACGAAATCACCTACATCATTCGTCCAGACCTTGACGATGCCGCAAAGACCGCTTTGGTTGAACGCTTCGACAAGTTACTGACTGACAACGGTGCAGAATTGATCAACTCGAAAGACTGGTCAAAGCGTCGGTTCGCATACGAAATTGGTGGCTTTAACGAAGGTATCTACCACGTTATCACGTTAAACGCAACTAATGACGAAGCCTTAAACGAATTCGACCGTTTATCCAAGATCAATGACAGCATCTTACGTCACATGATCGTTAAGCGCGAAGACTAATTTAAACTTTAACTTTTTGAGAGGAGTTATTCAGCAATGATCAACCGAGTAGTACTTACTGGCCGACTGACACGGGATGTTGACTTACGCTACACCCAAGGCGGTGCTGCTGTTGCCACCTTCACGCTGGCCGTTGATCGGCGGTTCACCAACAAATCTGGTGAACGGGAAGCTGATTTCGTAAGTTGTGTCATTTGGCGCAAATCTGCGGAAAACTTTGCCAACTTCTTCCACAAGGGTTCCCTTGTTGGAATTGAAGGGCGCATCCAGACCCGGAATTACGAAAATCAACAGGGCCAACGTGTTTACGTTACCGAAGTTGTTGTCGAGGACTTTTCGTTCCTTGAACCGCGTTCACGCAACGCGAACAATAACGCCGGTGGTAACTACAATGGCGGTTCCATGAATAATAATGCTCCTCAGCAGAATCAGAATCAAAATGCCAACCCGTACACGAGTGGTAATCCAGCACAGTCTGGTCCTACTCAAAATACGACACCTAATCCCGGAAACAACAATCAGGGGAATGCTGGGAACAATAACTCAGCCGATCCGTTTGCCAACTCCGGTGATTCAATTGACATTTCCGATGATGATTTACCGTTCTAATTTCTAAATACGAGGAGGGAATTTCCTATGGCAGGACAACGTCGTGGCGGCCGTCGCCGTCGTAAGGTTGACTTTATTGCAGCCAACCACATCGAATACATTGATTACAAAGATACTGACTTATTGCGTCGGTTCATCTCTGAACGGGGTAAGATCTTACCTCGCCGGGTTACTGGTACTAGTGCCAAGAACCAACGTAAGTTAACTATCGCTATCAAGCGTTCACGGATTATGGGCTTAATGCCTTTCGTCAGTGAAGAAGGTTAATCCTTCAAATAAAAGAGACCAACTACAGTGATGTGGTTGGCCTTTTTTTGTTACGGCAAAAATGTTTCATGTGAAACATCACCGGTTAGTGGGCGTCTTGTAAAATGATGGCGACCAGCGTTTTGGTCGCGTTGGGTAAGCCGACCCGCTCATTATAATACTGGGCGAAGCGGTCATCGGTTAGATACAGTTGAGCCAAGCCACGGTGGGCAACTGCTGAGTAATTGTTCCACGTGAAACATAGCCACTCGCGATGCAAATCGTAAACGCGGTGGGCTGTGGCGCTGGTTAAATCGCCGCTACGAGTCACGGTTTTCAAGGCTTGCAACAGCTGCTGCTCGGTAGCCTGCATGCGGCGATAGTCGGCTTCGCTAAGGGCAGCGAATTTTTGCTGACTGGCGGTAAAAGTGGCTTCACCGTACCGGTGACGAACCTCGTCGCCAAATTGCTGGTCATTCGTAGTGAGCTGCTCGCGTTTGAATGCGGCAAATTTTTCTGAATCGGTCATGGGCAGATCTCCGTTTCTGGCCGCTAATGTGCGGTCTAAAGTGGTCAGCAGGGCCGTGAGGTGGTCACGTTGCTGGGCTAATTGGGTGCGTTGTGCGGTGAGGGCGGCCGTTTGTGCTTCAGGGGATTGCGCCAAGAGTGCTTGAATCTGGGCTAGCGTGAAGCCAAACAACTGAAAGTAGCGAATCAGCTGTAATCGATCCACGGCGGCTGGCGAATATGTCCGGTAACCGTTGTGGGGGTTCCGAGTGGCTGGCACCAAGCCGATTTGGTCGTAGTAGCGTAGCGTGCGGGGACTGACGCCGGCAAGTCTAGCCAGCGCCTGAATCGTGTAGGTCAAGGTGACCACCTCCTGTCTTGCTTACAACCTACTATAAGGGTTGTCGTGGCGTCAAGGTCAAGCACTTTTAGACTGAAAATCAGGTCCCGTAACATTTCCAAGCAAGCCCGTCGTGACGCGGTTTTTAAACCAGGCCAACGTTTTGTCCTGACCCCGAAGTGTGCTAAAATAAAGGTATTATTTGTAACTTTCTGACCCGGCGGCAATCGCTCGGGTAACCATAACTTTTTCGATGAAACAGATGAGGAGCAAGTATGAATAAAATATTTTCGCGAGCCAATGTGCCTGAATTCTTACAGAACCGGCGGCTGCGGGGAATCGCGGTGCTGATGGCACTGTTGGCGATTCTCGGCATTGTACTGTCGTTTCTGTTGAATTGGATTTTTGGCCTCGTCATTTTAGTGCTGGTGGGCATCTCGATGCTATTGGTCTTTAACACCATGGCAGAAATCGGGGCCGACACCACGCAGTACATTTCCGACCTGTCGTTTCGCATCCAGCAAGGCGAGCAGGAGGCGCTGATCCGCATGCCGCCGGGTGTCATGATTCTGGGCGACAATGATCAGGTTGAGTGGGTCAATCCTTACCTGCAGCACTACTTTGGGGATACTGACGTGTTAAATCGACCGCTCAACGATGTCGATGAGGACCTGGCTAAGTTAGTAGCCTCAGTAGAGCCGCAGACCATGACGACCGTGCGTTGGCGAGACTATCGCTTCACGCTGTACGTCCAACCGGATTTCCACGCGGTCTACCTGTACGACATCACGCATTATCAGCTGATTCAAGAGCAATACGATAATGAAAAGATTGCAATCGGCCAGATTTTCTTGGATAACTACGATGAAATTACGCAGTCGATGACCGACCAAGATATTTCTAACCTACGTAATTACGTGACCAACGAGTTGTCCGCTTGGGTCCAGCAATTTGATATGTACCTGAAACAACTGGATGACGACCATTACTTCGTGTTGGCCTATGCGAAGTCACTGGCGGCCATCGAGGCAGATAAGTTCAAGATCCTTGATACGATTCGGGAGAGCACGTCGAAGCAAAACTTCCCGTTGACCTTGAGTATGGGGATTGCGTATGGCGATGCCAACCTGAACAAACTGGCCGATCAAGCCCAGAGTAATTTGGACCTGGCCCTTGGTCGGGGTGGGGACCAAGTCGTCGTTAAGGCGGCCGACCAAGAGGCCCGCTACTACGGCGGTAAGACCAACCCGATGGAGAAACGGACGCGGGTCCGGGCGCGGATGATTTCCCAGGCGCTCCAGGAACTGATGAGCGAGTCCGACCAGATCTTCGTGCAAGGGCACACGCAACCGGACATGGATTCGCTGGGCGCTTGCTTGGGGATTCGTCGGATCGCCAAGATGAACAACAAGACCTGTTGGATTGTGCTCGACAAGGAGACCGTCCACTCCGACGTGCAACGGCTGTTGGATAATTTGAAGGCCTATCCGGACGTGGATGCGGCCATCATTTCGCCAGCAGAGGCCTTGGAAAAGGCGACCGACCAGAGCATGCTCTTGATGGTCGACCACTCGAAGCCGTCCATCTCGATTTCCGCGGAACTTTATCAACGCCTGGAAAACCGGGTCATGATCATTGACCATCACCGGCGGGGCGAGGAATTCCCTGAAAATCCACTGCTGGTCTACATCGAACCGTATGCCAGCTCGACGTGTGAGTTGATTACCGAAATGTTTGAGTACCAGTCCCAAGAAAGCGAACCGATCAACAAGCTGGAAGCCACGGCCATGTTGACGGGGATCTTCGTGGATACCAAGCACTTCTCGTTGCGGACCGGGACCCGGACCTTTGACGCCGCCAGTTACTTGCGGTCAGCCGGGGCCGATGCTGTGGAAATGCAGCAATACATGAAGGAAAATGTGGATAGTTACCTGCAACGCAATCATTTGATTGAAATGGTTGAGTTCGTTAATGAAGATATGGCCTTGATCACCGGCGAAGAGGATCAGACCTACGATCCCGTGACGGCAGCGCAGGCGGCCGATGACCTCTTGAATATGTCGGGCGTGGATGCCTCGTTCGTCATTACGCGCCGGGCGGACGGCCGTGTTGGCATTTCCGCGCGGTCGCTGGGTGAGATCAACGTGCAGCTGACCATGGAAGCCATGGGCGGCGGTGGTCACCTGTCCAACGCGGCCACGCAGATCAGTGACAAGACGGTCGCCGAGGTCAAGCAAGAACTGTTAGATATCCTGAATCACGCCAACGAGCCCGAACCGGCGACCACTTAGTTAATTGCTTCTGGGCGTGAGGTGGCGTAGGATAATATTTAGATATGGAATAAGTGAGGAGTGAACGACGTGAAAGTTATTTTTGTGAAAGACGTTCGCGGTAAAGGTAAGCGCGGGGAAATCAAGAATGTTCCCGATGGCTACGCCCAAAATTTCCTGATCAAGCGGGGATTGGCTAAGGAAGCCAACCAATCCGCCATGAGTCAGTTAAATGCCGAACGTAAAGCGGAACAACGCCGCGAAGCTGAAGAATTAGCCGAAGCTAAGGAATTGCAAAAGCATTTGGAAGCCGATAAAACGGTGGTTGAAATCGTGGCCAAGGCCGGGGAAGACGACCGGTTGTTTGGGTCGATTCCTAGTAAGCAAATCGTTCAAGCCTTACAAAAGCAATTCGATTTAAAGATTGATAAACGCAAAGTTGAGCTGCCTGAACCAATCCGGACTTTAGGCTTCACCAACGTGCCAGTGAAATTGCACAGTGACGTGACTGCCAAGATTCGGGTTCACGTCGTGGCTAAGCAAAAATAAATTCAAGGGAAGGTCGTCCGTTCTGGGCGGCCTTTTTGCGCGAAAATAGCCAGGCACTAGATTCGCTCGTGACCCCATTCCATGGTAAAATGGAAGTCTAGTTTCTGTCGGTGATTTTTCTAAAGAGGTAATCAAACAGCATGGATAATAACGTTCTAACAGATCACACACCACCACA
Organism: Levilactobacillus angrenensis; assembly: GCF_003946085.1. GTDB lineage: Bacteria > Bacillota > Bacilli > Lactobacillales > Lactobacillaceae > Levilactobacillus > Levilactobacillus angrenensis. The sequence goes on along the minus strand of NZ_RHOB01000001.1, from coordinate 117,453 downwards.
AAGCCTCAGCGCCGAAAAGGCCGTCTTAGGGGCGATCTTTTTGAGTACCGACGCGTTGGTGGATGCGCTGGAATACCTGGCCCCAGAGGATTTTTACCGCCGGGAACACCAGATTATTTTCCAAGCGATGATCGATTTAAACGACCGGGATGAAGCCATTGATGTGGTCACCATCACCGATCGGTTAACGTCGAAAAATGAGTTGGACGACGTCGGCGGGGTCACCTATATTGCCGAACTGGCAGGGTCCGTGCCCACGGCGGCCAACGCCACGTACTACGCAAAAATCGTTCAAGAAAAAGCCATTTTACGGCGACTAATCCAAACGGCGACGAACATTGCCACGCAGGGTTATCAACAGGATGGCGACGTAGCGGACCTATTGGACAACGCCGAACGCGACATCATGGGTGTGGCGGAGACGCGCAACCAGTCGGGCTTCAAGCCGATTCGCGATGTCTTGAACAGTTCATTTGAAGAAATCAATAAATTATCGGAACAAGGCGACGTGATCACCGGGTTATCGACCGGGTACGCGGAGCTGGATAAGATGACGACCGGCTTGCATGACGACGAGCTGATGATTTTAGCCGCCCGGCCAGCCGTCGGGAAGACCGCCTTTGCCCTCAACATTGCGCAAAATGTCGGGACCAAGACGGACAAGACCGTGGCCATTTTCAGTTTGGAAATGAGTGCCGAGTCGCTGGTCAACCGGATGCTGTGTGCGGAAGGCTCCATCGACGCCAATCATTTGCGAACCGGGCAGCTATCCGAAGAGGAATGGCAAAACCTGATCGTGGCGATGGGCAGTTTGGCCAAGGCCAGCATTTATATTGACGATACGGCCGGTAACAAGATTACCGAGATTCGGGCCAAATGTCGGCGATTAGCCAAGGAAAAAGGAAACCTGGGCCTGATCGTGATCGATTACCTGCAGCTGATCGAAGGGACCAACCACGAAAGTCGGCAACAAGAAGTGTCTGATATTTCGCGGCAGTTGAAGAAGTTGGCCAAGGAATTGCACGTGCCCGTTATCGCGTTGTCCCAGCTCTCACGGGGGGTGGAACAGCGACAAGATAAGCGGCCCGTGCTGTCTGATATTCGGGAATCCGGTTCGATCGAACAAGATGCGGACATCGTGTCCTTCCTGTATCGGGATGACTACTACGAACGAGAAGGTGACGAGGACGGCGGTGGCGACAACGACAGTGACCCCCGTGAAGAGGGCGACCAAGATGTCGGCGAAGTCGAAGTCATTATTGAAAAGAACCGGTCGGGTCCGCGGGGAACGGTCAAATTGCTTTTCGTGAAGTCATTTAACAAGTTTTCCTCGGTGGCCTATACACCGGGACAGTAATGCAGAACGTGCGGAAGCCCAGACGGCTGTCCGCGGCCGTCTGGTTCGACGAGTTAGAGTTTGGCGGGCTGAGCCAAACTCTTTTTTTGTATAAAATTTTGAATAAACCGCTTACGGCTGCATAAGTGTCAAAAATCAGCGAAATTTCCGGGGAAAAATGGGGAGTTTGTTAAAATTACTTGCGTACCAAAACCCTTGGGGCACTAAGGTTATAATGAATTCAATAGTACACATATTTAAAATTCATAAGAGTGTGCCAGAAAGTTCACAGTTTCATCATATTTTCCCATTAGTATATGAAGCATAGAAGTTAACCAATCGGTTGCTTCTACCAAAGATTAACAATCTTTTTTCATGTACTCCTCCTCCCCTGGAATAATGAAAAAATAGTTAACGTCATTCTTATATAATGACGTTACCCCTACTCCGATGACCATCGCTTTCCCCGAGCGGTGGTTTTTTTATGCGCGTAAAGGCACATATGACAAAAATAGTTCTTGACGTTTGTGCATAAAATCCGTTATGATGTAAGCGTTACCAAAAGTGAAAAGGAGTGGCGAACAAATGGCAAAAGAAGTGCAAGCAGCAGTTGTTGAAAAACGAAACGATCCCTTCGTTGTAAAAAATGTGTTGGTGGACGACCAACCAGGGCCTAAGGAGGTTTTGGTCCACATTGTTGCGAGCGGAATTTGTCACAGTGACGAAGCCGTGCGGGTCGGCGATGCCGGCGATTTACCATTACCCATCGTCCTGGGCCACGAAGGTGCTGGTATCGTGGAAAAGGTTGGCTCCGCGGTGAGCGGTGTGGCCGTGGGCGACCACGTGGTATTGTCGTACGCTTATGACGGCACGTGTGATCACTGTTTGGCCGGGCAACCTGCTTCCTGTGAGCAGTGGGTGCCTTTGAACATGGGCAGTGGCAAGCGGCCGAATGGCAAGCCCGTCTTCACGGACACGGCGGACACCAGCAAGGGCCTGGGGAGTATGTTTAACCAGGCTTCCTTCAGTACGACCACGTTGGTTCAAGAAAGTAACGTCACGGTCGTGGGCAAGGACGTTGATCTCCGGAAGGTCGGCCCACTGGGTTGTGGCTTCGTGACGGGGTCGGGAACGGTCTTCAATACCTTGAAGCCAGAACCGAATTCGACGATAGCCATCTTTGGGACGGGGGCCGTTGGGTCGGCCGCATTGATGGCCGCCAAGATCTCCGGCTGTTCCCAAATTATTTCCGTAGATATCGTGCCAGAACGGTTGGCCATGTCTAAAGAAATCGGGGCGACGGCCACGGTCAACTCCAAAGAAGTCGACGCTGTGGCAGCCATCAAGGACCTCACGGCTGGCAAGGGTGTGGACTATGCGGTCGACACGACCGGCTTATCCGCAGTGATGAAGCAAGCCGTCGAGGCGATGGGCATCAATGGGGTCTTCGCGCCACTGGCCGTTTCCCAAAAGGAACTGGACCTGGTGCCATTCAATGACCTGGTTGCCACGCAAAAATCCGTGGTCGGAGTCTTGATGGGCAACGCGGTCCCACAAATTGAGATCAAGAAACTGATTGCCTTTTGGCAAAAGGGCCTGTATCCATTTGATAAGCTGGAAAAGACCTTTAAATTTGCCGACATCAATGCGGCGGACCAAGCGTCTACCAGCGGTGAGGTCATTAAGCCTGTACTCATCATGGATGAAAACTATACCGTTTAAAATTTAATAGAAAAATGCTCGTGAGCCGCCCAATTGCGGTGGTCACGAGCATTTTTGTTTCACGTGAAACACATTAGACCTGGGCGTGGAGCTTGGCGGCTAGTTGCCAATAGCTCCCAGGGAGGTCCGTCATGGCGGCGACATCGCCAGGACCGTCAGCCGTCACTGTCGCGGTCCCCTGAAAGGTCATTTTCAACCACTCACAAGAGTGTTGGACCGCTTGGGTGATACCGAGGGCCTTGGTCTGAGGCGCATCGGCACCAACGACTAACAGGTAAACGCGTTTGCCAGCAAAGTCAAAGTCGTTGGTGTAGCTGTCAAACCAGCGGTCCATGAAGACCTTGAGCTGGCCGGTCATGCCGTACCAGTAGACCGGCGTGCCCAAGACGATATCGTCGGCTTGCGCAAAGGTCGTCATCAACTGCTCGTAGTCATCCGTCGTATCACGTTGCGGTAAAGCCGTGTCACGGTGGTCCTGGACAAAGTGCAACGGGTGGTCAGCGAGGTGGATGGTCGTGTGGGGATAGTCATGTAAGAAGCGTTCCCCGAGCGTTGCGGTGTTGCCGTGTTTACGGGGACTGCCATTGATCAGTAAAATTGTCATCGTTAAGGGCTCCTCTCATTGTTAGTTTACGAGACGTGGTTGTAAAAAAGCAATTAACTCGTCGCGAAGGGATAGTGTTGGCATGGTGAAATATGTTAAGATTAATCTAATTGAATTTTAATTTTAGAGAGAAGGCGGCTTATGCGCGAAATTCGACTCCGCTGGTTACTGCTAGGCGCCTTGTTCAGTAGTATCGGGATGAGTTTTATTTGGCCCTTGACGACGATTTACATGCATAACCGATTGGGGGCCTCGTTGACCGCGGTCGGCATTATCCTCCTATTGTATTCTTCAGCCAACGTGGTAGGTAGCGTGATTGGGGGGCGGCTCTTCGACCGCTACAATCCCTTTTATCTGATTGTGGGTGGCGTCACGATCTCACTGGTCACGCTGGTGAGCTTGATCTTTCATCACGGCTGGCCGGCGTTTCCCATCTCGTTGATCTTTTTGGGCCTGGCTTCCGGTTGGACCCTGACGATGGTCAACTCACTGGGGACAACGATTCACAGTCGTGATGGGCGCTATATTTTTAACATGCTCTACTTTGCGCAAAATTTGGGGGTCGTCTTGGGGACGGCACTGGTGGGCTTCGTGTATAGTGTGAGCGTGACTTTGCTGTTCGTGATTGCGGCTAGCCTGTTTGTGTGCTTCTTAACGGTCGTGGTGACCTGTTACCACGCGCCGGCCGTGATGCACCGTCAGGTCGTGACCCAGAAGACGCAGGTGGTGACGATTCCGCGGCCGAACCAACGGATCATGCTGACGTTTTTCATTTCGCTGGTCATTATCTGGGTGATGTATGAACAGTGGGTCTCGAACTTGTCCGTGTATATGACGGGAATGGGCATTCCAATGCGGGAATACAGTCTGTTGTGGACCATCAATGCCGGGCTGATCGTGGTCTTTCAAGCCGTGCTCAATTGGTTGGCCAATTTCTTTAGCAACCTGTACCTGCAGGTCTATGCGGGGATCTTCTTCGTGGCGCTGTCCTTTGCGACGCTGATTTTTGCCAAAGACTACGGGCATTTTGTCCTGGCAATGGTCATCTTGACAATGGGCGAGGCCACAGCCTTTCCAGCGATTCCGGCCATCGTCAACAGTCTGACGCCGCACGCGGTCAAAGGCAAATACCAAGGCATGGCCAACGCCTGGGCCAGTGTGGGCAAGGCGTTTGGGCCACTGTTCGGGGGCTTGGTCATCGATCATGGGTCCTACACCCTGTTGTTTATCATCGCTGCGGTAGCCAACCTGGTGATTTTAGGGGCCAATGGGCTGGTGATTACCAGCAACCGTCAGAATGTGGAAATTTATAAGTAGGTTATTTGCCTTTTGGGTGTATAATTGACTAAGAGGAAGTATTACGCACAAAAGGGAAATCAGGGGACAGCACATGACAAAAAAAACAAGGGGAATCAGTGGCATTTTGCTGGGCCTAGTAGCTGGGGGCTTGCTCTTCAGTCAGGTACCGCAAAGTCAGTCCACTGTGACGGATTCGGTCGTCCAACCGGCTTCTGGGCAGACGGCCGTGCAATTGGATACCACTGGCAAGGGGCACGTGGCAGTCAAGACGCAAACGACAACGAGTCAGGCCGGTAAAACGGTGAGTCGGCAAACGACGACCGTGACACAGGGCCATCGGCAACAAGACATGCATAAATAAAAAATTTGCGGGCCAATTTACAGCGGTTTGCAGCAAATATACAAGAGGACGATCCTACGGTGACGCGGGATGGTCCTTTTTTTACGCGATTATTCAGAAAATATACATAAAAATGAATGTTTATAAAAGAATTGACAAATAAAATGAATGATGATAAATTTAATATCAATCAAGAAGACGTTGCCAGAAGGAGTAACCCGCTACTGTTTGCTCAGCGAGTCCGGAATGATGAGAGCCGGATCAAACGTACGGGTGAAGCGCATCTGGAAGTCGGCGCGGTGAAATGACTAGCTGCGCCTGGGTCGTGCCCATTACCGCACGGTGCACAAGCACGCTGAGAGATAAAACAAGGTGGTACCGCGAGTCGTTCGCCCTTGTTGGCCAGAGATGGTCGACGAGGACGGGCGACTTTTTTGATGAGGCGCCGACAAAATTGAGGGGTAAACAATATGAAAAAACTTTTAGGATTAGGATTGGGATTCATGGCCATCACCGCATTGGCTGGTTGTGGCACGACGCAGGCCCAAAGTAGTGATGACAAGGCGTTGAATGTCACGATGGTAGGCAATCCAGCAACGGCTGACCCAGCCATTTCGGGTGACAGTAACAGTTCCAGTCTGATTGCTCAGACCGAAGAGGGGCTCTACACACTGGATAAGAACGGCAAGGTTGTGGCCGGCGTGGCTGAAAAGGTGGTCAAGCCGACCCATAACGGCACGGTCTATACGTTTAAGATCAAGAAGAGTGCCAAATGGGCTAACGGTGATGCGGTCACGGCCCAAGACTTTGTGACCTCCTTTGATTGGCAGGTCAATCCCAAGTCGAAGTCGCAAGTTGCCAACAAGCTGAAATATTTAAAGAATTATGATGCGGTCCAAGCCGGCAAGAAGGCACCGTCCGCGTTGGGCGCTAAGGCACTGGATAAGCAGACCTTACAGTTGACCTTGTCGCAACCCCAACCCTGGTTGCCTGATATCTTAGCGACGGCAGCTTACCCGATGAAGACGGACCTCTTCAAGCAATATGGCAGTCAGTACGGGACTAGCGCTGCTAAGACCATGTCGGAAGGACCTTACAAGTTGGTAGGCTGGAGCGGCTCGGCTGATAGCTGGTCTTACGTGAAGAACCCACATTACTGGAACGCTAAGAGCGTGAAGATCGCCAAGGTCAATGTGCAAGTGGTCAAGGATCCCGGGACCTCCGCCAACTTATTCAAGTCCGGTAAGGTCCAAGAAACGGTCCTGTCTGGTCAGTACATCAAACAAAACGCCAACAATCCCGAGCTGAAGACGACGCTGAACAGTTCGATGCGGTTCTTGGAATTTAACGATAAGAAGACCGTGACGCATAACACCAAGGTTCGGCAAGCCTTCTCCTACGTGGTCGACCGGCAAGCATTGACTAAAAATGTGCTCCAAGATGGGTCGGCCGCGGCCAAGAGTCTGATTCCGACCGGTGATGGCGACGACCCAACGACGGGCAAAGACTTTACCGCAGACGTCGGCAACCTCTTGAGCTACAATCCCAAGAAGGCGACGCAATTGTGGAATCAAGCCAAGCAAGAATTGGGCATCAAGAAAGCTAGTTTGGAACTGTTGACGGCAGACACTGATGAACAAAAGCACGTTGCCCAATACCTGCAACAACAAGCCCAAAAGTACATGCCGGGGCTGTCGATCACCATCAAGTCCATGCCACTGGCCCAACAGATTGCCAAGGGGGCCGCGGGAAACTTTGATATCGACCTCGACGGGTGGACGACTGACTGGCGGGACCCCGCTGACTTCTTGCAAATGGCTGACGGGACCAGTTCCGTGAACTTTACCAAGTGGGATAATGCTCATTTCACCAACCTGATGAAGCAAGCTGATGACACGGCTAATCACACGACCCAACAACGGTGGGACCTGCTGAAGCAAGCAGACACCTATGTGACCAAGCAAGCCGGCCTCGTACCACTGTACCAACAAGCCAAAGCACACTTGGTTTCCGATTCCGTGGGTGGGCTGAAGTACACCATGATGAGTGACGCTCAGTACAAGTATGCCTACTGGAAATAGACTCATGTAGAGAAAAGTCGTTTCGCGATTGGGCGGAACGGCTTTTTTAGAACGAAGCGAATAGTCGGGCTGGTGTTTACAGATTAAACGAGTGTATACTCATAGACAAAGAATGATTTGACCACTTAATTTTGGGGATAGCGCGGGGAAGGCGCTAAATTGGGGCCAGCGGTACGAGTCTAGAGGAGGCGCGGGGATGCAGTTTCAACGCTTGTTAAAGGAACAGATCGTCCAAACGGCGGATTTGTTAGGGGTTTTCTTGTGTTTGTTAGTACCGGTTTTTCTGGTGAAAGGGGTCGTGGACCTCGTCACCTTAGGCGAACTGTTTTGGCTCGATTATGGCGTCTTATTCGGGGAGGCCATCGTCGGATTCATTGCGTTGTTTGCGGTGATTGACCTGATTGAAGCCGCTTGGCAGTACTGGCACAAATAATTTGCGTAAACGAAAGCAGTCGTTCTGGGTTTTGCCGGAGCGGCTGCTTTTTGGACTAGTGCAACATATCTTCTGTGTACAACACGTGGTCGGAAACGTGTTCAAAGAGTTCATGACCGTTACTGGTATGCGTGTCGAGAAACAGGCCCTGACCGTCGTTGATAGCATAGTATTTTCCGGCAGCGGTGCGGCCCAACATGACCACGACGTCTTCGCCCGGATGCAGGACCACACTATCGGTAACTGCCATCTGTGGCGTGCCCCCTTGCGTAAAGGTCAGTGTCTGGCCGGTTTGGCCCTTGAACTTATCGGCAATGCGGATGGTTTGCGTCGTGTAATAGTTCTTTGGCGCGCGGTGATGAGGCACGCTTTTGATAATCGTGCCCTCGACGATGGTGCCCGCATCGTGGACCAGACGTTCAACGCCGCTGATATTGTTGGAGTAATCTTTTAGATGGTCAACGGTGAGGCTGGGTTTCGCCGCGGTCGCTAGCGCTTTGGCTGGACTGATGGGGGTGGTGTAGACCTTCTTGGCCCCCTTGATGTCAACGTTGCGCAGACTATGGACGCGGTTAGACGGGTTCATGACGCTGATTGAGCCGGCGTTGTTGTGGCTGAGCCCCAAAGCGTGCCCCATTTCGTGAATGGCCACGTGCGTGCGTTGCTTTTTGGTATAACGGTATTTCTTCAATACGGTACGATTGAGATACATGGCTGCGCCGGTCTGGTGGCCCTGTTTGTCAAAGGCCAGTCCGTTATAGGCCATCCCGGTCGCGTTAGTCCAGATGCCCGAGTTTTTCGCCACGGTGGTGGTAAAGGAGCGGGACTTTTTATTCTTGGTGGCTGACCAGGTGAAGGCCTTGGACTGATTCCAGGTCTTGCGCGCCGTGGTCCAGATCGACCGGTAGTACTTGCTGGTCGATTTATTGTAATAGGCGGCCTTCTTGGCGGCGTAACGGTACTTATTAGCCGGCGTGGGGTTCTTGGTAGCCCCCTGGGCAGAAATGCCCCCTAGGAGGACGAGACAGCCGGTGAGAAGTATGAGTGTTTTGTGCATGCTGACGGATCCTTTCCCAATTCAGTTGGGATGAACCAGTCGTTTAAAATAAAGATTGTTAAATAGTTCAGCCCACTTATTAGGTAAGTTTAGTCTCTGATCAGCAGGTTGTCCAGCCTAGGCGAAAACCAGGCCGTGGTAGCGGTCTTCCTTTTGCCAAGCCTTGATAAGGTCTTGTGCCAGGAAATGGTAGTCGTTGGCCGACATTTCCGGACGTAACTGGTGGAGTTGTTCCGCAACGTCTTGCGCGGATAGCGCCTGGCGCTGGAAGAGACTTCGATTCAGGAATTGATCGAGACCGGTCAGTTGGGCGTCGGTGAATGGGAAATTTAAAAGTAACAGGGCGCTGGGGGTGATGCGTGACTTTTGGGCAAGCACGTTGAGCGCCTCTAAGATTAGGGCGTCGTGCGTCAATTCAACTTCATTCATGGCTAGTGATTCCTCCCTTATTTTGCTAGAATACGGGAATTTAATCCAGAAAGCTAGTGAAATCGCTTATAAATAATTTTGTAGCGGAATTCCTTAGAGCGCCAAGGGATTCAGCGCTTCACAAATTTAATTTTGACACCACTTTCACTAAAAAACCGGCATCCTCATAGCGAGAATGCCGGTTACAATTATCTTAATGAGAGACCCGAAAGTTGTGGTACAGATGCGGCATGATGTGCTTATCCGAGGCGGCAATGATGACCCCGTTGAAGAGGATAGAGTACAGCGTGCCGACGTTTACGGAATAGATCTGTCGGGTAAATAGGTAGCAAATGGCAATCATGACGATCGGTGGGATGAAGTCAACGAACTGTGACGCCGTGGCCCGGCCGCCTAGGTACATGAATCGCAGGATGTTGGACGTGTCATCGTTGGGGTGCATGATGAGGTTGGCCCGCTGGTAAATCGAAATCGAGCAGGCGAAGATCGTGACCCCTAAGATACTGAGAAGCATGCGCCACCCGATCCCCAGTGCGGGGATACCCCATTTGGTAAACATTGCCACAAAAATATCAATAAAGTAGCTGAAACAGGAAATGAAGACGACTTCCCCCACGAAGCGGGGAATATCGACCTGATGAATCAGCAGCTGGTTCAATAGCGCGCTGCAGATCCCCACAATCAGTAAGATGACCCCCACGTTGCCGTGAATCCAATAGGCGATGTTGACGGCCGCGGCGGTCCAAATTCCACTACCGGCGTTAGCGGCGACGCTCAAGGCATTGCCAAACGCATTTAACACTAGGCCGATGATCAACGCTACGACCCGATAAGACATCCGATTCTTCTGCTGTTGCTGTTCCAAAACGACTCACCTCGACAAGTTTTCCGTAGCGTTTCTCCTATAGATAGCAGATAGCTGGACACATCGTTGCCAAGGCCCGTTATGAATAGATATTAAATGTAGCGGATATTTATTACCTAATGATACAAAAAAATCAGCAACCACGAAGTTAACTTCGTGAAAGCTGATTAGTAAGTGATGGGCAGTCAGGGGATCGAACCCTGGACCCACGGATTAAGAGTCCGTTGCTCTGCCAGCTGAGCTAACTGCCCATGTGATTGATTTGTTGCTGTTGTATGTCTTCCATATCAACGAGAACTATCATATCATGCGGGCAGGGGGTGCGCAACCCCTTTTGCGAAAAAAGTTGATTTTTATTCAAAAAAACTGGGTATTTTATCAATTTTTTGGGGTGAGAAATCCCGGTTTCACGCGGATTATCATTATTTTTGTGAGGGACAAAAATTTTTTCAACTTTTTTTGAAAAAAGGCTCGTTCACGGTGATTTGGGCCTACTGGCGGCTGACCGAGGGGCAAAAAAAGTTGAGATTTTTTTGAAATTCCCTAATTTGGGGACTTTTTCAGGGAATTGGCCCGTCTGCTGGTAGATTTTGCGCTGAAAATATTTTTCCGCTGCGCAGTCGCTGAAAATGAGGAACACAAAATTCGGGGGTTATCAGAATTAACTGATTAAAAAGAGAGACGTTAAAATCACGAGCCGGTTCCAGGCAATCTGCCAAAATATTTCCCAACCCAAAATTTCCAGGCACGATTTACTTCCCAGCCAGTCAAAAAAACTCGTTAAAATCACGTTACGTAATTGCAAAAGAATTGCCGCTAAAATGTAAGAATCGAACGCAACCTGAGAAATAACCGCAGACTTTCATGAAAATCAGCAAAGATAATTAACATAAGCAAGCTATTTGTTCATAAACAACCAGTATTTCCCGGGAAATACCGGGTTAAAACAACCTTAAATCCTTGGTGGACTAGGACTGAAAGAAACTTCATGATGTGTTATAATTCAAGTAGCGTTGCGCGAAACGGCACTGGAACCTTATCAGGCCGGGCAACGCCCCTGAGTACCACGGGGGACAACTAAGAGTTCCCCACTATTCCTTGACTTTAAACGATGAAATAAAACTGAAAACACTAACTGGAGTGGCCCCATTGACGGTGGTAAAGTGACACCCAATGGCCGGCCTGCCGGTAATCCTGCAATTACCGGATTCGCTTGTATTTCCCTTAAGGAGGAAATTTTTACTATGCCTAAGAAAATTCTCGTTGTCGATGATGAAAAGCCTATTACAGATATTATGAAGTTTAATTTGGAAAAAGAGGGCTACGAAGTTGATGTAGCCTACGACGGTGAAGCCGCCATTCAACAGGTGGAAGAGGGGAACCCCGATCTGGTGATCTTGGATCTCATGTTGCCTAAGGTCGACGGGCTGGAAGTTGCCCGCGAGATTCGTAAGAAGCACGACATGCCAATCATCATGGTCACGGCCAAGGACTCTGAATTGGATAAGGTCTTGGGTCTGGAATTAGGGGCCGATGATTACGTCACCAAACCCTTCTCGAACCGGGAATTGGTTGCCCGGGTCAAGGCAAACTTGCGGCGGCAAAATACCGCGGCACACGCCCAACCTGAAGAGCCAGAAAACCAAGACATTGAGATTGGTGACCTGACGATTCATCCGGAAGCCTATTCCGTTTCTAAGCGGGGGGCCAACATTGAGTTGACTCACCGGGAATTTGAACTTTTACACTACCTGGCCCAACACATTGGCCAAGTCATGACCCGGGAACACTTGTTACAAACGGTGTGGGGTTACGATTACTTCGGCGATGTGCGGACGGTCGATGTGACGGTCCGGCGGCTGCGGGAAAAGATTGAAGATGCTCCCAGCCACCCAACCTGGTTGGTCACACGCCGGGGTGTCGGTTACTACCTACGCAACCCAGATTCCGACCAAGCTTAAGCTAGCGGCAACGCTAAATCTCGCATTGAGGAGTATGTGACTTCGTGAATAGTAAAATAAAATTTTTCCAGTCGATTCACTTTAAAATCGCGCTGGTCTTCGCGCTACTCCTACTTTTAACGCTGGAGATCGTTGGCGCCGTGTTTGTCCGCCAGTTGGAGCGGCAAAACTTAAATACGTTTAAAGCCCAACAGGTCGTGCAGACCTATATCGTGAATCGCTTGTCTGATGAGTTGACGACGACCAATACCACGAAGAGTGATAAGCAGATCAAGTCAACGCTGTCTGAAATCAATAACACCAATAACGCCCAGATTCGGGTGATCGACAACAAGGGGACCATTCGTGGGACCAATGAAGTCGATAACCAGGGAATCGTGGGCCAGAAAACCACGGATAACAACATCAAGAACGCCATCTACAATAACCGTGATGTCGTGCGGACGACTTATAATTCGCAGAACAACAGTCGCTACTACACTACGATTACACGGTTGATTTGGACCCAGGGAAATAACAGCGAGTTAGTCGGGGTTATTTACATGCGCTCGAGTCTAGACTCGGTCTACCAAAACATTAACCAAATCACGCTGATCTACGTCTCCGCGATGTTTGTGGCAATTATTTTGGGACTGGTCATGGCCATCATTATTTCCCGGGCAATAACCCGGCCAATCGATGAAATGAAGAAACAAACGTTGCGTATCGCCCGCGGGGATTACTCCGGGCACGTCCACGTTTACGGTAACGATGAGCTGGGACAACTGGCTAGTGCCGTGAACAACCTGTCTGTGCGGGTGGAAGAGGCGCAAGAATCCACTGAGTCCGAGCGACGGCGGCTAGATTCCGTCATGGCGCACATGACCGATGGGGTGATTGCGACCGACCGCCGTGGTAACGTGACTATCATTAACGAAACGGCTAGTAGCTTTCTGGATCATGAACCCGACGATGCCGTGGGCAAGTCCATTTTGGATCTCCTAGATATTCGGGACGACTATACGTTGCGTGAATTGCTGGAAGACCCCGACGACTTGGTCTTGGACTTTTCGACTAAGGAACATGACCTGATCTTACAAGCTTACTTCTCCTTGATTCAACGGGAGTCTGGCTTTATTTCTGGTCTGGTCTGTGTCTTGCATGACGTCACGGAACAACAGAAGATCGACCAGGACCGTAAGGAATTCGTGTCCAACGTGTCCCATGAATTGCGGACGCCGTTGACCAGTGTGCGGGCCTACATCGAATCCTTGTCCGAAGGGGCTTGGAAGGATCCTGAGGTGGCGCCACGGTTCTTGAAGGTCACCCAGGAAGAAACGGACCGGATGATTCGGATGATCAACGACCTGTTGACGCTGTCGCGAATGGATTCCGGAACGCAAAAGGTTGACCTGGAAATGGTCAATTTGAATGAATTATTCAATTATGTCTTGGACCGCTTTGACATGATGTTGAAGCAAGACGACAAGCCAGAAAAGACTTACACCATCAAACGAGACTTCACCAAGCGGGATCTCTGGGTCGAAATCGACACGGACCGCTTTACGCAAGTCTTGGATAACCTGATGAATAACGCGATTAAATACTCGCCAGATGGGGGCGTCGTCACGGCGCGCTTATTGGAGACCCACAACAACGTGATTTTGAGCGTCTCTGACCAAGGGTTGGGGATTCCGCGCGCAGATATTCCGCGAATCTTTGACCGCTTCTACCGCGTTGATAAAGCCCGTTCACGGGCCCAAGGTGGGACTGGTCTGGGGCTAGCGATTTCTAAGGAAGTCGTCCAAATGTTGGGCGGCCGAATCTGGGTCGATAGTCGTGAAGGCCGCGGGTCCACGTTCTACATTTCCTTGCCTTATAAGCCGTATGATGAGGAGGATCTCTGGGATGAAGATAACTAAAGCATTTCTACCACTAGGGTTGACCCTAGCCGTGGCAGTCAGTGTGGCGTTATCGGCTATGATCTGGACGAACCCCGCGCAATACGAGCGGAGCCGGCAGCGTAGTTCCAACACGCCCACGACCGAACTCAATACGCGGCCGCAAAAGGATGTGTATTTGCCAACGCAGGTCGTGTCTACTGACGCCAACGGCAATCAGGAACTGCTGAACAACCGGAAAGTTAACCTGACGACGGAAGTACGCGAGGCCCTGTCGAAATGGGACCTGGGTGGCATTCGGCGGTTACGGACCAGTTCACAAGCCGATTATCTGCGCTACCTAACGACCAAGAACAGCCTGTTGCTGTCCTACTCGGCGCCGGTCAATGTGAAATTGTTCAATACCGTGTTCGGCAGTCGGTTGGCGCGGGTGTCGACTGAGTTCTCGCGAATCATGATTCCACTGGACAACACCAAGGCGTTGTATCTATTGGATGACAAGGGCCAAAAGGTCTACCGCGTGACCGTGCGCAAGCGTGATTTGGGCGCAATCCGTAAGATTCTAAAAGAAAATCTCTTTCGTATCAACGTGAAGATGCAGTGGCTAAATGACTCGGCCATGCCGTACGTCACCAATACCGTGACGGTGCAAGCCTACAGTTATTTGGTCAACCACCAGTCGACGGATTATTTCACGACGCGCTTGTTGAACAAAGGGGAGTCGACCAATGTGTCGGCCAAGAAGAATAAAGATAACACGATTTATAGCGACGGGGCTTCGCGGCAGTTGACCGTGTACAACAAACGGGGAACGGCCTTGTACGAAGACTACAGTGCGCTACAGTCGTCGTTTACCTTTAGTCAGGCCCTTACGGCGAGCTACAATGCGGTCAAATCGATCGGGATTCCGATGGAGAACCTGCGTTATTACGGGTACAACAAGGGCAACTCGACCGTGACCTACCGTAGCTTTGTTGAAGGGTTCCCGATCTTCAATCAAAGTAATTATGGTGCGGCGCGGATTCAAATGCTGTCGCAAGGGGTCCGGCGCTATAATTTCTCGCTGTACAGTCTGCAAGTGCCAGTACCGACGGACAAAAAAGCTGAGAGCCTGCCGAGCACACAGCGGGTCATTGACCAGCTCACGGCAGCCGGCTACAGTCAAAAGAAAATCGTTACGGTACAGTTGGGTTATCAGTGGCTGGCCTCGTCCTCCTCGGATAAGGTGGTCAACCTGACGCCAACCTGGTACGTTTACTACCGGGGAGCTGGGTGGAAAACCTATAACCAACTGTTGAAGCAGCAGCAATAAACCGGTCAAAAAGGAGGGCGGTCTGGCATGGATTTTCGCCGCATCGAGTGGTTATTTCTAGTCGCGTTCATTGTCATTGATATCTTCTTGTTCGCAGCCTTTCAGCGCGATACATCCGGTGAGACCGATACCACTTCAGCCCGTTCGGCCGATAGCGATACCACCATCATCAAGGAAATGCGAGCGGACGACATTACCTTCAGCACGCCCTCTAAAAAGGTCGGCGAGGGCTACTACATTTCCACCAGCAACGACGATAGCATTAAGAGTAGTCTGACGAGTCTGAGTGATCAAACCGTTCGGTATCATACGGATGGCACGATTGCTTCGACGTTTAAGACCCCGATCACCGGGGTGGACCCGAAGCATCCGGACAAGACGCTGGATACTGTGGTCAACAACGGGGCACTGATCTTAAACGGGACAAACTACTATTACAATCAGCAGTTGTCCAGCAGCAACACGGTGGTCTACACGCAACACGTCACGGATGGGCAGATTTATTCGCGATATGGTGAAATTCGTTTCAGCCTGACCAATGACGGCCAAGTCACGGGTTACGAGCAAGGCTATTTGGCCAATGTCGCGACGTTGCGAGAAAAGACGGAGACGATTTCGGAGCGTAAGGCCTTGATCTGGTTGTATCAATATAACCAGATTGCCAATAACACGAAGATCGTTTGGACCAAGCTGGCCTATACCCGTTACTTCACATTGAAGAACAGTAGCGTCTACATCCCAACTTGGGTCATCGCCGTCAAGGCCAATAGCGGCAACAACGCTGGCGTCCTTCAGCTGAAACACGTTAACGCCTTCACTGGGGCCATCCTGACCAAGGATAGCAACGTGAAGACCGTGAGCGGGACTTCCAGCACTAGTGATTAAAACCTAAATAAATAGCAGCGAAGAGGCGGCCGTGAGCCGTCTTTTTATTTGTAACGCCGTTTTGCCCACTAAGATTAGCGAAACCAGGAGCCTGCGTCAGCCAGGGATTCCGCCTGCTATGGGGAACACCTCCAGCCTGAGAAACGGGCTTCCGGTTCGCTTTGAAGCCTTGCCAAAATCGCAAGTCTCCAAAGTCGTCCCACGCTGTAGGCTGAGACAAAACCTCAGCCAACACCGTCGCCACAGCTGGCTCCACCCTGGCTGCCTCCGGCGGGGTGGTGATTGTCAGCGACATTGTGTTAATTATAGACAGTTGTCAAATCAGCCGCTACCTGGGGCTAGACCAATTGTTACTAGTACGCTTGGCGGACGGTAGGCGACCAGTTCTCGCTACGAAGCTGTAAACGACTAATTTTTGTACCATCAGTTGCATGGTGACAATGGTTCTAGCTAATTTTCATCTTTCAACCTTTAGTAACTAGTTTTATCGTTATGAATGGCGTTATGGTAATGCGCTTAGCCAGTTTCTGTTGGCGCAGTAAAGTAACCCTTAGCATTAACCGATTAATATTAGTTACAAGACCGGTGAAATGCGGTATGATAACGGTATTGAATTTAAGGAGAGGTCGAATTGGATTTGCGAACGGATACAGCAGTAGCAGATGACTTGCGCATTAGCATTTTATCGAGCGGAAGTACGGGCAATGTGGCCTACGTGGAGAGTCCCAACGAACGGATCATGATTGATGCGGGGCTCAGCGGCAAGAAAATTGAAAAATTAATGGGCGATATCAATCGTAGCATGAGCGACGTCAATGATTTACTGGTCACCCATGAACACTCGGATCACCGTCAGGCCGTGGGGATCTTGGCGCGGCGGTATGAACAGTTGAACGTTCACGCCAATGCCGGGACCTGGGACGCGATGGCTGGTAAGATTGGCAAAGTTGACCTGGCCCAAAAGCACATCTTTGCGCCAGACACGGTTCAAACCTTTGGCGACATTGACGTCGAGAGTTTTGCCGTTTCCCACGATGCGGCCGAACCGCAATTTTACGCGATTCACTACCATGGTAAAACGTTTGTGATCCTGACCGACACGGGTTACGTGTCCGAGCACGTCGAAGGGGTCATCAAGGACGCCGACGCCTACTTGTTGGAATGCAATCACGATGTGGAAATGCTGCGGATGGGCGAGTATTCTTGGCCACTGAAGCAACGCATTCTCGGTGACAAGGGGCATTTGTCCAATGAAGAAGGCGCCGACGCCTTGATGGATGTCTTGGGGAACCGCACCAAGAAAATCTACCTGGGGCACCGGAGTCTGCACAACAACATGCAGTCGCTGTGCCATTTGACCGTCGCTTCCATGATGGAGAACCGCGATTTTGGTGTCGGCCATGATTTCCAGTTGATCGATACCAATCCGGAAGAGGCCACACCTTTAGTCGCTTTGTAGGTTGCGGCAGTATAAGTTTTGGTAAACTTTAGGACTTCAGCACCGAATCATCAAGAAAAATTCATACTCAGTCGTTAGTATAAAAGCTATTAAAACGACCGGTCGGCGGGCTAAACCACTGACCGATGAATGGGAGGGTTCGCGCGTTAGCGCAATGTGATGGACAACAATAATAATCAAAATAATAATTTGAATGACGATAACCAAGCAACTCCAACGCCTACTCCGGCACCTAAAAAGCGGGGTGGCCTGACCTTAACCAAGGTGGCAGTGACGGCGCTGGTCGCCGGTCTGTTAGGTGGGGGTGCCGCTTACGGCGGTATCAACTACCTCAATAACAGTGGCATCAACGATACGGCGGTGCCAACTGGCAGCAACAAGAGTGGCAACGCGTCGACGTCTAATGTGACGGTCAATGTGTCTACCCAATCGACCAAGGCCTTCAACAAGGTCAAGGGTGCCATGGTTTCCGTGATCAATTTACAAAAGCAAAATAGCAGTAGTAGTACTTTAGGCCAGCTGTTCGGGCAAGAGTCTTCTGGTTCGAGTTCCAAGTCGAAGTCAGAATTGGAAGAAGCTTCCGAAGGGTCCGGGGTCGTCTACAAGAAGAGTGGCAACACGGCTTACATCGTGACCAACAACCACGTGGTGTCCGGTTCGTCCGCACTACGGGTCGTCACCAGTTCGGGTAAGCAACTCCAGGCCAAATTGGTCGGGAAAGATTCCGTCACCGACTTGGCCGTCTTGAAGGTCAATGGTGCGGACTTGAAGACCGTGGCGTCATTTGGGAATTCCGACAACGTTAAGGTCGGCGAAACCGCGTTGGCCATTGGGTCGCCGCTGGGTAGCCAGTACGCAACGTCACTGACGGAAGGTATCATCTCCGCCAAGAAGCGGACGATTGAAACGACCAACTCCTCCGGCACGCAAACGGGGAACGCCACGGTCATCCAGACCGATGCCGCCATCAACCCGGGGAACTCTGGTGGGGCGTTGATCAACGTCGGCGGCCAAGTCGTCGGGATCACCTCGTCGAAGATTGCCAGTGATGCGGAAGGGACTAGTGTTGAGGGGATGGGCTTTGCCATTCCATCGAACGAAGTCGTCAACATCATCAATCAGTTAGTCAAGAACGGGAAAGTCGTGCGGCCCGCATTAGGAATCACCTATGTGGACCTGGCCAACGTTTCCAGTGCCCAACAGAAATCGATTTTGAAGCTGCCATCTAGTGTGGAAAGCGGGGTCGTGGTCATGAGCGCTAGCGCCGGGTCACCAGCGAAGAAGGCCGGCCTGACCAAGTACGATGTCATCACGGCCTTGGGTGGTCACCAGATTTCTGATCAATCCACGCTACGGGACATCCTGTACAAGTACAAATTAAATGATACGGTCTCCGTGACCTACTACCACAACGGTAAGAAGAAGACCGGCAACATCAAACTGACCGAAACCTCATCACAATTACGGAGCAGTACGTCAGCGACCTCAGAATCATAAGTTATCGAAAATGAAAGCGTCCGCGGATTTTTCCAGCGGGCGCTTTTTGTCTATGGTAAGCTATTTGATGAAAAGCCGAAGTTTAGGAGGAGATTAGGCGAAATGAAAACGTGCCCGCTGGTAACTTTCACGAACGAAAAGTCAGCGACATCGGGCGGTAATTCAGGGTCAAAACTGATGGCGAAAAAAGCTGTGGATAACTTGGGGGATAAAAGGGTACAATAGGAAGTGGAAAAGTTATGAACAGGAAGAGACCGGCAATGGAACCGGTGTAAAAGTTATCCACAGGCAGTGGGGATAACTGTGGATAGAAAAAGATTTTGGTGTGATTAGGGTGTCAGAACCTGATAACCATGCGGTTTGTAAGCGGATAGCCCGAACGGACGTTTTGCCGTGGACCGGTGGATAACTAATTTTATATTGACATTTTACGAAAAAATAAATGTGGGGGGTCGGCCAGAAGGACCCCCAATATCTAGGAAAACAAATTATGCACCTGTGGATAACTTTGTGGACAACCTGTGTAAAGGAGCGGAATTATGAACATCAAATTCGTCGTTGTGGGTAAGTTGAAGGAAAAGTATTTTAAGCAAGGCATCGCGGAATACGCTAAGCGGCTGTCACGGTTTTGCAAATTTTCAATCGTCGAGGTCCCCGATGAAAAGGCCCCGGAAAATCTTTCGCAAGCTGAAATGGACCAGGTCATGGCTGCGGAGGGGGAACGCATCTTAAGTAAGATCAAGGACCGCGAATACGTCTACGCGCTGGCCATCCTAGGCAAGGAGCGCTCGTCGGAGGAGTTCGCCAAGGAAATCAAAGACCTGACCACCTACGGCCACTCAGACATCACGTTCGTCATTGGCGGCTCCCTGGGCCTCACACCGGCCGTCCTGAAGCGCGCGGACACCCAGATCTCATTTGGCCGCTTCACGCTGCCTCACCAGTTGATGCGGCTAGTGTTGACGGAGCAGGTTTATCGGGCGTTTATGATTAATGAGGGGAGTCCGTATCATAAGTGATGGGGTTTTCGTGGGATTGATTGCTAAGTAAAAGGTTATAGAAAAACTCCTCTCTAGGTAAACAAACTTTTGATGTTTGCTTGTCTACCTAAAGGGGAAAACGCTACTCCCAGACAAATGAGTTAAGGTGACTTTGGAAGTACCATTTGAGAAATAGGTCTCTTTTTTGACGATTGAATTAATTGTGGCTAAAGGTTGAAAGTAAGCATGCATTCTACGTGCAGAGTATAAGGACGAAGTTTATTTACAGTACCAGGTAAATCCGTTAAGGTATGGGTGAAAGATGATTAGTCAACGTTAAAAGGTGGAGGGGACATAAGTGATGAACAAGTTGGTAAAAGCATCAATGGTAGGATTGGTAGCAGTAACGTTAGGTGGGACGGTTTCAACCACAGCGAACGCAGCTACTTGGCATAAAGGAACGCCTAAAGCTCTTCGAGGTAATTGGAAGCGTAGTTACCGTGATCGGGGTTCAAAAGTCACTATTAATTTCAACATCAAATCTAAGTCAATGAGTATTGGTCGTCCGGGATGGGCATCTGAGGACTGGTCTAACCTGAAATACCGGAAAGTGGGGGCCAGTACCTATAAGATTAAAGGGACGTATCATAACGGCGGCATGTTAACGAAAAAGAATTCTCATATGAAGCTGATGAAGAAGTCCGGTAAAGTGACTTATAAGAACTCGTGGTCCAGTAGTTACGCGTACCTTGGCTGGTTCCACAAATAGAAACTAATCATTAATCTAATTATTAATCGCTAATTCAATGACTACGCCTTGGACTTCGTTGTCCAGGGCGCTTTTGCGTCGTGGCGATTGTTATTCTAGCCAACCCACCAGTCATTGACGTCCTTTCACCGTGAGTGGTATCGTAAGCTTAAGATTGGGAAGGATGAGGAACATGAAAAAACAGCTTTTAGCCGGCTTGATTGGCTTAGCAGCACTCTTAATTGGCGGTACTAGCCAGACGACGGCTCACGCGGACGCGACGGTCAATATCGGGGGGACCACCGTCAGCCGCTCTTATTTAAATATTGATACTTACTACCGGGCGACGCGGGCGGTTAAGGCACACGTGACGTATTACCGAGCTAAAGATGGCAAGCGGCAATACACCAAGGCCATCAAACTGCCTAAGGGTACCATTGTGGCGGGGTGGATTGTGCCGAAACACCAACTCGCACACGGTAAGTGGGGAAACGAATTGACATTTGGTCAGGGCAATTTGAATGAAAAATTGCTTAATGCTGGCGCTAAAAAGGGCTATGTGGCTGGTGGCACCGTTTCTTACGCATTGAAGCACCTAAAAAAGGTGAAACGGCCGGTTTACATGCCAGCCTACAGTTCTGGTGATCTCTATTTAGGCGGCGCCAAGGCCACCTTGCAGGGGGATAATCAGAAAAAGCGGGTCTTTCGGATCACAACTAACGGCTACGTAGAGCTGATTGCGCGGAATGCTAAAGTTCAGACCGACGCGGCCTTTGCGGGTAAGCCGCTGCATCAGGCTAAAATCAAGAAAACGCGGGTCAAGGGTGCCACGCGTTACCTGTACCTGAGTTCGAAAATGACCGGAACTGGTATCAAGACGACGCGCGTGGGTAAGAAAGGCGCTTATCAGTACCGCCTGGCCCTTAAGAATCTGCACCAGCCGCAGGACCTAAGCTACTATGACGATGATCGTGGCGAGGTGTACGTGTTTGATAGCCTCTACACGGTTGGCGGTGTTACCTACTACACGCCGATTTGTTTTGGTAGTGAGATTGAGGATTAGTGGCGTGAGTTGCTTGAAGTCGCGTTCATAATTTTAGAAATAGCGTCAACCGACTGGGAGTGTCAGCGGTTGGCGCTATTTTTTTGTCGTGCCTGTGTCGCGTGATCGGATCCTATATCCTTACTAACGAATCTTGCGGGGAATTTGTAACCAGTAGGTGTTAAGTCTTAAGAAATAATTTGTAAAATGGTGCGGTTATTGGTGAAGTGAGTTGAGCGTCTTTTGTCATAATAAAGGAGCATTGACCGATCACTGGCAATGCTCCTTTGTTTTACGGCGGTAATCAAATCATTTACCACCATAGAAATTAATCACGGTCATATGCTTGGCCGATTTGTAAATCGGGTGCTTGTATTTTTTCTTAGTCAATAGCGTGACGCGACTGGCCTTTTCACTGACAACGGGCACGTAGGCCAAGGCTTTTTGATGGCCGTACTTAACGGGGAGAACCTGGCCATACCAGATTTGTGACGCTAGTGGATCCCAGTTTCGTTTCAAATTAATGGCAAAGTAATACCAATGGTAGCGGGATTTTCGTAAATCGACATTGGGCAGCTTTTTCCTTTTAGAAGCAGTCTTCCAGGATTTTGCGTACTTTAGGGTCCGTTTACCGGCTGTGGTTGCGACGGTGAAGGATTTTTTGTTGATGATGAGTTTACTGGGGTGCTTATCGTAAGAAGATTGATAGCCGTACCAGGTGCCACGCAGGGCTTTAGGTGCTGTTTGGATTGATTTATCGGAATTACCAAATGTCCAAACGACCTTCGCGTCAGCAGAAGTATTGGCCAATCCAATGAATCCGATGACAGCAAAGAAAGCAATTAAGCCAGTTTTTATAGGCCGCTGTTTCATGAATGATTCCCCCTTTGTCGTTTAGTATACAAGCAATAATTAGGCGCTCAAATGAATAACGACCTGAGTTATTCCTTGTAACGATTAATTTTCACCAAGCGGGTTAGTTGCTTTAGACAACTAATTCGTTATAATAGTAGCTGGATAGTAAACCGCTTTCACCATTGTATTAGGTAGTCACGTAAGGAGGGACCAAAGTTGAAGCCATTTATACCGATTCCAGTCGTGGACTCGAGCCTCTATTTATTTGGGGGACATCAACGAACCGTACCAGGCGGGTGGCAGTTTTTTGAGCAAAAACACCAAGCGTTTGAGTTGATGTGTGTCGTTGAGGGACGACAAACCACAGAAATTAAGGGGAGTGGCGCCTTCGACTACGGGGCCGGAGAAGTCATGATTATTTCCCCGGGGACCTTGCATACCAATAAAAATACTAGTGAAGAGGCCAGTATGACTTACATCTGTTTTCATTTCAGTATTGAAAGTCTTGAACTCAAATCGGAAATGCTTAGCAGTGTCGTCAATGCGGTGATTCCCGCTGAACATCCCATTGCCAAAGCAGCGCTGGCGGCAGCGACAGCCATCGTTACGGTCAGTGCTGACCGGTCTTTGACTAAAGAACAGGTCAATTTGCAGATTCAGATTGCCGTGCTCAACTTTTTTTACGCCATTTCCACCAATCTGCAGACCTTGACGCAGCAAAAAACAGGGCATTACAGCGAAAGTGAAGCTAAGACGAGTCGTCAAATGGCCTCGTTGATCAAACAATATATTTTGAAAAAAGAAATTCCGTCCTTTTCGTTTGCCACAATTTGCCAGCAGGTCGGCGTCAGTAGCGGTTACGGACACCGGATTTTTAAAAAGGTTTACGGTGTGACGCCGCTTCATTACATCGAGAGTCAAAAGTATAACAAAGCCAAGCGTTTATTGGGGTCACCAGACTATACAATTGAGGATATTTCCTACCTTATGGGAGCCAGTAGCGTTTCTAATTTTAGTAAGCAATTCAAGAAGTGGTCGGGCAGTACACCAAGTCGCTATCAGCGGCAGTTGAAGCAAAAGCGGCGGGTCCGAACGGTCAAGGAAAGTGGTTATTTTGAATAGTTTCGGTCACAAAAAGATAAGTTTCCCCGCTAAGTGTTGATTTGGCGGGGATTTGTTTTACCCACAAGGTCAGGATTTGACTAAAAACGGTCATGAAAGAAGATAGCGCCCCTTTATGAAAGCGGATACAATTCAAGCTGTAAGTTAGCTAACGGAGAAATGCGTGAGGCGTCGGCCAACGACTCACTGGACAATCTATTGGTAGTTTCGGCTACCAAATACTTATTTCCCAAATTGAAAGGGGTTCTCGCACATGGCCGCCAATACACAGGCTACTGCCACAGAGACTCAAGCTACTGACGAATTTGCCAAACTTTCTTGGCGTGAACGAATTAGTTATGGTGCTGGTGATCTCGCGCAAAATTTAATTTTTGGTACAGTTGGGTCCATGCTCTTATTTTACCTGACCACTGTTTATGGGATTTCCGCTGCAGTTGGGGCCACCATTTTCCTGGTAGTCCGCTGGGTCAACGTTTTCTGGGATCCGTGGGTCGGCGCTTTTGTCGACAAGCACAGCTTTAAGAAGGGTAAATACCGTCCGTACTTGATCTACGGCGGGATTCCGCTGACCATTATGGCCGCACTGCTCTTTTTACCAATCGATGCCGTCCGCGGTAACGTCTTTTACGCCTTCATTGCCTATCTTGCCACTGCGCTGATTTACTCATTTGTGAACATCCCCTATGGTGCGTTGAACGCTTCCTTAACCCGGGATAATGATGAGATTTCAACGTTGACGACCGTCCGGATGACGGAAGCCAACATCGGTAATTTACTAGTTTACACATTCCTGCCATTATTTGTACAGATGGCGTCACCAAATCCGCAATCAAAAGATATCGGCTTCTTCGGCATTCACATGAACTTAGGTGACTATACCTCACCAAAGGCCGGCGGCGCGTACTTCATGGTGATGGCAATCTACATGATCATCGGCTTCATCATGTTAATGGCCACTTACTTTGGTATCAAGGAACGCGTTTTGCCGACGCAAAAGGAATCCGATGCCGTGAAATATTCCGATCTTTGGCTGGAATTCAAGCAAAACAAGCCACTTCAGGTTCTAGGATTGTTCTTCCTGATTGGGTTCACCTTCATGTTCTTCGGGAACACGGTTTGGCCATTTTACATGCAATACAGCATTGGTCACTCCGAATGGATGGCCTCTATCAACTTGATTGGTTCAATTCCAGGGATTTTCTTGGTCTTCTTATGGCCAATCATCCGTAAAAAAATTGGGAAACGTCAATTTTTCTATGCCTTTCTGACGTTGTTTATCATCGGGACCCTAATTCTGTGGGTTTGGTCGTTCCCAGCCTTCAAGAATAGCGTTGCCCTTGGTTACACGGGTCGTTTCCTGATGCAATGGGGGATTACCGCTGCTACCGGGTACATGTGGTCGCTAGTCCCAGAAGTGGTCTCTTACGGCGAATACACGTCCAAGAAGCGGGTAGCTGGTATCATCAACGCCATCATGGGCTTGTTCTTTAAGATTGGGTTGGCACTAGGCGGGATTATCCCGGGTTACATCAATGCCTTCTTCAAATTTGATGGTACCAAGGCAACGCAAAGTGCTGGTGCTTTGATGGGGATTCAATGGTCGATGATCTGGCTGCCAATTATCTTAGCAATCGTTGCAATGGTTATCATGAGTCGCTACACGTTGACTGATGAAGAAGTGAACCGAATGAACGAGGAGCTAACAGCTGCACGGAAAGCTGAAATGGACTAAATGACTTGATACGAAAGGAAGATCTCTGATGAAAATTCAAAATCCTGTTTTACCTGGTTTTAACGCCGATCCCAGCATGATTCGGGTCAAAGACACCTACTACATTGCCAACTCGACCTTTGAATGGTTCCCTGGCGTACGGTTGCATGAATCCAAGGACCTGGTTCACTGGAATCTGTTACCATCACCACTATCCACGACGACCTTGCTGGATATGAAAGGAAATCCGGCATCTGGTGGGATTTGGGCGCCAGACTTATCCTATGCGGATGGCAAGTTCTGGCTGGTGTACACCGACGTGAAAATTACGGACGGGCCTTTCAAGGACATGACCAACTACTTGACCACGGCGACTGACATTCGTGGCCCTTGGACAGACCCGATTAAGCTTAATGGCGTGGGATTTGATTCATCCTTATTCCATGATGAAGACGGCCGTAAATACCTGGTCCAACAGACCTGGGATCACCGCGAGTACCATCATCCGTTTAACGGTATCACCTTAACGGAATTTGATTTGGACACGATGCAGTTAAAGCCAGAAACAGCCCGGAATATTTTTAATGGCGACGACGTTAAACTAGTTGAAGGTCCACATCTGTATCAAATTAATGGCTACTACTACTTGTTCGCTGCTGAGGGCGGGACTGTCTTCACGCATCAAGAAATCGTGGCGCGTTCCAAGACCCTGGACGAGCTATCCTTTGAGGGAGAACCAGACGGTCCGTTCATTACCAATATCGATACGCCGGACTTTTACTTGCAAAAGCAAGGTCATGGCGCGTTGACCTCCACCCCAGGCGGTGAGTGGTACTACGCCTCGCTAGTTGCGCGGCCATGGAACCACGCCACAGAATCTAGTCATGATCCACGAGGCTGGAGTACGCTAGGCCGGGAGACGTCGATTCAAAAGGTCGAATGGGATGATGAAGGTTGGCCACGGGTCGTTGGCGGTCATGGTGGTCAAGTAGAAGTTGAGGCGCCTAAGGATGCCATTTTAACGGATGCACCTAAGGACCACTCCCAACACGATACGTTCGCGCAATCAACGCTGGACTTAAACTGGAATACGCTCCGGCAACCATTTACACCTAAGCTGGGAACCGTCGGCAACGGTGAATTGAAGCTGGTGGGGCAACAGTCTCTGTCTAGTACATTTGATGTCTCACTGGTGGCGCGTCGCTGGCAAGCGTTTAATTTTGATGCCGAAACGCAGGTGAAATTCGAGCCGTTTAGTTACCAGCAAATGGCCGGCTTGGTCAATTTCTACAACGACAAGCATTACAGCTGGATTTTCATCACCAACGATGAGCAAAAAGGTCGCGTGATTGAGGTGGCTCAAAACGACAACAATCACTACACGTCCTTCCTGAAAGACCAGGCTATCGCGATTCCAGCGGACGCAGAGTCTGTCTGGTTTAGAGTGAAGGTGCGTAAGGAATCTTACACGTATCAGTACTCATTTGACGGTCAAAATTGGGAAACGGTCCCGGTTGAACTGGATGCGGCAATTTTGTCTGATGACTACGTACTCCAGACATCTGGTGGGTTCTTCACCGGCGCCTTCGTCGGCTTGGCAGCAGTGGATTACGCTGGTTACGAAGAAGTTGCGACGTTCGACCACTTCGACTATCAAGAATTGCCAGACTAACCACAGAACAGTAGATTAGAAAAATTATTGTAGACGACTTGCTTAGCGGGGATTTGCTGAGGGGGTCGTCTATTTTTGCGTAAATCTAGCTAGGCGACAGGTTAAAAAGGGCCGATACACTTACTAACGAATCTTAATGGGAAGTTGTAACCCCTATCTTCGTGACTTAAGAAAATAATTATAAGTTGCGGGTGCGATACGAGGTCGTCAAATGCTAGGGAGTTAAGTGACGGCGTATCAGGCGTTGTTACGCTGACTTTACGTTCAGTAATCACCTGAAAAGTACTTTGATAAAGGGTTTATTATTTCTGTGTGGAATTTGTAATCATAGAACAAGTTCATGTGATTGAGTAAAACGGTTAATTGTGATACATTGAACATGATTAGACGATATATTTTGACAAAAGTCATAACGCGAAGGATTTCCTAAATTTTTGGGGGGATTTGGATATGAAATTAACGCAGCGAAATGAACAAAGACGACTGCTTTTAACGAGTGCGGTGGCACTGACGGTTGGGACAGTGGGCTTGGCGACCACAGCCCGAGCCGATAGCGCTGAATCATCGGAATCTGGGGATGATGCCGGTCAGATGGCTAGTGAGCAATCCCAGGACCAACAAGTTTCACTTAAGCAGCGCAGCTCATCCGTCGAACAGAATAGTGAGGAGTCGGGCGCACCAGCTAGTTCAGTGACAAGTAGCGACGACGCCTCTTCCGGTGATCCTGGGAAACCGGTGACCAAGCCAGAAGTTGAGAGTACCACGGCGGATTCTACCAAAGAAGCGCCAGCAGCAGAAGAGCCACCTGCCCCAGTGTCAGCGACCACCGACAAATTTCAACCGGCTCCCCCAGCGTCAGCGCCCAAAGCACCAACGTTACGGATGGCCAAGGCTGAAGTGGCGGCGCCAACAACGGTTGATGACCTCATACCAGATAAGAATTTCCAACAAATCGTTTTATTTGCAATTCAACAGGGCAATCCGGCGGTAACCGATGTTTCGCAGATTACGCCGGATTTATTGGCACAGCTGACGGAGATTGATTTGAGTTCGGGGGCGGCAATTGCTAAGCAAGAAAATGATCAAGCATTTTACAACGCAGTGGCGAATACCAAGTCACTGGCTGGTTTGGCGTATGCCAAAGACTTACAAAAATTAATTATTTTTCCTAACGCCGATGCGAGTCGAAAGTGGGGGAATCCTAGCTCAAATGGGCAACTAACGGACTTATCGGCCATAAAAGAATTGACGCAATTAAAAGCACTAACGCTGAAATATAATCAGTTAACTGATGCGGATACGGCACCATTAGCCAATTTGACCAATCTCACCAGCATAGATTTGTCGCACAATCAGCTAAAAGATTTAGCTTTCATGTCGAAAATGGTTAATCTCTCAACTGTCACGCTGTCAGATAATGATATTTCTGACGTTTCGCCATTGCGGAACATCACCGCAGCACCAGGATTCTTTACATTTGGTAATAATCATATCTTTGATATTATGCCGCTATTGGGTCTTAATTGGCAGCCGTTTCATATGATTTCTGCAGACAATCAAACTTGGACCTTGGACCCAGTTATCATAAATTCAACAACAAAAACGCTATCCACCTGGTCGGTTGCCTACGATAATTTTAAATTTAATGAATTTCTGATGGAAGATCCGCAAGCAGATGGTTCCGGCTATATGATTGGTGCGGGAAATTGGTATGTGTGGAAAAACTTTACGGCAACTCCAGGTCAGATGGGTAAGTTAATCCTACACTGGGATATTGATCGACATAATGATTTGATACAACCGGCGGTGCCGAGTAATGTACAGTTTTCGGGGAAAATCATCATTCCGTATACCCTGCAGGAGGGTGTCGATGCTGTCACGGTGGCATTTCAACTAGATGGTGGTGATGTGAGTGCATCCAAAATCGCACCGTTCGTGATTCTTAATGGTCAGCCCGGCACGACTTTAGACGTGCTAGATGACCCATCCGTTCAGGCGTCAATCGCGGACCTGGAGCGTCGCGGGTTTACTTACGAAAAGCCAGCAAAATACATCCCGGACTTGACTGATACAACTGAAAGTTCGACTGTCACCTACACTGACGACGCCCAAAATATCACGCTACTCTTCAGCCCGCTACAGAAAATCTACCTCGTCGACGAAAATGGCCAGCCCATCGGCCAAAAGCTAGTCAAGGAATCTGGCACAATTGGGACGGCCTGGCAGGTTGATTTGCCAACGATTGCCGGCTACATCTATGACCACGTCACTGGCAGTGGCACGCTGACCGATCAAACGCTGAGCGGGACGATTCAGGACTACAATGATGATATTTATGTTTACTACCAGAGCACGGGCGAGCCGGTGAAGCCGCCAGTGACACCCGTTGATCCTGGAACACCGGTCGAAAATGGCCAGGTCACGGTACACTATCAGGATGAAAATGGTGTCAAATTAACGGATGACCAAGTCTTGACGGGAGCCGTGGGGACGGCCTACGCGACGCAGAGTTTGGTGTTTGATAATTACAAATTGACCGCGCTGCCAGCCAATGCGACGGGGACGTTTACCGCGGCTGCGCAAGACGTATCTTACATTTACCATGATGAGACGGTGAAGCTCCCGGATAAGGGCGACGATAAGCGGCCTGACACCAGTGAGCCAACGTTGCCGCCGCTACCGCAACCTGAGTCGCCGAACCCAACGGCCGTTTTGGCCCAACAGGGGAGTGCACCGGCGATTTTGAGCAATGGCCTCGCCGCGATGGTGACCGATGAGCCAGATGAAGTCATAGCCCGGCAAAAAACGCCATCGCCGACAGCACCACGCAAAGCGCCACGGGTCACTCGCCAGCGACTAGCGGTTCACAGCCGAGCGAGTCGCGTGCGGCCTGCCACTAAGGCAACACCGCGGCCGGCAACCGCGCTGCCGCAGACGGGGGACCGTCAGTACTCAGCGCTGGTGGGGACGGCCTTACTCGCCGTAATCAGCAGCTTGGCTGGCGTCCGCTGGTTCAAACGACAATGAAAAGTTAACGAATCCACTAGCTTGGGCGTGCTGAGCGAGTGGATTTTTCTTGGCTAGCCGGCCGAAATCAAAAGGGGTCTGAGACAACACATCCCAGACCCCTTTGGCGTCAATTTTAAATGGCCGAAACGGGCGTCAAAAGGCAGCCGGTTCCGCTTAAAACTGATCACCCAACAACCCAAGCCCGGGATTATTCGGTGATCAGCCTTAATGCTCGCCGGCTAACCGCCTTTTGTCCCACTCTCGCTAATGGAGATTTAAGCAATTTGGATGATGATTTTTCCTTGAGCATGACCATTCCTAGAGTAAGTCAAGGCTTGGTCCAATTCCTGGAGGGGAAAGGTCCGGTCGAGAACTGGATGCAACTGGCCCGCTTCAATCAGTCTGGTGAGTTGCGCCAGCTCCTGCCCGCTCGGTGACATGAAGAGAAATTGGTAATGGACACCACGCTGTTTTTCCAAGCGCGACAAACGATGCGTGGCCAGGTGAAACAAGACCTGTTTCCAGCGGGGAAGGCCATAGGCTTTGGCGAAGCGTGCGTTTGGGCGACCAGAAATACTGATGATTTGACCGCCGGGTTTGACTACTGAAAAGGCGGATTCTAGACTTTGACCGCCTAGCGTATCGAAGACAGCGTCGTAATCCGTCAAGACTGCTGCAAAATCTTCTTGATGATAATCGATAATCCGGTCGGCACCTAACGCACGAACCAACTCGAAGTTGCGAGGGATCGTGGTCGTGGCGACCTGAGCACCCAAATGTTTGGCTAACTGGATAGCAATCGTGCCAATGCCGCCAGCACCAGCCTGGATCAGGATGCGTTGGCCAGGTTGCACGTTCAACAGGTCATGGAGTGCCTGGTAGCTCGTCAGACCAACTAACGGAATGGCGGCCGCTTCCGCAAAGGTGAGATTTTGTGGTTTTAAGGCAATGTCGTCGGGGTCAATGGCAATGTATTCCGCGAAGGTCCCGATACGGTTCTTTCGGGGGCGGCCATAGACGGCGTCACCAACCTGAAATTGGGTGACTTGAGCCCCCACGGCGACGATTTCGCCAGCAAAGTCGCTGCCGACGATTAGGGGCATCCGATAGGACAAAAGGAGTTTTAGCTCGCCAGCCATGATTTTTAAATCAACCGGGTTGATGCTGGCGGCCTTAATTTTAACCAGAACATCGGTTGGGCGAAGCGCTGGGCGGGGGACAGTTTCGAGGACGGGGGATGTTTGGCCATAGCGGTGAATCACCGCTGCTTGCATGGTGTTTGGCATAAAAGTCGTAACTTCCTTTGGTTTATTTTTTTCAACGCTTAGGTAGCATAGTACTGATTTGATTTAAAAATGTCAACAAAATAGTTTGTTATAAATGCTGATTCACTGCAGTTGACAGCGTTAGTTTAAAATGGTTTAATGGTCTAAACAAACGAACGGAAAGGTGACGGAATTGTCAAATTTAACCAAACTAAAGCACGAATTCACGAAATCAAGCGACTTTCTCGTGGCCTTGGGTGACCAGAAACGCCAGGCCATTATTGTGGCGTTGCTGGATCCCCAAGTAATTTATCGGGGACTTCAAGTTACTGACTTAGTAGGGGTCACGGGCCTGTCGCGGCCAGCGGTCTCCCACCATTTAAAAATCTTAAAGGATGTTCAGCTCGTCGATTACCGGCGAGAAGGCACCAAAAATTTTTATTATCTCACGCACCAGACGAAGGCGATTGACCAGTTGAAGACCCTCTTAGACCACGTAACGGAGACGATGACATGCAACCAAAAAATCTAAAGAAAATTCTGATCGTATTAACGAACACTACCCGCTATGGGCAAACGACTGACCCCACCGGTTTGTGGTTGGGCGAAGCCACTGAGTTTGCTTTGCTGGTCCAGCAAGCGGGCTATCAGGTGGATTATGTCAGTCCCCAGGGTGGGTTCGTCCCGCTTGATCCGCGAAGCATGAAGTATACGGATGAGGAGATCATGACCGTTTACGAAACCGCGGATTTTCAACAACGGGCTTTGATGAACTCGTTGCGGCCCGCCCAAGTGATTCCGGCTGATTATGTGGCGATTTACTATGCTGGCGGCCACGGGGTGATGTGGGACTTTCCCGATGATGAGGCGCTACAGACGATTGCCGCGGCCATCTACGGTCATGGTGGTTACGTGACAGCAGTTTGCCACGGTATCGCGGGCCTGCTGAATATTCGGACAGCCTCAGGCGAGTATTTGATTGCCAATCGCTGCGTGACGGGATTTACTAAGGCCGAAGAAGTCTTAGCTGGCAAACGTTCGGTGGTGCCATTCTTCAATCAGGAGGAAGCGCAGAAGCGGGGCGCAACCTTCATGAAGAAGCGCGCGTACAAGGCATACGCCGTTCAAGATGACCGGCTGATCACGGGACAGAATCCCTTTTCAGCGAAGGCAGTGGCGCGGCTGTTGATTCAAGCACTAGCTTAAGCAGAATAGTCCGGCAATCGGGAGGCGGAAAGACCTAGCGATTGTCGGATTTTTTAGTCGGGTCTACGCTAATTTGGCTAAAGAGTGGCTAGCTGTTGAGGTATTTATCGTGTAAAATGGTTAACCGGGTGGTATACTTCAATTGGAAACTAAATACATATTCTGATGGAGGAGACGTCATGAAACTGAATCATTTAGTTATTGCGTTAGGAGTGAGCTTGGGGGTAGCCGGTGGTGCCGTCACAGCAGTTGCCCAACCGGCTAGTGCGGCGACTGACAACAGTCGGTACTACAAGACTTACCATGCTATTCCGAAAGTGCTGCGGGGAACTTGGCGGACCAAGGGATACACGGAATATAACAGCGAAAGTAAGAAAAAAGTGCGCTGGACTTATACGTTTAAGAAACATTCTTATACGATGAAGGTCGACTTTCAAGGCAAAAGGAAGTCCAAAACCATCCATTTCTTGAAGAAAGAAATTCGGGATATCGACTACCGTTACAAGACGAAGCGGTATGAAATTTACCCAACCGCCGCGGCTGATAGTAAGCGCGCGTACGCCTCAATTCTGACTCTGAAGCCTACCCGGAAGCATGGGAAGCGGGTCATCAAGTCTTATCCGATTGCCGGTAAGCATATCACTTATTTGTATCGACGGTAGGCTTGTTTCATGTGGAACATTTTAGAGTTAAGGAGAGGCGTTGCTCATGGTAGAGTGGGTGCCGGCTAAAA
This sequence comes from Levilactobacillus angrenensis, assembly GCF_003946085.1. GTDB lineage: Bacteria > Bacillota > Bacilli > Lactobacillales > Lactobacillaceae > Levilactobacillus > Levilactobacillus angrenensis. The sequence goes on along the minus strand of NZ_RHOB01000001.1, from coordinate 83,950 downwards.
ACGGTGAAGCAATTGGACAGCTGGGGACAGAAGGTGGCGTTATCATTCGAGACGAGGAATGGCCTGGTGTGGGGCGAATTACGTTGGAAAGAAAGCGGACGGAGGCTGCAATTACTTGCGGGCTATATGGGACTTCTTCGATACGGCGTTTGCGTCGCCATCGGAAGGAAATCAAAAATACGATGCCATGAAAGCGGCCCTAGAGAAGTCACCAGATGATGTTCAAGGGCTTGGGGAATGGTGCGATTGGTTTGTTTGGCATTTTTAAATCCGAATGAAAAAGGACCCAAATTCTGGGTCCTTTAATGTTTCAGTAGTATTATTCACCGTGGTTTAATTCCAGCAATCGTTGCCGTAGCGCGTCATCATAAGCCGTCAGGTACAGTCCATATTTCCCGCGCTTCATCAGTACGTTCAAGACATTGGCGATGAAGGTCTTGTACTCGTCACGGGTGAAGTGCTTGTCCTTACGCTTCTTGAAGATTTCCTTGTGCGAGTATTTTTCCGGAATAATGGTCATCGTATCAGTTTGCTGGTCATAGCCAAATGAGGGGCCGATGATCATGCCGACGTAGTTCAAGTCAAAGCCCTGTAGCGTGTAAATGGTCCCCACCTGAGTGATGGAACCTTCGCGCTTGGCCCAGTGGGTGCGTTGCGGATCCCACTCATCCCACGGGAGGCTAAATGAGTCCATTTCAACGTTGTGGCGGCCATCAATTCGTGGGAAGCCCGAAGTGGCAACGACCCGACTCATGCCGACTTCCTTGTTGCGTTTCTTGATGTTTTCAAAGAGTTCGCCGGCTGTATCAAACATTTTAAATTCAAACTGGCTGTTGTCGGGGAAGGTCCGCAGTGGCTTTTCAGCAGTCAAGTCGTCCATCCAAGCCACCTGTTCGTCGCTGGCGACCATCCGGTACTGGAAATTCATGCTGAAGAGTTCGTGGGGGTGATTGCCGATGGTCTTGTAAAGCAGGTCCTTGTCCCAGTACATCTTGGATTGGAAAACCTGGTCGAAATCGTAAACGACCACGACGACCTTGGCCAATGCCATCAGGTCAGTCAACTGGTTTTGGCCGCGGTAGTGCGCGTACGGTTCGGATTTGGAATAGAGCAAATGCGCTTCGTCGACGAAGATGATATCGTATTTTTTATGATTCTTTTGGGCGTAGTTGATCAGGGATGTGGGCCGCCGAATCTCGCCCGCCTTCATGTTGGGAATCGATGCAGCGAGGTCACGATAGGCCTTGTAAAGTTCAGGATGGTTCACGACTAACGAGGTGCGGTAGTGCTTGTCGGTCATGTATTTGCGGACCAGTTCCATCAGCACGACAGACTTCCCGGTCCCCGCCGCCCCTTCGATGATGGCCACGGAAGAGGTGTCGCCCGTGAGGCCTTGCTTGATGTACGCGTTCAAGTTATTGATGACGCGCTTTTGATCATCGGAGAGGTCCTTGACGAAAAATTGTTCTTGTAAGATTTTATTCATAAGTAAACTCCTAATCAGTTGAGTTGTAGGCGATGCCGGCGCCTATACAAGCTTTAATTATAGCAGTTATAGTGGGGATGCGTGATTTAGATTTGGAGAAGAGGCTTTCATAATTTTTGAAATGGCTAATTTTGAAAACGGCGGGTGCTCAGTTGTACTGCGGGGAGAGCTACTGTATGCTAAAGAGGTCAGCGGAGTTGGGCTAAAGAAAGACCTAATCTGGGGAAAATGAACTTGCGTTGTGGTGGTGATTTTCTTGTGAGGATAAGGAAATTAGTACCAAAACGGGTAGTGGAGGGATTTTATGCAAGTAAAACTAGGTGACGTTATAGAAGCTATTGCGTGTACTGATGATGAGATGACCTACTACTACAGCAAAAAGACGGAGAAAGTTGAGCTGGTAGTAGAGGGTATGGCGGACTATGAAGCCGTGGCCGATGAAATCGAAGAAAATTCTGATCAGTACTTAAGGCAGCCCAGCCCCTATGAAATTAACGATTATCAAAAAATGATCGACTTTATTGATGGTTTACCAGTTGGCCAAGAAACCCAGCGATTGACCCGTGCTATCAACGGTCACGGGGCGTTCCGACGTTTTCGCGACGTGCTTGAAAGATTTGGACTCACACAAAAGTGGTATGACTTTAAGGATGCCGCTACTCGTCAGCAGGCGATCGAGTGGTGTCAGGAAAATCAAGTAAGTTTTACGGATAAGAAAGACTAATCTAGGCGGGCGGCAAACTCGTTTTTGCAATTAGTGTATTAATATTGTGGTGCAGTGATAGTGTAGCTGTTGAATTAAATGCAGTTAATGGGAGGTATACATAATGCAATTGAAGAGATTTGTTATGGCCGTTGCGGTGACGCTAGGTGTGACTGGTGCCGTTGCGGCGACAGCTAGCACAGCTGATGCGGCAAAAAGCAATGTAAACCCGGGCTTTCGCCAGTACAAGACCATGCCCAAAGCTTTACGAGGGACTTGGCAAGAAAAAAGCTATGGCAAGTACAAGAAGGGAATTAAAGTTCGCTGGACTTACCGGTTTAAAAAGCATTCTTACTCGATGAAGATGGATTTCAAGGGTGGTCACAAGAAGAGCAAGACCATCAACTTTTCTAAGAAAGAAATTGGTGGGATGTACTACGATAAAAAACATAAGACGTACGATGTCTACCCAGGTGGGAATAAAGTTCCGAAGAGTAAGTTGCCATATGCAGCCTATATGACGCTGAAGCCAGTGCGCCATAGCGGGAAGAAGGCCTTGGCTCTTTATCCGATTGGAGGAAAAAAGATTACTTACTTATACTGGAAATAAAAACTATTTTTAAAGTGCCCGGATGGCAATTTAATCCGAGTGTGGGTCAGGTTCAAATCAAAAGGACGCTCAGCTAACAAGGCAGATCCCTCTGTGTCTTTATTAGTGGCCACTATACATAGTACGTTTCTTGAAAGCAAAAATCGGTAATAATTTTGCCTAGTAATTTTAAAAACTTTTGGGAAAAACATTCTGTAAATGATATGTACTGGTCTCTTACAGGATGTTCCACGTGAAACAAATTTTCCGCCAGAAAAAAGTATGCTATGATAGCGGTATCAAAATCAAATCCAGAAAGGATCCGACCTATGACTAACCGCGACAAATTGCATACTGGTGACCTGTATCTACCAGACGACCCCGCCATTGAAGTCGAGCAAAAACGCTACTTAGACCGACTGTTCGATTACAACCAGACGCGACCGAGCCAGCCAGCGCAGCAGCAGAAAATCCTGCGAGAACTCTTCGCTGAGTTAGGCGAAAACTGCTACATCGAACCACCGTTTCATGCGAATTTTGGGGGGCACCACGTCCATTTTGGCAATAATATCTATGCGAATTTTAATTTGACGCTGGTCGACGATACCCATATCTACGTGGGTGATCACACCATGATTGGACCAAATGTAACGCTGGCCACGGCCGGCCATCCCATCAACGCGGAATTGCGGGCACGTAACTATCAGTACAACATGCCGATTCATATCGGCCGAAACTGCTGGCTGGGTGCCGGCGTCATCGTGCTCCCAGGCGTGACGATTGGCGATAACACGGTCGTCGGTGCTGGCAGCGTCGTCACCAAGGATTTACCTGACAACGTGGTGGCGGTTGGTGATCCGTGCCGCGTACTCCGCCAGGTCGGGGAGCATGACCGGAAATTTTACTTCAAGGATCGGCAGATTGACCCGGCGTTATTTGAAAAATAAGGGACCGTACAGAGTACGCACTAGTGATGGTGACGTACTTTTTTGCGTTGGTCATACAAATTCGAATTTTTTCGAGTGCCATTATGTGTCATGCCGGTATTGTAGGATGGAGCTGTGGCGGTCAAATGCCGCCATTCTAAATACTACTAAGGAGAACCACACCATGAAATTAACTAAGTTTATCGCGATTACCACAGCTATCACTGGTCTAGGCGTCACCAGTACACTGGCTACACCAACTACACCAGCTCAGGCTAAGGCTAAGCACACGCTGAAGACCTTTCCCAAGGCTTTCCGCCACAGCTGGTACACCTCAGCGGGGAAGCGGGGTAACGCCATCAAGTTTAAAGCCAAGACGGCGTGGATGCGCTATGACACGAATACGGAGTTTACCAAGTTCCATTTGCACGCAGAGAAATTGCCATTAAAAAACAGTACTAAGCCCTGGATCTACGCCAAGAAACAACACGGCGGCATTCACATTGGCCTGTGGGCCCGCTCCGTCACCCTACCGTTGGAAGCGACATATCGTGTACGCACGAAGACGTATCGGCACCATCACATCAAGGTGCTCCAGACCGTCTCTGGAAGCCACGTTAATGCCACTTACTATCCCAGCAAGAAAATCGCTGGTCATTTTAACCGGTAACCAAAAAGCGTTGGGCCGAGATCGCCCAACGCTTTTTGTCATACGCTAGTTTTTTTAGTTAACTTCCTGAAGGTTGAAAGATAAATATCAGCTAGAAGCACTGTCACCACGCGACTGATGACGTAAAAATTAGTCGTTTATAGCATCCTAGTGAGGACTGGCCGCCTACCGTCCGCCAACTATGGGTTGGAACGCGGTGGGCGGACCGGACCGAGCCTGAGAAGCGGTCTCGGCCTCGCTTTGAGCCGGAAATCGCGTCTCAAAGACGCCAGTTGTCTAAGCGGCATGAACCGTGCCGCTTAGACAACTCCCACGGCTGAACCCATATTTGGTGGACTCTCGGCTACAAGTGTACGTGCTAGCGAAAGTTGGCTTAGCTCCAGGTAACGGCTGATTTGACAACTAGTCTTTAATTAAGACAAGATTGCTGATTATCGCCAACTCGCCGGAGGCAGACAGAGGTGGAGCCAGCTGTGTCGACGGTGTTGGCTGAGGTCTTTTCTCAGCCTACAGCGTGGGGCGACTTGAGAGACTGGCGAACTTTGCCAGACTTTCAAGCGAACCGGAAGACCGCTTCTCAGGCTGGAGGTGTCCCCCATAGCAGGCGGAATCTCTGGCTGACACAGGCTCCTGGTTTCACTAATTTTAGCGGCCAGAACACTGTCGTTCCAGGGACTATTGCGTTAATGCTACTTTCAACCTTCAGTTAACTTCGCCAATACCCGTTTTCCTGTTCCACGGCCATTTGGCCCGCCAAGTTCAGGTAATTGAACGGTTCGTTGAAATTAGGCGAGAACAGCATGTCCATTAAGGCCAGCTGATCGATGGTCCCGCCGTTTTGAATCAGTGCCGAGACGGTATTGGCCGCCTGAGAAATGTCATGGGCGCAGAGTAGCTGGGCGCCGAGAATCTTGCGATTGTTCCGGTCATACACCAGCTCCACCGTGATGGGGTGGGGGGCCGGCATGAAGTTGGGCCGGTAGGTGCCCGTGTATTCGACGTGACCGACGTTCAAATCTGCCGCTTGAGCCGCCGCGACCGTCAAACCGGTGCAGGCCATGGTGTGCTCGAAAATTTTCATGCCCGTCGTCACCTGGGTGCCCAGCATTCGGAGTCGGCGGTCACCGACGTTGATGCCGGCAACTGTACCTTGCCGCACCGCGTTAGAGGCCAGTGGCGCATAAACGCTGTCGTCCGTGGGATTGTTGTGGCTCATGGCCGCATCGCCCGCGGCGAAGATATCGGGGTCCGACGTCTGGAGGTAATCATCCACCAAAATGGCGCCATTCTTGGCCATTTCCACTTGTCCTGCCAACAGGTCGGTCTGTGGCAACATGCCAGCGCTAATGGCGGCCATATCGACGTGGTAGCTGTCCTGGTCGGTAGTGATCAGCAGTTGATCGTCTGGCGCGTCTTGAAATGAGGTGACCACTGTGTCAGTCAAGACTTTCACGCCCTTACTGGTCAGTAGTCGTAAGATCTTATCACCAATCGCCGGTTCCACGTAGCCGTTGAGTAGGTGAGCCGGTTTTTGAATCAGCAGGACTTGGTAGCCAGCTGTGGCATAGCCTTCCGCTAGTTCGACACCGATATAACCGCCCCCGACAATGGCGACGCTTTGCTGGTCCGCCGCGTAGGCGCACAGGTCGTGGGCTTCGTCGTAGGTCTTACACAACAACACCTTGGGATTCTCCACCCCAGAAATAGCCGGGATGGCTGTGACTGACCCGGTGGCCACAATCAGTTTGTCATAACTGGTTCGGCTGATTTTTTTCGTGAGGAGGTCCTGCACCAGCAAGCAGTGCGCAGCCGCGTTGATGCGGATAACATCGTGGTTCGTAGCCAAGTGCACGCCGCGCTTAATAAAGTCCTGCGGCTCGGCGTATCGCGCATCGGCCAGGGCAGCGACGGTTCCTTCGATATGTAGATAGGTTGCGCAAGACAAGTACGAAATCGTGTTTTGCCGTTCGTAGACCGTGATGTCTGCCTCTGGATAATACGTTAAAATTTGCTTTACCGCCGCGATGCCCGCGTGGGTACAGCCGATGACGACGACTTTCATAACATTAATCATTTCTTTCTATTACTAATTGACTTCATTATAGTATACTGTTCTATAAGATAAAGCAATGCAAACTGTTTATGAGGGGGTAGTATTTTTTGGAACCAATCTATCGGTATTTTGTGCAACCACAGATTAATACGGAAACGAAGACGGTTTTCGGTTATGAATTGTTGATGAAGCAATTGACCCCTGACGGTTGGCGTTTACCAGCATCATTTTCGGCCATCGACTCACAAATTGTTGCTGACCTGTTAGTGGAAACGACGAAAGTTTTATCGCCTAAAGTACGATATTGTTCAGTAAACGTCAACCGTGAGCAATTAATGACGACGTCAATTGCCTCAGCGATTATGAAAAGCCAAGAACAGATTTATCCCACTCGGCTGGTCGTCGAGCTAACGGAAGACGACGGACCGCAACAGTATCCGGTCCAGGAACTGATGCCACAGTTAAAAAAGTTCCTCGATCAGGGGATGGAACTGTCTCTGGATGACGTGGGTACTGGTGATAATTATTTCACAAGTATTCAGGAATTATTGCCACTGGTCTCCGAAGTTAAATTTGCGTTACAAAATTTTGCGGAGGATTTCAGCGATCCTAAAATTCAGGAAAAAATCCATTTTTGGCGAGCCATCACCCAGGAATATGGCTTACGGCTGGTTTTAGAAGGCATCGAAACCGCTGCGGACAGTCAACTGAGCCGCCACCTGGGGATCAGGCTCAAGCAGGGCTATTACTTCAGTAAGCCGCGACTGTTGAAGCTACCAGGCGATACGTTTTCCGCTTAAACTGAGTTACTCAAAATGACATTGCGTCGCCACGATTCGTGGGCGCAGTGCCTTTTTTGATGGTAAAACGGTTAATGGTCTATTATTTGAAATATTTATATGTGACGGTAGCACTTACCCCGCGAGATGACTATAATGGGGGCAAATGAGTGGTGCTTGGCGATGAGCAAGGCGACAGTCTTTCTGAAGACTAAATAGTTCAGAGATAGACTAAACGTAAGCTAAAACCAATTAACCATATTTACTTCTAATCCAGTAAAACGATGGGTTAGAATTAATTATTCAGAAAGGAAGACCAGCAATGGGGCGGAGAATGCGGTGTGTTGGGATAATCTTGGGAATCATGTTAGTGATGGTGGGGCTTAACCAGTTGTGCCCGGCGACTGTGCACGCCGCGCCAACTGTCACGGTCCCCGGTAGAGGAACGCCCAGTCCAGCGCCGTTTGGCCTGTTTGGCTTTTACTTGAATACGGGCTTTAGCCTACAACCGGATGACCGCTACACCTATTTGAACTCACCCGAAACTAAAATCTTAACGACTGATACTGCCCACTCGATGTGGACCCTCGTGTCGGTTATGGCCAAAGACCATTTTCAATGGTACCAATCGACGGATGCTGGTAAAAGCTGGCAGAAGGTCGGGAAGGGAACTGATGCCGATCTCACCCTTTCATCAGACAAAGTGGGAACTATTTACTACCAACAATCCTTTCAGTATTACACCCTTTTTCCACTCCCGTTAGTCACGGCGACATACTATTCTCGCGTCGCTCAGGTTAAAACGTTACCAACGCCCGTGGATGCGACCGATTTGAAAGTTACCAGCGACAGTGATTACCTGTATAACAACCAGCAGGTCGCGGCCACAACTTACGTTCACGGGATCCCGACCCCCGCCAACGCAACGGGTAATTTGAGCTGGCGCAGTAGTGACGATAGCCTGGCGACCGTGGATGCGGCCACAGGGAAGGTGACGGCCAATATGGCTGGTAAAGCGGGTCGGGTCACGGTGACCGGGACTTTAAAGAACCACGACCGTGCCGATGTGACGGCCAGTACGACCATCGAGATTGGTGGGGGATTGACGGACCAAACCGTTGATGAGAATCAACCGGCGACCTTTACCATTTCCGGTGCGGGAAAACAGGCCCCCGATACCGTGACTTGGCACAAGGTGACGCCTCAGGGGGCGGACACCGTGGTGGCCAAGAACCAGAGCCTGACGTACACCACGCCAGCGACGACGCAGGCAGACGACCAGTCGCAATTTTATGCCGAGGTCACAGTGACGATGTTCGATGAACAGGAAAAGCCGCAGACCCAAACGATTACGACTAATCGGGCCAAACTGACCGTGAATCCCAGCCAAGACCCACAAGTGGCGGTGGATAATCGGATTGCGAACTTGACCGCTAGTAGTGGGAACACGACGACAGCGTTAAGCAACGTGATTCCCGGTGACCGTTGTCAAATCTCCGGAATCATCATGGATCAAAACAGTTATTCTCGATTGACCGACGGGGACTTCATCGTGCGGCTGCCGCGGAGTGCACAAAAGGTGACCATCAAAATCAATGGTAAGGAGGTGCAAGCCTATCAGCGGCCGACTACAGATGGGACCGCGGTAGACTTCATCGCAAGCGGCCTAGATTTTAAGGGAGATGCCCTGTGGCATGCGTTTGTCGTGACCTTCACTTCGCAACAAACCACGTCCTTACACTACACGACGCGCGTACAACTAGTGGGGAGCGATGCCGCTAATCATATTTTGGGGACCTACCAGGGGGAGCCGCTTACGTTGAATTTTTCCGATGGCAACCTGCAAGCGACCGCACAATCGGTAGATTTTGGAACCGTGGGGCCAGATGAATTTGGTCAAGACGTGGCCGCACAGGGGACGGGCGACCTGTTAGCGGTGGTGGATAATCGGCGGGAAAAAGCCGCCACGCAAATCGACCTCCAGCAGGTCACGGCCTTTCAAGCTGGTGACCGCCAACTGACGGCCGTCCTACATTACGACAATGGGCAAGGTCAGCGCTTGCTGTTGGGTACGGCGGCCCAATCCGTTGCGACGGTTGCGGCCGGCCAATCGGTGCCGTCACTGGGACCGGGCCACGGCCAACACTTGGATTTTCGCTTGGCCCCGTCTGCGATTTACCCGGGGCACTATCAGGCAACGCTGCAGTGGACCTTTATTTCGGCCCCGCAAGGCTAATGTTTCACGTGAAACAAAGCAACTTTTGCTTGCACTCTGACCGGTCGGTGCGCTACACTTTTAACTAACTTAATAGACTATCGGAAGACTTAAATGTTAGACAAGGTGCGGCAGCGCATCGGAGGGTTACGGCCAGATAAGATTGCTTCAGTGATCTTATCTGGCCCTTTTTGTTTTCCTAGGGGAGGAATTTAGGTGCAACAATCGTATTGGAGTCGTAATTTTATTTTAATTTTGGTGGGCAACGCCCTGTTATTCATGGTCTACAACATGCAGGTGCCCGTGTTGCCGCTGTATGGCAAGCGGTTAGGGCTGTCACCGGGGCAAATTGGCATCTTTGTGGGCGCCATCATGTTTGCCTCATTGGTGACCCGGCTGTTCGTGCCATGGTTCTCTGCGAAATTCAGCAAGCGGGGGCTATTATTGGGCGGTATCCTGTTGTATCTGTTGGCGGCCATCGGCTACCCACTGCTGAGTGGCTTTGGCCTGTTGGTGGGGTTGCGGTTGTTCAATGGTCTGGGGCACGGCCTGACCACGACTTATTTTGCCACCTCGGCCGCCGCAGAATTGCCTAGCCAAAAAATTGGCGAGGGGATGGGCTACTTTGGAATCGGGACCATGGTGACCGCCTCATTGGCGCCGTTGCTGGCCTTGGGTGTCGTGCATCACTATGGCTTTACCGCCTTCTTCACGGCCTGTGTGGGCATCTTATTGGCGGCGGGATTGGCGATTCTGGGGACCCGTCAACCAGCGGTGATTCCGGTGAAGACGCACCAAGCTGCACCGGTCTTTGATCGGCAATTTCTACCGCAGTGTGGATTGGTCTTTATCCTGGGTGTCTTGATGAGTGGGGTCATGACCTTCACCCCCATTTATGCGCAACTGCGGCAGTTGACCGGCATCTCGGGCTTCTTCTTTATTGCGGCGATTGCGGGCGTGGTGATTCGGCCTATCGTCGGTCGGACCTTTGATCACCGGGGACCCCGGTTGATTCTGCTACTGAGCACGGTGTTGTTGACGGTCGGCATGGCGCTCATCGCGGTGATCGACCGTAATTGGGTATTGCTGCTGGCAGGGGTCTTCTACGGTGTCGCGGACGGGGCTATTTACCCGACGTTGCAGGCGTGGGTCTTCAAGATCACGACGCCCGCTAACCGTGACACGGCGACTGGCATGTTTCTCAACGCCTATGACCTGGGCATGGGGTTGGGGGCCGTGCTCTTAGGTGGGGTCGTCGAATTAGTGGCTTACCAGGGCATGTTTTGGGTGCTGACAGCTGTCTCGCTAGTGTATATTGGGTTGGCACTGGGGCTAAGTCGGCGAGCAGGATAAGGATAGCGAGGCAGGCAGTCTTCACAAATGGTGGGGCTGTCTGTTTTTTTGAAGAATAATCGTGGCCTTATGCATGAATAGTTAAAATAATTTAACCCCAAAATGATATTCCGCAGAAATAAAAACTATAATAAAATTAGTGAGAGTGATTCCTGAATAAGTAACTTAATCGGCCAGCTCAGATGAGAGTGGGACAAAAGGCGGTTATCAGCTAAAGGTTGAAAGATAAATATTAGCTAGAAATATTGTCACCATGCGACTCATGATGTAAAAATTGATCGTTCACAGCTTCGTAGTTCGAACTGGCCGCCTACCGTCCGCCAACTATGGGTTGGAACGCGGTGGGCGGACCGGACCGAGCCTGAGAAGCGGTCTCGGCCTCGCTTTGAGCCGAAGCCCGCGTCTCAAAGACGCCAGTTGCCTTAGCGGCATAAACCGCGCCGCTAAGGCAACTCCCACGGCTGAACCCATATTTGGCGGACTCTCGGCTACAAGAGTGTTTGCCAGCAAAAGTCGGCTTAGCCCCAGGTGGCGGCTGATCTAGCGACTAGTCTTCACAATGGTGCTGATAAACATCAACTCGCCGGAGGCAGCCAGAGGTGGAGCCAGCTGTGTCGACGGTGTTGGCTGAGGCCTTTTCTCAGCCTACAGCGTGGGGCGACTTGGGAGCCTGGCGAACTTTGCCGGGCTTTCAAGCGAACCGGAAGACCGCCCCTCAGGCTGGAGGTGTCCCCCATAGCAGGTGGAATCTCTGGCTACCGCAGGCTCCTGGTTTCACTAATTTTAGCGGACAGAACACTGTCGTTCCAGGGACTATCGGGTTAATGCTAATTTCAACCTTCAGTTATCAGTTTTAAGCGGAACCAGCTGCCTTTTGGCGAGGTTTCAGCCATTTAAAGTTGGTGCACAAAAAGAGTTTGGGCGGTTTTGTCCCAGACCCGCTTGCGTCGACTTTAAATGGCCGCAACGTGGGCCTAAGGGTGGCCGGTCATTAGTGAATCAGTCTCAGTAAAATGAGCGCATCAGCTGAGTTATAGCATTAGGTTAGCGGCTAGTTGTCACGTTGTTTGGTCGTGCGCGACTGTAGCTGGCAGGGCCTAGCTGGTCGGTTTTAAAAGGAGAGGACGCTATGGCGGGTAAGAAATTGGGTCGACTACTCGTGGGGATTTTGACGTTGTTGGTAGCAATTGGACTATTTAATGGGATTAGCGCAACACCAGTCGTCGCTCAGGCCGCGACAGTCACGGGATATGGAACGCCAACCCAAGATCCGAGCAGCTTTTTGTTTTGGTATTCGAATACAGGATTTCGGACGCAACCACAGGATACGTACACAACCGTGGGGACAACCAAGAAGTTAACGACTGCAGTCGGTTACTCTTTCTTGGATACGTTCTTCAATGGTCTTTCTTATAATCATTTTCAATGGTATCAATCGACAAATAACGGTGCTACTTGGACAGCCATTAAAGGCGCAACAAGCTCGACATTGAGTGTTACGCCGACTAAGCCAGGAACTATTTATTATCAAGAATCTTTCGGGTATTACCTGTTTGTTCCGCCGCTGTTACCGGATGAATATTACTATTCACGAGTCGCTGCGGTTACTGCCTTGGGGAGTCCAATCAATGCCACAGGGATTACCGTTACGGCAGATGATCACTATTTATACAGCAATCAGGATGAAGCAGGAACGACGACGGTTCATGCGACGACAGCCCCGACAAGTGCGACCGGTGACGTCACTTGGACTAGTAGTGATCCTAGTCTGGCTACGGTTGATAAAAATTCAGGGATTGTGACTGCGAATAGCGATGGTAAATCGGGTACCGTAAATATTACCGGTACCATTACGAATGAGGATGGCACGACTAAGAGTTCTTCGGTGTCCATCAAAGTTGGTGGCGGGCTAGATGATCAGACGGTAGACTCAGGTAAGACAGCAACCTTCACAGTTCAGGGGAAGTTTCCGACTACACCAGCCGCTGTGACTTGGTACAAAAAAGCGGCCGGTAGCAGTACGGCTACTAAAGTCGCTAGTGGAACTAGCTTAACGTATACTACACCAACAACGACTTCGGCTGACAATAAGGCACACTACTATGCTGACATCACGATTAAGTCAGGAATCAACTCGAAGACGATTACGACGAATAGCGCTCAGCTCAATGTCAGTTATAGTGACACCCCCAAGGTTGCTATTACGGGTACGGCCACGGACACAACTGATAATACTGGAAATACGGCGCACGTACTGACAAACATTGTCAGTGGGGATACGGTTAAAATCACTGGGACGATTACGGATACGAACCCTGATACGAAGATGAAGGCGGGACTGCTTTTCATCAAAGTACCGGCTTATTGCTCCGATACAGCCATCAAAGTTGATAATGGCACATCGGATATTCAGGCACCAATGAAGATAGGTGATTCGTATTATTTGGTTACTAGAAAGGCAATTGATTTCAGTAGCAATCACTCGCATTCATATGAAGTGGATTTTAAATCATTAGTGGATACGGATACTGACTTTACGACGAATTTGCAAATGGAAGCGTTCAACACTGATGCGTCTAGTCTAAGTGGGGAGGCATCACAGGGGACCAACTCGGTTCTGGGTACAGCGAAGGATGATCATTTTGATACTTATACTAGTCCGGACATCAATCTGCACTTCTCCTCTAATACTTTGACAGCACAAGCAGGGGATGTCACGTTTGGCTCGTTATCTTATGCCAATGTCGATCAAGTTATTGAAGGTCAGGTTTTGGGCGGTGATGACCTACTGGCAGTGACGGATGACCGAAGAGACAAGACTGCGACGACCATTTCCTTGCGGCAGGCGACCCCGTTTTCGGACGGGACGCATACGTTGACAGCTAAGCTGAGTTACGCCAACGGGAGTACGGTCAAGCAACTGACAGATACGAATCAAGTCGTCTTGTCGGCTGGGGCGGGCATTAAAGTGGGTTCGTTAAATGCTAATCGCGGACAAGAGTTACAGCTAGTTCTCGCTAGCCAAGCCATCTATCCAGGAAACTACACCTCCACGCTAGACTGGACGATTACCTCGGCACCATCCTAAAATCAGCGAAATTCAAGCAAATGACCGACACCAGTTGTCGGTCATTTTTTAATCATAAATAGCGTTGACCCGACGCCAGCGAACCGGTATGCTAAACGCAACTAGGCCGGCTGTCTGTGGGTCCTGCCTAGCAAATCAACTTATTTGGAGGCATTCTGATGAAACTGACAAACTGGGTAGCGCTGGCCCTGCTGGTTGGCGCGACAGGAGCCATGAGTCCCGTGACGGCTCAAGCAAAACACAAGACGTCTTTGGCAACATTTCCGCGGGCGTTGCGCGGAACTTGGTATCAAGATGTCGGCAAGGTCGGGGGATATCACTATTACAATGGCGTGCGCTTCACGAAGCACAAATTTTACTTCCTCGCCAACATGACTAAAAACTTCGTGGGCAGTCCATTGCACGCGCGAAAGCTACCGGTCAAGGAAACGAAGAAGCACATGGACTGGGTGTACGCGACGAAGAAGAAGGGCTTGATTCGGGTCGAGCCGTGGACAAACCAAATCACTTTGCCATTAGCTGGCTATTATCGACACGCAACGATTAAGCGCAAAGGCAAGAAAGTCAAAGTTGTACAGGAAGTTTCAGCCAATGGTAAACGGGTCAATTACCAATATTACGCAACGAAAAAATTAGCTCGGCAATTCAAGACGAGATAAGTGGGGATGGCAGGGCCAATGAAGTCATGGTTGAAAGCTGAAAATCAGCTAGAAACATCGTCACCAGGTGCATTCTCCGCGTGGGTACGGTAAAATTGACCCATGGTACACCAGAATAGGGAGGCATCACTAGTGGCAAATGAAGTAGAAAAAGCCCTTTGGTTAGGATTTCAGAATTCGGCAGATTATCGTGATTTGGCTGAATTTCCTCGTGACGCGGTCGAACGAACGTTGGAACTATATCTTTCGGGTATTGACGACAGTGGCAAATCAGCGAATTTTCATCAGTGGACAGTACAGACAGTGTTACCAGCCTTAGCGGATTTTATGGAAATGCCTGACCTGAAGAATATGCCAGGAGCTGATGGATTCACAATTTTTAGTTTTAACGTTATCAAGCGTTTTCTGCATTATCTAGCTGAGACCGGGACCACTAAGATTCAGACAGCGGCCTTAGTCGCAGCCCTAGACCGTTATGAACAGATGCTTGATGACCAGCTGAAGGAAAAGAATCTGGCAGCCACGAGGGGGCGTGACTTTGATGAAACTGGTGGCCCTAGCTTGCCAGCGTGGCAAGAGTATACAGCAAACAACATTCAACGGTACACAGCCAAGTGGGTCGCGGCTTATCTAAAAAGTCCAGGTTGGCGTAAAGACCGCAATCCTGGACTAACCCGGGATACGTTAGAGTTAGCCGTTGAACAGCTGAGCGAACAAGCCTATGACACGTATCGCAAGACCCCTAAGAGCTGGACGAAGAAAGTCTTATCTAGCGTCTTATGTGGCTATTTTGTGTCAAATTTAGATTTGACAGCAGCAGAAATCGGGGCGGTTATTCCAGTCATTGGCCACGTCATGACTTTTGCGGCCGAACAAGGGTGGTTGAATGCCAACCGCGCTGAAAATTATCAGCGCTACTTAAACGCCATCGCACCCAAAGCAGTTGCTCAAGCTCAGGACCCTAACAATTTTGGCCCAGCCAAACAAGCAATTATACAGATGCGGTCTGAAGGCATCGAACCCGATGATGATGCTGCAGTCCAAGCCTTTATGGATAAGGTAAATGCCCAAAGAGGTCTGGACAGCGCCTATGAAGGGGGTGCGCGTCTCCCGGATGGGACAGATTTCACGGCTGAAGAATTCCAAGCCCTGTTAGCTGATGACGATCTGATGACCGATCTGGCAGTTAATTTTGATACGGATCCGCAAGAGAACTATTTAACGAAACCCCATGTCACTGAGGTAAGTGGTCGGCGTTGGCGCCAGGCGGATGCCAGAATGGCCCACGGCAAGAGCATTTTCTTTGGGCTACGTTTATGGTTATTACGGACCCGGTACCCGTTAACCGGCGACTCGTGGCAGGGGGCGTTTAAACTGATGGACGTTTTGGCGCAACTCGCTGACATGTTGTACAGTCAACAACTAGTCGCGATTGATGAGTGTCCGGCAGTTATTTGGGAAGACTTTGCCCAATGGATTCGTCAAGATGGCTATGAGCCACAACAAGTACTGGCCTTGTTGACGGCGCTAATGCGGATGTTGGTTGACGACGGCTATCTCTCTGCTGAAGCGGGAAAACGGAATATTGCGACCTTCCAACCAGTGGTTAAACACCGGCAGGGGAATGTTATTTCAATGAAGGCTGCGCGGAAACGTCAGCGACGGAAAAAGCGCTAGAAATATTAGGCATGAACTAAAACGATGTAGGAAGGGAGTCATGGAGTGATGAAACACATCGTAGCGGGAATCGTTGCCCACGTGGATGCCGGCAAGACCACGCTATCGGAGGCGCTTTTGTACCAATCCGGCGCGGTCCGGCAGTTGGGTCGCGTCGATAACGGGGATGCGTTCTTGGATCCCGACGACTTAGAAAAACAGCGTGGAATCACTATTTTCTCGCATCAGGCGAGCCTGACCTACGAGAACCTACAGCTGACTTTGTTGGATACCCCAGGACACGTGGACTTTGCCTCGCAAACGGAACAGGTCCTCAGTGTCTTGGACTATGCCATCTTAGTGGTATCGGCCACCGACGGCATTCAGGGCTACACCCGCACACTGTGGCGCTTACTGGAGCACTACCAGGTGCCCACGGTCGTCTTCGTCAATAAAATGGACGCCGTAACGGCCGACCGGGACCGCGTCTTATCACAGCTACAAACGACCTTTTCGCCAGGCTGTATTGCCTTTGAAGGGACAAACTTATCCGCGGAGGCGACGGAAAATGTAGCCATGCAAGACGATGATGTCTTGGCCGACTACCTGGAGACGGGAGAGCTGGCTGACAAGACAGTCCGGCAACTGATTCACCAGCGCCAGGTCTTCCCGTGTTTCTTTGGCGTAGCTTTAAAATTAGACGGCGTTGACGATTTCTTGTCTGGATTGTCTTATTGGACGCAAGAGAATAACTATCCCGACGAATTTGGGGCTAAGGTCTTTAAAATTTCTCATGACCAGGACGAGCGCTTGACTTGGGTGCGCTTGACCGGCGGTGTCTTGGCTAACAAGGACGTCATCTTGGGGGAGCAAAAGGTTAATCAGCTACGGGTCTATAACGGGTCCAAATTTACGGTGCACCCCCAAGTCGTGGCGGGAGAAGTCTGTGCCATTCCGAATTTAACGGACACGCATCCGGGGCAAGGATTGGGACAACAGGCCGCTGGTCGAACGCCGGAGATTCAACCGGTCTTGACCTACACGGTGGATCCTGGCGATAACGACATTCATCGTTGCCTGACGGTTCTCCAAGAACTTGAAGACGAAGACCCGCAACTGCACGTGACCTGGTCCAACCAGCTGCAAGAGATTCGCGTCCAAATCATGGGCAGCGTACAACTGGAGATTTTACAGCAATTATTGCGCGACCGATTCCACCTAACGCTGGGCTTTGGTGCTGGTAGCATTCTCTACAAAGAAACCATCACGCAGCCGGTGGAAGGGGTCGGGCATTTCGAACCGCTGCGGCATTACGCGGAGGTCCATCTGTTGCTGGAACCCACGCCACGGGGCAGCGGGCTGACGTTTGCTGCGGACTGCTCACTAGAGGTACTGGGGAAAAATTGGCAACATCAAGTCCTCACCAATCTCCGGGCCAAGGAACAGTTGGGCGTTTTGGTCGGGGCGCCGTTGACCGACGTGAAGATCACGCTGGTCACCGGCCGCGCCAGCATCGTCCATTCGGTCGGCGGCGATTTCCGCGAAGCAACCTGGCGCGCAGTTCGGCAAGGCCTGATGATGTTACGCCAAAAACAGGCCTGCCAATTACTGGAGCCCTGGTATCAATTCCGATTGGAAATTGGCCAGGACCAGGTTGGGCGAGCGATGAACGATATCCAGCGGATGCATGGGCAATTTGACACGCCCGATGGGACGACCAGCGCGGATGGCATGGTCGTGCTGACCGGGACGGCGCCAGTCGCCGAGATGCAAGACTACACCCAAGAGGTGCAGGCGTATACGCACGGTAAGGGGCAACTGGAATGCTTGGTTGACGGCTACCGGCCGTGTCACAATCAGGCGGAAATCGTGGCCGCGCAAGACTACGCCCCGGTGGCGGACTTACCGAACACGCCGGATTCTGTGTTTTGTGCTCACGGTGCCGGCTATCCCGTGCCGTGGGACGAGGTGCCAGGTATGGCGCACGTTGATTATGCGTATTCTCCCGCGGCGTTGCGATCACTGGGCTAGGGCGGTCCGTGTTGACAACCGGTGTATGACCATGGTAATCTAATGGCAATTAAATGAATCGGAGGGTTGCTCGATGTCAGTCGTTTGCTAAGCGTTACGCAGGATGCTAAAAAAGTGGAAAAATTTCCGCTGTGTTTAGTGTGCCCGTAATGGTTAGAATGAATCGCTGACAGTCGAGCGCCCAAAAATCTCGGGCGTGGTTTCGGCTACGCTCTTTTTGTGACCCAAAATTACCAGCATTCGTTAACCTTTCGGGGACCGTCATTGATGAAAGGAACCGATTAAATTGACCATTGATTTACAAGCGTTTGGCGCCACCGCTGACCTCGTTACCCAAGCAAAAACCGTGTCCGGACAAATGTTAGCCCGAGTCACGGCGCAACACCGTGAGCTGTATCAAGTCATGACAACGCAGGGCAGTCGACCCGCACAGGTGGCTGGTCGACTCAGCCATGAGTTACGGCAACCGACTGATTTTCCCGCGGTGGGGGACTGGGTCGCAGTGACCGCCACCCAGTCGCCGGCGATGATTCAGCGAATCTTGCCGCGCCAAAGCGTCCTGATTCGGGGTGCGGTCGGCCAAGCAGGCGGTCAAGTGATTGCCGCCAACGTCGATACCATTTTCATTTGTATGTCGCTGAATGCGAATTTCAACGTGCGACGGATCGAGCGTTACCTAACGATGGCGTGGGATAGCGGTGCCGTGCCGGTCGTGGTGCTGACGAAGGCTGACTTGTGTGCCAATGTGGCGGCTAAGTTGGCGGAACTGGCGCCGGTGACATTGGGCGTAGACGTGCTGACGTGCTCTGCACAGACTGGTGCCGGGATTGCTTCGTTGAAGGCTTATGTGACGGGCAATCAGACGGTGTCGTTCATCGGGTCTTCAGGCGTGGGCAAATCCACACTGATCAACCAGCTATTGGGAAGTGACCAGCTAGCCACCCGCGCGATTCGCGCCGATGATGACAAGGGTCGTCACGCCACGACCGCTCGTGAACTTTTGCGTTTGCCAGCGGGTGGGGTGGTGATCGACACCCCCGGCATGCGCGAACTTCAGGTTCAGGGCGGTAATTTAGACCAGGCCTTCGCCGACATCACGGCTCTGGCCAGTCACTGCAAGTTCCGCAATTGTACCCACCAAACGGAACCGGGGTGTGCCGTCCAGGCTGCTTTAGCCACGGGCCAACTGGAGGCAGAGCGTCTGGCCAGTTACCAGAAGCTGCAGCGCGAATTGGCCTACAATGGGATGAATGCGCGTGAACGGGAAAATGCCAAGATTGCCCGGGCCTTTGGGAGCAAGCGGGCAATGAAGCAGGTTATGGACCACGTAAAGCGGGAGAAGCGCCGCTAATGTTTCATGTGGAACAATCGTTATGGGGTAGCAGAACTTTCTGAGGAATCATCACCATCAATCAAAAAGTCACCGGCCGCTTTCCGATTTCATGAAAGCGTCTGGTGACTTTTTGAATTTCTTCTTGAATTTTAGGCTTCGTGGATAGATTGGTTATTATAAAATTAATATGTATTTATTAAAAAGGTTATAAGGATAATAGTATCGACGATGAACTAAAAACGACTGATAATTAGCTCAGATGGCTGTTAACGAAGCTCGCGGATATAACTATGCTGGCTGGCACGACTAATCGTCCATCTAGCATAGTGGCGAGGGAGGCAGTAATGTGATGAATATCAACAATGCCTGGCCGCTTTTGCTAGTGCTGCTCTTATGGGTCTACAAGGCAAGAATTAACGCCTTTTACCAGTCTCACCTCAATCTATTTACTAGTGTTTGGTTAAATGCGACGATGATTTTTCTCTACACGAGCATCATTTTACTCACCCAGGTTAAGATTACCTGGCAAGCCGTAACGCTCTTAGTTGCGGTAAATATACTTGGTGATTGGTACCTAATGGCCAGGCAACGAAAATAGGTTGCTACAGCAAGATGGCATAGAACTAAAGAGTGGGACAAATGGCGGTTAGCCGGCGAGCATTAAGGCTGATAACCGAATAATCTCGGGTTTGGATTGTTTGGTTATCAGTTTTAAGCGGAACCGGCTGCCTTTTGGCGCACGTTTCGGCCATTTAAAGTTGGCGCAAAATGGGGCTGGGATGTTTTGTCCCAGACCCTAGTTTTTAATTTTGTTCCCAACCTACTTACGAATGCTAAAATGCGATTTGGTGGACTCGAAGCAGACTTGCGAAAAGAACTGGACACAGTCATTACGTGGCGTTCAAACGATAATTAAACAGTTTTGGCCAGGACGACCGTTTGGTTCTGCTGGGTATAGGTAGCGTCGGATCAGTCTCGAATTTTTTTTACTTGGAGATTAAGTCAGTGAGTTGTTGGCTGTCAAGCACCTCCCTTTTTATATAGTTAGTTAATCTAACAGTTAGCCTAGCTATAGCTGATTTTATCAGCTGCTAATCAATTAGTTCAGCTAATTGTATTTCCACCAAATACTTTGGTAAACTAAAGGCGAGGTGATCCCAATGGCAACGGAAAGCAGTCAGGCGATTAGCACACGGATTCGGGAGATTTTTCTCGCCGAACAACGGCAAATTGCGGCCGAGTTGGCCGATGACGCGGCAGTGACGCCGCAACAGGCGGTCGTTTTACAATTGATCGATGAGCGACCAGGGTTGATTCAACGCGATATTGTGGACGTTATGCAACGGCGAGCGGCCACGGTCTCGGCCTTTTTAAAAAAGCTAGAAATGGCGGGATACATCGTTCGCCGGGTCCCTACCGACAACACCCGTAACAAACAACTGTATTTGACCGTGAGCGGCCAACGCGTCGTTGCCGCCTTCGACCGGGCACGCGCCGATGTTTACCAGCAGCTGACCGTGGAGCTGAACACCGCTCAGCAACGCGAGTTACTAACACTGCTGACGACAGCGCAACGCGGATTGGGGGGTTAACATGCAAGTTCACGAAGGGTTTATGCCGTTTCGGCAGTATCAAACGTACTACCGCGTCGTTGGAGATTTGACGGCCGGGCCGACGCCCTTACTCCTGTTACATGGGGGACCGGGGTCGACGCATAACTATTTCGAAGGATTTGACCAACTGGTGGCACAAACGGGTCGGCCAGTTGTGATGTATGATCAGTTGGGCTGTGGCCGCTCGAGCATGCCCGACGACCCTAGCTTGTGGCGCGCAGAGACCTGGGTGGCGGAACTGACAGCGTTACGCCAATACTTGAGCTTGAAGCGGGTCCATTTGTTAGGTCAGTCCTGGGGTGGCATGCTGGCCATCATTTACCTGTGTGACCAGCAACCAGCGGGAATTCAGAGCCTGATCTTGGCCAGTACGTTATCGTCGGCGGCCCTGTGGCGGCAGGAACAACACCGGCTGATCAAATTCATGGCTCCGGCCGATCAAGCCGCCATCGCCCAGGCCGAAGCTAGTGGCGATTTTACCACGCCGGCTTACTTGGCAGCCAACGACCGCTACATGCTGGCGCACGCGGCGGGACCGGTCACGGCGGACTCACCCGAATTTTTACGGCGAACCAAGCAGGCGGGCACGACCGCGTACAATGTGGCGTGGGGTCCTAACGAGTATTTTCCCACGGGCACGCTCAGCGACTATGATTACACGGCCAAATTGACCGGGGTCACAACGCCCACACTGGTGACCAGCGGCACCAATGACTTGTGCACGCCACTAGTCGCCAAGACCATGGTGGATGCCTTGCCTCACGCGACCTGGACGCTGTTTGCCCACAGTCGCCACATGGCGTTTATTGACGAAACTGCCGCGTATTTGGCACGGTTGACATCGTGGCTGGCGGCGCAAGATTAAACAAATTAAAAGGTCCCCGACACGTCTAGATGACGTTGCCAGGGACCATTTTTGCGTTAGATTAATCTTCGTTGACCACACCCATTTTGCGCAGGCTAGGAATCGTGAGCATGACCGTGAAGCTGATGATGTAGAGCACGGACAGGAAGCCCATGACTACGGTCAGGGTGTAGTGGTCCATCAAGAAGCCAATCGCCACGGAGGAGAACCCGCCGATGGCCCGACCGACATTGACGATGACGTTGTTGGCCGTGGACCGGATCTCGGTCGGGTAGAGGCGGCTGATGACCGCGCCGTAGCCGCCGAACATGCCGTTAGAGAAGAAGCCGATGATGGCCCCGGCGAGAACTAAAGTCAGTTGATTGAAGGCTAAGGTAATGCTGAAGACGGCAATGGCCGAGGCAATCAAGAAGATACCAAATGCACGCCGCGGTCCGAAGTAATCCAGGATACTCCCAAAGGTCATCATGCCAATACTCATGCCAACAATCGTCGCAATCATCCAGACCGATGACCCGGAAACCGTGAGGCCCAACTTTTGTTGCATGATGGCTGGCAACCAGTTCATCAACCCGAAGTAACCGGCGATTTGCACGATAACCATGATCATCAGTGCCACCGTTTGGTAGGCCAGCTTAGGGGTCTTGAACAAGGCGCGAATTTGTACCGGTTGTTGCTGGTCACGGGGCGCTTGTTTAGCAGCCAAGAATTCGTCGCTTTCTCGCAGATGGCGCCGAACGAAGTAGGTCAGGGCCACTGGGACCAGGCCTAAGACGAAGAGGGCTTTCCACCCCATCGTGGGGATGATGAAGGCCGCGGCAACAGCAGCGAGAATGGCGCCGACCTGTCCGCCGATAGCGGCCACCGAGGTCATTTTCCCAATCTTATCTCGTGAGAAGCTCTCGGCAATCAGCGTGATACCCACGCCGTATTCTCCACCGGCACCGACGCCGGCCAGGAAGCGAAAGACGTAGATCCAGGTGATGTTGCTGGCGAATCCCATGGCCGCGGTCGCAAACGCAAAGATGAAAATGGTGTGTGAGAAGGTCCGGACGCGGCCGAAGCGGTCGGCCAAGATGCCAAATAAAATGCCGCCCACGAGCATGCCTAGGTTGGTGATCGAAGAGATCAACCCAGCCTGAGCCCCGCTGATGTGCAGGTCGGCGATAATCGAGGAGAGGGCGAATGATAAGAACATGACGTCCATATTCTCTAAGGCAAATCCTGCCGAGGTCGAAGCAATCGTCCACTTCTGGTGCGAGTTAAGCGCGTGGTCTTGCGTGGTGGTTTCCATTATTCAGTTCCTCCAAAATGAATGTTCACAGACATTCGTTATTTTTGCCGGCTAACCGGACGTTGGCAATATTATGCCATGCTGACCAATGAAAAGCAACCATTAATCCTGATATTAAATTAATTATACGGTTTCTTGGATTTGTCAATTATTCGGTAATTTAACTATTTTGCGGTAAAAATCCGGGTGACCTTTATTTTTCTAGGTAAATCGTCTAACCTGGAATTTGGGGTTGACGCGACCTGGGATTTTCGCTAAACTCAATAACAAATAAACTTTAACTTAGCCCTGTGAGACTAAAAAGTTGGACGGTAAAACCCACAGTAGACCAATTTGTGGGCAAAAATCCGGCTAGCCCATCGCAGGTGCTAGCCGGATTTTTTTAGAGAAAGGATCTGCTTATGCGCCCAGTAATCATCGCCCTAGACTTTGAAAATCAACAGATTGTCACCGACTTTTTAGCGCAATTTCCCCCGACGGACCAGCCGATGGTCAAGGTGGGGATGGAACTGTTCTATTTGGCTGGACCTAGTATTTTACGAACATTACAGGAACGGGGACTGCGGGTCTTCCTGGATTTAAAACTGTACGATATTCCCCACACCGTGGAGCGGGCCATGCGCCAATTGGGACGCCAAGGGGTCGCGTTGGTGACGGTACATGCCGCTGGTGGCGCGGCCATGATTGCGGCGGCCCGCCGCGGATTAGACCAGGGGAGTCGTGAGGCGGGGGTGGCGCCGGCGAAATTACTGGCGATCACCCAACTGACGTCAACGTCAGAGGCGCAGATGCAGGCTGAACAATTGGTCAGTGCAGATTTACCTACAACGGTGACGCATTTGGCGCGCTTGGCTCAAGCCAACGGTGCGGATGGCGTCGTGGCTTCGGCATTGGAAGACCCGACCATTCACGCGGCGATTGCCCCGGAATTTCTGTGTATCAATCCTGGCATTCGGCTGGCCACGGATGCGGCCGATGATCAGCAACGGGTGGTGACGCCCGCTCAGGCCGCCCATCTTGGCAGTGATGGCATCGTGGTCGGCCGGTCGATTACGCAGGCCGCCGATCCGGTTGCGGCGTATCATCAGGTATTAGCAGAGTGGGAGGCAGGAAAATGATGACGATGACGGATAAAATTGCGGCAGACCTGTTACACATCGGCGCGGTCACCTTGGCGCCCCAACAACCTTTCTTGTGGGCCAGTGGTATGCGAGCCCCCATTTACACGGATAATCGGCAAACGATTGCCTATCCGCAGGTGCGGGCCACGATTGCGGATGGCTTGGCAGCGTTGATTCAAGAAAAATATCCCACGGCGACCGCCATTGGCGGCGTCGCAACAGCGGGAATTCCCCACGCTGCGCTGGTGGCCGACCGGCTAGACCTGCCCATGAATTATGTGCGGTCAAAGTCCAAAGACCACGGTCAGGGCAAACAGATCGAAGGCCAGTTGGCGCCAACTGACCAAGTAGTATTGATCGATGATCTGATTTCAACCGGTGGCAGTGTGTTGGCCGCCGCCCGGGCCGTTCAGGCGGCAGGGGCGACCGTGTTAGGCGTCGTGGCCATCTTTTCGTACGAATTGCCCGACAGTGTGGTTAATTTTGAACAGGCCGGCCTACCCTTGACCCCACTGACCACGTACAGTGCCTTGATTGCCGTCGCCCGGGCCGAAGGGGACATGTCTGCCGCGGAATTTGCGTCGTTACAACAGTGGCGAGCGGACCCTTGGCACTGGCCACGGGGATAGTGTTTCACGTGGAACAAAATGGTCGTCCAAAAAAGGAGTTGATTTGGCCAATGGCTGAATCAACTCCTTTATGGTATTTTGCGCTAGTCTGCACTTCGCAGCAGCTTCAACGGGTTCTGCCACGAATGGGCTGCCGGATTTTGCCAGTCATTTTGGGCAGTCACCCAACTTTTATGGTTGGTGATCCCCAAATGCAGATGACCGCTGGCTTGGGTCGCAATGACCTGGCCAGTCTTGACGGTGTCGCCGACGTGAACGGTATGGGTCTGCTTGCCCATCGCAAATTCCTGATAGACGATCTGGTCGCCCGCGTCAGTCTCCGTGACGACAACGTCCTTACCTAGTCCCAGGGGATAGGCGTCGGTCACGCCACGTTTCATGGGGTTACCCACGAAGATGACCTTACCGGCGTGGATGGCGTGAATCTTACTGCCAACGCCCGCATTGAAATCGACGCCGTCGTGCCAGGGAGAGTCCGCTAGGTCCCGTTTACCAAAGGTTGACGTCACGTAGCGGCCGCCGGTGTAGGGCCAGCCCCACTCTGGCGTTGATTTTTCAGTCTTAGTGGACGTCGTTGCCAGGCGTGTCAGCTTGGGCTTGGTTGGCGTCGCCTTTTCCACATGGAAGTATTGGTACACGCGTTTGGGCTGATCAGTGGCCAGTTCGGTGGGCGTGTTGGCGATGGTCAGCGTTTCCGCCTTGGCCGTGGTCTTGGTGGTCCAAGACGAGAGGAACAATAAAGTGCCGAGGGCGACCACAGTGGCCATCCCCAGGAGCAAGTGGCGGTTAAGCCGATAATTGAAATGAATGAGTTGATGCAGAGTCGACATTGTTTTGGAACCTACCTTTTAACAGTGATAAGAAAGATTGTACCAGTGATTAGCCGGCTAAGTGTTAAGAAACTGTGAATTTTCCTGGTTATGGGGACAATCAATCCCCCAAATCAGCCGTCGATTCGTTGATTTGGCGGCGTTAGTGGCTATTTTGACTGGCGGCTAAAATAATTTGCGCCGTGACAAAAAAATCCGCCCTCAGAGAAGTGAGAGCGGAATTTGGTGATACTAAGGTGCTTGAACGTCCATTTCCGTTAGCCGACCGTGTCGCCGCGCGTAGAAGAGCATGCTCAGTAGGGAGAAGACCGCGGCAATGCCGCAGAGCACGCCGATTTCTGGTAAGGCGGAATTGCCAATCATTAGGGTTTCTCGCAGAGCAGCGACCGAGTAACTCATTGGCAACCAAGGATGCAGGGCCTGGAAGAAGCCGTTGGTCATTTGTAAGGGGTAGGTTCCGGCCGAGCCGCCCAGTTGCAGGACTAGCAGCACCATGCTGAAGAACGCCCCCGGCCGACCGAGGCAGAGATTTAGCCAGTAGACGATGCTCATAAATGCCGCACCAGTGACCAGCAGCGTCAGGAAGGTGGCTCCTGGATGAATGGGTGCCAGGCCGTCAATCAGGGCTAAGAGGCCGGTCATAAATAGCGCTTCGCCCAAAACGAAGGCGCCCATGATGGAAGCTTTACCTAACCACCAACGCCAACCACTACGCGGATATTTGCGCGGTGTGTACATGTCAAACATCAGATTGAACGCCAGCGCCCCCACGAAGAGCGATACCGACATCATGTACGGGGCCATCCCCGTCCCGTTGTCCGGAGCATCATCATGATCGGTGTGGGTGGTCGTCGTTGGCTGGGCAAATTGCCGGTAAGTCAGCTGAGAAGGGTGAACGGTCGCGTGTTGTCCCGCTTGAGTTAAAGTGTGAGCTAGCCGGGTGGTCCCCGTCTGCACGGCGTTAGCACCAGTTCCCGCTTTCTGCGCACCGGCAGCCAGTTGTTTGGCGCCAGTAGTCAGTTGCTGGGCACCGTTCGCCGCGCTACCAGTGGCCGTGGCGAGCTGTGGGCCAGCCGTTGCCAAGGTCGTCAGTCCCGTGTTGAGGGTGTGAGCGCCATTCGCTAACTTGCCGACGCCTTGCGTGAGGGCTGGCGTCGATTGGGTTAAGGTGGTCAAACCCGTGGCCAGGGTCTGGGCCCCGCTGGTCATCGACGCATTCTTACCCGTCAATTGCTGGGCCCCGGTTTGGAGTTGGTCTGCGCCGGTAGCCAGTTGCCCGGTCCCCGTCGTGAGTTGTTGGCCCGTGGTGGCTAAACGTTGCGTGCCACTAGTTAGTGCCTGGGCACCGTGGGTCAACTGAGCAACGCCAGTAGTGAGCGTGGGCGTCTGTGCTTGTAAGGCTTGGAGGCCGGAATTGAGGGTGGTCAGGGCTTGATTGGCCTGTTGCAGCCCCGTAGTGAGACTCTGGGAATTCTTCTGAAGAGTCGTGATGCCGTTGGTCAATTGTGCTTGAGCCGTCGCTGCTTGGGTCAGGCTGGTTTGCAGATCATTGACGGCCGCGGCGTTAGTCTGTAAGCTACTCAAGTCGCTGGTCAAGCGTTTAGCCGCGGCCTGCACCGCCGTGGTCGTACTAGTATCGCTAGGCGTAACGGCTTTAAGCATGGCGGCCTTTTGACTTGCGGTCAATCCCTGAGCGTCAGCCGCGGCGCTGACTTGTTTTTGTAAGGTCGCTGTGTTGGTCGTGCTAGCCTTTAGTGCCGTTTGTAAAGTGGCGGCGTCTTGCTTGAGGGCTGCGGTGCTGGTGGCGCTGGCAGCTAACTGACTAACGGCCTTTTTTAAGGTGGCTTGTTGGCTTTGCGAGGTTTGGAGGCCGGTCTGGAGTTTGTGGAGACCAGCAGTGAGGGCGGTACTGCCAGTTGTCAGTCGGGAGAAATTTTGACTGAGCGTGTGACTGCCGGTGGCTAGCTGGGACACGCTACCGCTAAGCCGTTGCGTGCCTGCGTCTAAGTTCGCCAATTGGCTCGCCAGCTGTTGGGCCCCTTGATGGCTCTTAGCTATGCCCTGAACGTAGCGTTGGGTACTCGTATTCACCCGTTGACTGCCCTGGGTGAGTTGCCCGGCAGCGGTCGTGAGCTTGCCCGTTCCCGTCGTATAAGC
This sequence comes from Levilactobacillus angrenensis, assembly GCF_003946085.1. Lineage (GTDB taxonomy): Bacteria > Bacillota > Bacilli > Lactobacillales > Lactobacillaceae > Levilactobacillus > Levilactobacillus angrenensis. The sequence goes on along the minus strand of NZ_RHOB01000001.1, from coordinate 55,900 downwards.
GGTGACCCCGGTGGCCAATTGCTGACTCCCCGTGGCTAAACGCTGAACTCCGCCGTTGAGCTGTTGTGAGCGGCTGAGTAGCTGATCGAGACCGGTCGTTAATTGGCGGCTACCGGCCTGGGCCTGTTGGACCCCGCTGACGTATTGGTCGAGCTTATTGGTCAGCGTGTGTTCGCCGTTGGTCAGCTTCACGGAACTCGTGGCCAAAGCGGTCAGGCCGTGGGCGATTTTGTGGTCGGCGACCGTCAGTTGCTGACTCCCCGTGGCGAGGGCTTGACTACCGTGACCTGCGGCAGTGAAGCCGTTGCCTAATTGTTTGACCGTCGTGAAGAGGGTCCGGGCATACGTTTGCGTCACTTGGTCGCCCACGGCTTGGGCCGCATTTTGGGCCGCTGTAGCCGTCATCTTCGCCGCTGTGAAATTGTGGCCGGCGCTGGTCTGGTAATGAAGGACCATCTGCTGCGGCGTTTTGGCCATGAGGGTCGTGGCGTTGTGCGAAAAGTTGTGTGGAATCGTGACGACCATGTAGTATTTACCGGTGGTCAGGCCGTGGTGAGCGGCCGCCGAGTCAGTCGTTATGAAATGCATTGCGTGGGACTGGGTCAGGTTGTGGGTGAGGTCGCGCCCGGCAGCCAGGTGGTGGCCCTGGTAGGTCACGGGCTGATCTTGATTAACGACCGCCACGGGGAGGTCGGCCAGCTTGCCGTACGGGTCCCACATTGATTTCAAAAAGGTCACGGCGTAAATTGAGGGGATCAACATGATGACCACCAATACGACCAATAGTAACTTGTGCTTAAATAAATATCGCCATTCCGCTTGAATCATCGGCGACGCCCCCTATCTGTGGTATCCTGTGAGTAAATAGTGACCTCACATGTGGCTACAGCATACGCAAGGACAAGCGGACCGTCCACAACAGATGCCGCGACTTTGGGGAGTAAGCCTCACTTTTGCCACATCTGGGGTCTAACGGGAGGGATTGGATGACGGATAGACGAGTTGTACGAACCAACCAGGCACTACGAGCAGCCTTCAGAAAGTTGGCCCAGCAGTATCGGTATCATGAAATTACGGTCCAACAGCTGACTGATGAAGCCAATATCAATCGCAAGACATTTTACTTACATTTCGACTCGATCGATGACCTGGCAGAGAGTTTTACCACAGAAATTGCGGACCAAATTTTGGGGTTGTTGCTAAAGGCGCCGGCTGACCGTGAACCGCTCGAACATCCCGGCATCTGGGCGCAACGGTTAGGCGAGTTCTTTGAAGAAGCGCCGGCCTTCTACACGTTCATCCTGACGTCAGACGACTACAGCTTCCTATCGCGACGAGTCAAAAATCTGGTGGCCGCGGGGATGGCCGCAGATTTCCAGCGCGATTATCATCTCAGTGCGACCGACGCTAAAATTGGCGTGAACTTTCTGATCGACAGCACCCTGACGTTATTTCGCCTGTACGTGACGAAACAGATCGACCTGACAAAGCCAGCTCTGCGCCAACGCTTAGTGGCGTTGAATTTGTCGGGGATGCAGGGATTCTTGGCGTTAACGAAGCAAAAGTAAAACTCACTAGCGACCCTCGGTGGAGGGGGCTAGTGAGTTTTTTGATTGTCATCTGAAAGTTGAAAGTAACACTAACGCGGCGATTACCGGAACGACAGTGTTTTATCCACTAAAATTAGTGGAACCAGGAGCCTGCGTCACCCAGAGGTGGAGCCGGCAGATTGTCATTTTTGATAAATAAACACCAATTTCTGTGCGGTCGATTGCTCCGGTGCAAACGCCCAGTCGGGGTGGTCAAACGCTTTGATTGCTGCCGGGTCGTTGGCCTGGTGTTCGGCTAAGAAGCGGACCATTTCGCCGCGGGCCATCTTGGCGAGGGTGGCTTTGGTCTTGAGTTTGCCAGCGACCAAACTGCCGAAGACCACGGTGATCAGCGGTTGGTTGGGTTGTAAATAGGGTGTGATGGCCTTGGCGTATTCCTGCGAGGCCAGATTAATGATGGGTTCCGGTTTAGGGGTCAACGCACGATACAACCGGTCGCCCCAGAAGTCATATAAGCTGTGAGTTACCGCCACGTTGAGCTTAGATTGCATTTCCAACCGGTAGGGCACGACGCCGTCAAAAGGCCGCAAGATGCCGTAGAATCCCGAGAGAATGCGTAAATTGGCGCGCACGTAAGCCAAGGCTGGCGCGGTGAACAGGTCTGGGGCCATGTACTGGTACTGAATGCCAGAGAAGGCCAATAACGCGGGAGTCAGCTGGTGGGTCAAGTCGAGTTGCTGCAACCAGTCAAAGTTGGGCCGGGCCAGGTTGTCGCTACAGTGCCATAACGCTTTGGCCGCCGGATAATCCAGTTGCCGCATGGCCGCGAGAAGCTGCTGCGTTTGTGCTAAGTATTGGGGAAGCGCGTCGATGCCAAACGTATCGGGATCGACGACCATTTTCTTGGCGGGGGCAATGATGATTTTCACGAGGGGGCCTTCTTTTCAAAATATAAATTGGTAAATAAAAACAGCCTCGCGTTCTACTCGAGACTGCTGTGGTGAGGTGCGGCGACCTTCGGAATGCTTGCGCACCGATCGCGTACCCCCACCGTGGTTTGGCACCACGAGTAGTATCGCACGTGGTGGCGGTGGCGTCAAGTTAAAGTTGGTGGACTAGGCTTCACTCATAACGGCGATGCCCGAACTGGTGCCCAACCGGGTGGCCCCGGCGGCCAGCATGGCTTCGGCTTCTGCCTTGGAATGCACGCCACCGGATGCCTTGACCTGAATCCGATCACCGACGGCTTGCTTCATCAAGGTCACGTCATGAACGCTGGCACCACGAGTGGAGAAGCCGGTGGAAGTCTTGACGAATTCGGCGCCGGCATCAGCCACGAGTTCAGACGCCCGCGTGATTTCGGCGTCGCTCAACAGGGCTGTTTCAATAATGACCTTGGCTAATTTATCGTGGTCATGGGCCGTTTGGATAACCGCTTTCAAATCAGTAGTCACGGCGTCAAAATGGCCACTCTTGAATTCCCCAATGTTCATGACCACGTCGATCTCGTCGACCCCGTCGGTAATGGCCTGTTGGGTTTCAGCCACCTTGATGGCCGTGGTGTTGGCCCCCAGAGGAAAGCCAATGACCGTGTCAGTGTTGACGTCGGTTTCGGCCAGCTGTTGATGCGCGTAAGCGACCCAGTAAGGATTGATCATGACGGAGCAGAAATGGTGTTCCTTAGCTTCGCGGATGATGCGGTCAATGTCGGCTTGAGTGGCTTCTGGGGCCAGCAGGGTATGGTCGATGGTACGGTTTAAGTCTGTCATGTGAGTTCCTCTTTTCAAGGTTAAGTTATTTACCCACTTAATTTAACACGTATCTTTACATATGTAAAGTAATAAAAATAACAAATGTAAAGTGTGGTAAAATAGGTTAACGGTAAAATTATTTCGCTGAAGGAGGGTAACCCATGGCATTGACCAAAAAACAGATTGAACGGATTCTGGCTGTCAGTCGGTACTACTACCAAGATGACTTGAGTCAACAGGAAATCGCTCAGAAGATGGCGCTCTCGCGGCCGACGGTGTCCAAGTCACTCCAGTTGGCGCGCGACAACCATATCGTGACCATCGCGATCCACGATCCATTTGAAGATACTGCCGTCATGCGTGAACAGTTGCGGACCAAGTATCAGTTGAAAGACGTGGTGATTGCGGAGCAGGCTAACTATGATGAGCAAGGTATCTTGGAACAGTTGGGGGCCGTCACCGCGGACTATCTCGATAGCATCGTGACCGACGGCGTGACCATTGGCATCAACTGGGGGCGGACCATGGAAGCCGTGGCCAACCACCTCCACGCCAGCCACAGCCGCAATGTCCGGTTGGTCCAGCTCAAAGGGAGCGTGACCAATTCTAGCGAGGATAATTTCTCGGCGGACATCACCCAGAAATTTAACCAGGCCTTTCACACGCAGGCCAGCCTGTTGCCACTGCCCATCGTCTTCAGTGATGCGCGAATCAAGCAGCTAGCCATGACCGATCAGTTCATCAAGCAAGTCGTGGCGCAGGGGACAGCGGCCGATATTGCGCTGTACACGGTCGGCACGACGCGGCCCACGGCCATGTTGTTTCAGTCGGGCTACTTAGATGACCAGCTGATCCAACAGCTCCAGACCGATGCGGTGGGTGACGTGCTGTCCCATTACATCACGGCGACCGGGGCTTTAGCGGCACCCAAATTAGACCAGCGTACGGTGTCGATTCCCCTTGATCAGTTGACCAAGAAGCGCTACGCTATTTTGGTGGCGGGTGGTCAGGCTAAACTGCAGCCGATTCACGCGGCGCTCTTGGGCCACCACGCCAACGTGTTAATCGTGGATCAGGCGGTGGCCAAGGCGCTGTTGCGATTGTAAATGACACGTAAATTGAAGAGCAGCAGGTGAAAGGAGTTTGGGCAGTGGTCCAAACTTTTTTGCGTTGGGGGTTACAAATGCTGGTTGGATTTCGTTTGTATTAGTAGGGGACGAAAAAGAGTGGGACAAAAGGTGGTTATCAGTTTTAAGCGAAACCGGCTGTCTTTTGGCGCAGGTTTCAGCTAGTTAAAATTGGTGCACAAAAAAGAGTTTGGGCAGTTTGTCCCAAACTCTTGAATGGCTATTTAACAGCGAACCGTAACACGTTCCAGGACAGTGGCTGGAGCGTGACGTTGGCGTGGTGGCCGCTGGCGTTGACGGCAAGTGGTTGGAGCTGCATCTTACCATCGCGATTGTCGGCCTTGACGTCGTAGCCGTAGAATTGGGTGGCGTCGATGACGTGGTCGACCGTGAAGTCGGTCAAATCTAAGTCGAAGTCCAGCGTGTCAGTTTGGTGTTTGTTTTCGGCAAAGACCGTGAGCGTTTGGTTGGCTTCGTCGTAAGTCGTCACCGTGTCGAGGTACGGGATATCCTTGAATTCACGGGAATTGTAGGTGGCAGACTGGCTGTGATCGACCAGCACCTTGCCTTGGCCGTAATTGGCGACTTGCATGAACGGGAAGAAGATGGACTGCTTCCACACGCCGCCGTTGGTATCCGTCATGATAGGCGCAATTACGTTGACCAGTTGTGCCAAGCAGGCGATTTTGACTCGGTCGGCATTACGTAACAGCGTCATCAAGAGGCTGCCGACCAGCAGGGCGTCTTCGAAATTGTAGACGTCTTCCAGCAAATGTGGGCCGACTTGCCACGGTTCGACCTTGGTATCGGCGTCGTTAGAGTGGTACCAGACGTTCCATTCATCAAAGGACAGGTTGATGGTCTTGGTCGACCGTTTGCGTGCCTTCACGGCATCACACATGGCAACGACCCCTTTGATAAAGGCATCGAGGTCGAGGTTCTTGCCTAAGAAATTGTCCAGTTCAGTTGGGTCATCGTCGTTGTAGTAGCCGTAGTAACGGTGCAATGACAGGTAATCGACGTTGTCATAGCATTCGTCGAGGACGGTCTCTTCCCATTCGCCAAAGGTCGGGTTGTCCATGGAAGAGCTCCCGCAAGCCACGAGTTCCAGCGAATCGTCGACACGCCGCATGGCCTTGGCCGTTTCGTTGGCCAGGTGGGCGTATTCGCTAGCAGTTTTGGCGCCGATTTCCCATGGCCCATCCATTTCGTTGCCCAGACACCAGGTCTTGATGGCAAAGGGTTGTTCCGCGCCGTTTTGCCGACGGAGGTCGCTCAGATAGGTCCCCTTAGGGAAGTTGCAGTATTCCACCAGGTCAGCGGCTTCTTGAATCCCGCGAGTTCCAAGGTTGACGGCCATGTTGGGGACCGCGTTGACCTTGTCAGCCCACTTCATAAATTCGTGGAGGCCAAACTGGTTGGTTTCAATTTCGCGCCAGGCTAAGTCCAAGCGAGTTGGCCGCTGGTCTTTGGGACCAATGCCGTCTTCCCAACGATATTGTGACAGAAAGTTTCCGCCGGGGTAGCGAATCAGTGGCACGTTGAGTTCCTTCACGGCGTCGATCACGTCGGTCCGGAAACCATCTTCATCAGCAGCAGGGTGGCCGGGTTGGTAAACGCCGGTGTACACCGCGCGGCCCAGCTGTTCAATAAACGAGCCATAAAGTCGCCGGTCGATGGGCGCAATCACGTCTTGTGGTTGAATTTTCGTGGAACCTTTCATGGGTAAGACCTCCAAATTTGATGTAGTGGTGAGCTGATTATGGTAGCGGTTACATTTACTTGCTCACTAAATAATTACCTTTAATATAACGGAGGATAAAGTCGCTGGCCATGGGGAATTTCACTGTTCGTTTATAAATTTTGTCATAGTTGAGGGGATTAAAAAACGCGGCCGAGTCGGGTGACTGGTCGCGTGGTGGGGTTAGCGCTTGAAAATCATGGCGCCATAACTTTCATTGCCGGTGTAGTTGCCGGCCAGGTGGAAGACGTGTTTCGGAATAATATCGAAATGCTTATGACTGAAGACCTTGACCTTAACGAGTTCGGAGCGCTTTTTGGAGTAGTGCAAGCGGCCGTAATAGGTGGTCTTGGTGTGTTTCTTGAGGCCGGTAAAGTGCCAGTGATAACGCAGACTGGCTCCTTTGACCTTAATTGTGAAATGATTGCCTTTAAAAGTCGTTTTGTCATGGAAGCCACCTTGGGCACCATCGGTCAGGCGATACCACGTGTGGCTGCGAACGGCTTTAGGTAAGTAGGTCGTCTTGGCACTAGCAGTGGTGGGGTTCGCAACCCCGAGACCAGTCAACGCCAAGCCAATAGCGAGGGTCGTATAAACAATCTTTTTCATGATGAATCCCCTTTCACAATGATAACTTTAGTATACGAGTATGAGTGGCGGTTTCAAGTGAAATCTGCAAGGGGATGGGTATTGTCAATACGGCTTTAAATTGGCAAGCACACTTTTTTCTGGTCTAACTAACCGACACAGTGTTGTATAATGAAAAGGTGAGTTTTTTAGATGAGGTGAGTTTTTGAAAAAGTTAGCACCCTTATTCGTAGGGTTAGGCGCGGTGAGTTTTGGGATTCCCGCGACATTATTTAAGATTGCGGCTCGCGAAGGTGTGGTCAACGGACCACTGCTTTTTTGGTCGTTTTTAAGTGCTGTGATTATTCTCGGCGTGATTCATTTTGCGCGACGACAATGGCTGCGGTATCAACATACTAATTGGAAGCAGATTCTGTTGGTGATTGCGGCAGGGACGGCTTCTGGGTTTACCAATACCTTTTACATCCAGTCGCTGAAATTAATTCCGGTGGCGGCCGCGGCGGTCATGCTAATGCAGGCGGTTTGGTTGTCGGTTTTGCTGGGATCAATCATCCATCGACAGTGGCCATCACGGGTGCAGGTCTTAAGTATCGTGTTGGTTCTGGCCGGAACGGTCTTGGCTGCGGGCTTGTTTCCCATCACCCGGGCGTTGTCGCCGTTGGGCTTGTTCTTTAGTTTTCTGGCAGCCTGCGCGTACGCTTGTACCATGCAATTTACGGCCAGCTTGGGGAATAATTTGGACGCATTAAGTAAAACATGGCTGTTATGTATTGGGGCCTTCTTGTTGATCTCCATTGTATGGGGTCCGCAAATCGTGACGGCACCGGTGACTGGTAACACCATCAAGTGGGGCGTGTTGATTGCCTTATTTTCCATGGTCTTTCCGTTGGTGGCTTATTCCATCTTCATGCCGTACTTGGAGCTAGGTATCGGGCCAATTCTGTCATCGTTGGAACTGCCGTCGTCCATCATCGTGGCGTTTGCCATCTTGGGTGAAACAGTCAACTGGTCACAGATTATCGGTGTGCTGATCATTATTGGTGCAGTCATCTTGCCTAACGTCTGGAGTATGCAACGACGGGGGCAAATCAATTGAATGTTTCATGTGGAACAATGCGGGTAGCAGTCACTGCTAGCCGTTTTTTGTTGTCGTGATGGCGGTCGTTACCCGGGCGGTCGAGCCACGCTGTGTGAGTAGCACACTAGCCGTGGCGCCGATGAGCAGGATTGCCAGGATGAACTTAAGTAATTTTTTTATGAATAGGACCTTCTTGTTGGTGTCAGAAATTTACAGGTACGCCTACCTTAACACAATTTTAGTGTGGACGGGAAAGGTTCGTTTTAACCAGCAAAATAGTCAAACAGAGAACGAATAAATAGCCAACCATTTTACGGACGATAGGTTGCTAAAAAAGATTGACACCAGAACACCTGTTCTGTATAGTAAACACTACGCATAATTAATCGAGATGCCAAAATTAAAATATTTATTTTAGGCAGATAAGATTATTAATACAGCGTAATTTTACCAGTGAACTAGACCTGATCCAGTGGTTGCCAGTATACTAAAGAGATTAGCGAATATCGCAATTAAAAGTAGTCAGGAGGGGAGCGCCATCGCAGTCGCACTTGATCCAAAATTAAGAGACCTATTACTGGCCAATAACCTCGGACTCAGCCGAGATCACCGGCTGGCCGGCTGGAACGTGCTAACGATTCTGTACCATGACGGTGCCGCCAGTGGCGAGGTCACAGATTTGAATTACCTGTCTCAGAAATACAATAACGAGTACCTGGATGAGGAAGAAAAGCCCGTTACGGATGAAGTCTTGAAGCGAATTTTAGATATCTTGGGCAATCAGGCCGGACTGATCGAGGTATCACCCCAGAAGGTTCGAAAACGCATGATGAACGGGGGCTATCACATTCACCAGTCCTACGTCTATAAAATTACGAGTAGTGGGATTGAGTATTTGACGCTGATGGCCAAGGTCATTGACGCTGACAACACAGTGACCGCCAACATCACGCGTATTCAGGAATACTGTGCGCTAGTGGCAAAGCTGGCTGATCCAGAATTATCGGCGGAAGATACACAGCTATTCAACGACTTTCAAAATATGCTGGCGGCTTACGCGGATGTGATGAAGGGGATGCATAAGCTGGATGAAGACCTCAGTGAATTGGCCAATGACTTGGCGTTTAATCACGGCGGTATCGCGGCCAGTCAGTTACAGCAAATGTTGCGGGACAAGGCGATTCCGGCCTTTAAGCAACTGTTGAGCCAAGGACCACGGATTCAGGCGCTGGCGGATTCGACCAGCTTTAGTAAACGGGTCGCACGTAGCCAACAGGGGCGTGATGACTTGGATGCCGCCCATGCGACCGGTGACCAGGCGAAGATGGTGTTACGTTTTCAAAATGTCCAGGACTATGCGCAACGGCAGTTAGAACGCCTTGCCGGGAGCTTTGATCCCAGTGCGACGGCCATCGACAATAGCTTGGACACGGTCTACCTCTTATTTCAAACGATTCTGGGTGCGATTCGCTTGCTCAGTCAAGAGTATGACCATATTCAAAGCCAGACCGTTGATATCAAGGCACTAACGGGGCAAATCGATCAGTTACTGACGCATTATCAGTCTCTGATCGTTCGCCAGCCAATTCCCCGCCACTTGCCCAATGACCGTGAAGATCTGGATGATGCTACAGATTTGTTAAACGCGACGACGATGGGCCCCGTCGTTTATGCGGCCCAAACTAAGACGGCCAAGGTCGCTACCGAGGCGGATAATCCCCTCGTTGCAACGGATGACCCGGTGGTGCCAGACGCGCAAGAAGGCTTAGTAGAATTTCAAAAGTTAGTGATGCAAAGCGCAGATTATGGCGTTGTTGACCATGACCTGACCTTTCAATCTCGCCATGCGCGAGATGAAGTCGTGCGGTTGTATAGCGCCACTGGATATCGGCATTATGATAGTTTCGCGCCATTCGGCCGACCAGTCGTTAAAGTGGCGCTGTTAAAAGCGGAGCCAATCCAGATTCACTGTGCGGATGAACGTTATACGGTCACCTTGCCGGGGTCATTTGCGGTGTGGTTTGCCAAGGGGGATGAAGACCATGAGTAATTTACGAGCAACGGATCGACTGATCATCAATCAACTTTTAAATAACGGGGTCTTTACGCGGACGATTACGCCCAAAACCACGGGGCCGATGGTAGATGCGATTAATGCCTTGAAAAAGCCGGCAAATCAGCAACGCTTGAACAGTTATTTTAAAAATCTCCTCGGCGTGGTCCCCGATAATTATCAAGAAAACTTGCTGTTCTTATTCGGGACCCAGCGACTAGAACCTGAGGCAGTCCACGTTTTATTGGCGACTATCAAAGCAGTCATTAATTTACCAGAATTGCAAAATACTCAAAGTGACCGCGTAGTAGCGACCCAGACAATTATTCGTCAGGTCCACAGCGAAGTCGTGACCCTCAATGAAAAAGAGATTCGTCGGCAGATTACGGCGCTATTCGTGGACCGCTTCGCCTTGTTTGTGCCAGACATGCCCGACTTGGGTCCTAGCGAGCAGACCCAAACGGTAGAGGATTATTGGGATGTGAGCCCGGACTTTAACTACTTTGCTCAGTGCCTGGTCAATCACCTTCAGGCTGCACCGGATACGCAACCGTTGACGCCAATCCAGCGGGTGAACCGGGCGTTGTTAACGCAACGGTATTTGAGTCGATCATCCAAGTTGTGGCCGGATCTATTGCTGCATAAAGCAGAAATTGCGGAACAGTGGGCGCAGTTGGAACGTTTCAATCTTGAGTGCGGGGATGATTATGCCCTATTACTCGATAATACCCGGCAACCCAGCAAGGCAAAGCCATTCGTCGTTGCCATTGCCGTCGCCCATTCCCTAGGTGTGGGGATTCCCAATGACATGTTGGTCACGCGCATTCACTTGCTAACCCGCCAGATTTTTCCGGATACGGACGTTGCGGTCGGTTTAGTTAAACAGGCTTTGACGGACAACGGGTTGGTCAAAGTAGAAAATAACTACGTCAGTCCCACGCCAATCGTGAACCGCTTTGTGATGAGAACGATGGTAGAACAAGATGCGCAGACGCCAGATGAGGGGGAAAAATAACGTGATGGAACTTAAAGAACAATTGACACCAGTTAGTTTTCACTTGCGGAGCTTCAATAAGTACGGGGCGCTGGACTTACCAGCAGCAGAGAACGGTAATTTAACGTTGATTGGGGAAAATGCGGCGGGGAAGACGACGCTGGCCAACTGTTTCTTCCCCATGCTGATCGATGGGTCGATTGCGACGCCGTCTTTCAATTCGGCTAAGGGGACTGACAAGTTGACCCAGACCGGTAATCCGCGGAACAGTGCCCGGGAATCACGTAATTTTGAAAGTATGTTGCTGGGCTGGGGCAGCGGTGCCATGAAGGTCCGCACCGGTTATAGTTACATGCGGTTACGTTCACAAAAACGCCAGGTCATCTTGGGCCTGGGCGCCCACCGTGCTGTCGGTGAAACACGCAAGCCGACTTGGTGGTTTGTAGTCATCAGTAATCAACCAACTGCCGAGCTACGCTTAGTCACGACACGCACCGATGGCACCGGACTCAATGAAAATGAATTCCGTGAGGCTAACGCTGGCTTAGGCAAGCAATTACGGATCTTTAATCAGGCAATCAATTATCGAGAATACGCAGCGACGCAGGTCTATGGGTTTACCAGTGGTGAATCATTGGGCAAGCTGGCCGCGGTTTATCGGCTATTGGCCTCACCCATTTTAACGGCGGGAAATGCCCGGTTTACGCCGATTCGAGAAGCTTTGAAAAATGCGCAAGAGGGAATCGACCCGCAGATCATTCAACAGGTTGCTGATAGTCAACGGGAAGTGAACCGCACTAAAGGTGTCTTGGAACGGTTGAAACAGGCCCAGATTCGGTTACAGAAGATGAAAAAAGAAATTTTCTGGCGTAACCTGAATCACATTCGCGAGACGACGCTGTTGCCATACAGTCGGGTTCGCCAAGACTATGAGAAAAAACAAGAAGTCATCGATCAAGCACGGCAAATGATCGCAACGGTACAAGAACAGCTACAATTGGTGACGGCTAGTTTGGACCAAGTGACGGAAAAGTTACGCCAACTGCGCCAAGCCAAAGCCGAGCAGCAGAGCATCGTCGTTTTACGTGACCAGTATCAAGCCCAGATTCAAAGCTTGACCAAACAACTGGCCACCTATCAGGCCCAACAGAAGCAATTGCAAAAGGTCCAAAGGCATTTGGCTGAGGTAGCTCGACAACAAACGACGCTCACAGATCAGCAAACAGATCTACAGACTCAGCAATTACGGCCGCTGTTAACGCAGTTGGCCACTCGAGCCACTGGCCTGACTGAATTGATGGACGTTGTCACCGAGGTTGAACCCACAGTGGTCAATGACCGTTTGCTGGAGTACATTCGGCAGATGAAAAAGGTGTTGACGCAATATCAAGCCGATGAACGCGCCAAGGCACGTGTTAGTCGCGATGTCCAAATCGTGGGCGAGATGCGCGATACCTTAGCAGACCGGATTGACCAACGACTGCAGGGACCACTACAGGGTCGCGTGCGCAAGGATCTGCAACAGGATAACGTGGCAGTTCACGAGGCCGGCGCAGCCAAAATGAATGATCAGTTCCAAGAAATTTTGACGAAACAGCAGGCCGCTTTGACCGCTCATCCCGATTTAAAAGTCATTTTAGACCAAAGTGATTTCTTGCCGGAATTGGGTAAGCAACAGCAAGCCTTGACTCAGATGGTGAAGACGTTGGCCGACTTAGCTCGGCAATTAGAGAGTCTGACCAACACGCAAACGATTTATGAGCGGCAGGCCGCCGACGTAAGTGCACAAATGGATCCGGACTTTGATGTACAACAGGCGCAAACCACGATCGCGGATACGCAAAAGCGACGGGATGCACTGGTCATTGATACGCAGATTGACCAAAAGATTACCCAAGCCGAAAATGAACAACATCAATTTGAAAGAGAACGCGCGACACTGAACAACCAGCAGGCCAATGCGGAAGGCCGAATCAGTTCTGCCCAGGATGATATGGTCGGCCTCAAGGATCGGCTGGACCAGTTGGAAACGGATGGGCAGGCCATTTTGCAGACGCTGGCACCTTATGTTCCGGCAGAAGAAACGGTGACGACGATTCTCGAAGCCTTGGACTTCGTACAGCAACATCGTAGCGAGGTCCGTAACAATGATTACGGTGATATCAGTGACCGTATCGGCCGCTTGATTCATAAGAATAATAGTGATGGCATCGACCGCAACGCTTTAGACACGCTGTTTGAAGAACGCGGGTATAACGATTTTGCCAGTGCCATGCGTCAGCAGCGCTCCGTCAATCGGAATGGTTTGACAGTGGTGGCGTTTGACATCAATAAGGCCCTCTTACTGATGGCGACTGATGAAAGTCACGTGGAACGGGCGTTACAGGAACTCACAACCGGCAATAATGTGGCCCAAGATACCTACATGGCGGCGGCCGTCCAACGGATTACATCGCAATATCGGTTGATTGACGATTACAACCAGATGTTGACGGAAGGGGTCAGTCGCGAACAGAGTATCAAATTAAAAATCACCCTGACACCGGTCGATGTCGATGAAAAAGTCATCGCAGAGGCTTGTGACCCGCAACTTCAAGAGCGCCCAACGTTATTAGCAGAGATTCAAAATCGATTGGAAAAGTTAGCCGATGACCTGACCGTCGCTGACGATGATGAGTTGTTCATGGCGGCCGCCCAACGACTGCTGGATACGCGCCAGTGGTCCGCATTTAAGGTCCTGATCAAGCGGCGTCAAAGTGATGAAGACCACTACGAAGAGGTCGACGATAAGTTTGTTCAATCCGGTGGTTCCGGTGCGGAAAAGGCCCAGGCGATGGTGTTGCCACTGTTATTGGTGCCGAAGATGGTCTTGCAACGAGCTAAGTTGCCAGATGCACCGTACCTGGTCATGTTCGATGAGTTTGCGGATAAATTGGATCCGGAAACGGCCAAGTCGTTTGCCAAGACCATTGCCCGCTTTGGTTTCAATTTCATTGCGACCATGCCTAGTGGCGCTCAAAATAAAATCTTGGCGGATGGTGTCGACAACATTGCCTATGACGTGATTGCCCCCGCCAACCAAAACGATGGTCGGTTCCACGAAAACGTGGTGCGGCCCGCCTTGACTTGGGGGGATGTCCATGACTGAGTATCAACAGGCTTATGAGACGGCCACGGGTAAACGGGCCCCGCATGAAGCCCCGCAATTAGCCAAGTTGTTTGACCGCATTACGGCCGGGGATGTTTTGCCACCACGGGGTCAACAAGCCGTCGATTTGGGTCTGACCGCCCACAGTCTCAATGACCCACAGGAAAATCCCGCCGTCTACGATTATTATCATTGGGTCTTAACGAATTGTTTTCAACCGCAGCAAATCAAGGAGCTGACCGCGAATTTAATTGGTCGGGTATTTACAAGTGCCAATATTTTTCAAACGGATCTGCCCCAGCCAATTACGCTCAGCCCGTGGCAGGTACCGGCGATGATGACCTTTCCGTTGGCAAGCAATCGCGCCATCATTGTGGAAAATAATGGGGTCTTCGCCTGGCTCCATCGTTTGCATCCGGACTGGCCACTGATTAATCAATCGGGCAACGATTTTAATGCCACCTACCTGACCTTGATCCATTCCCTGGAACAGCGCCAAGTTCAGCTCACTTACTTGGGTGACTTAGATAGTCGTGGTATTCAGATGGCCGACCATTTATTTAGCGTATTGCGTGAAACGCCAATTGCCACGTTTACAGCTATTCAGTCGCCCGTTAACGTGGTGCAGTGGCTAACGCTGAAAGGTAAGGCTAGTCGCCAACGGTCGCGAACGCTAGCGATTCAAAATCCGATTTTCCAAAAGGAACTGAATTCAATCAATCTCTTGGGAAAGTTCGTCGAACAGGAACAATTGATTGCGACGTATGAGCCATTAGTGACGCAGTGGCTCGCCTAATAAACGCGATAAGGTCTCGCCCAAATCTGGACGGGGCCTTATTTAGATTCACGACGATGTGCGGGTAGTGGTTGGCAACTGCCTAGAGTTAACAAACTGACAGTGATAAATAAAGCGGCAAAAGACGAGACGATTTTAATCAACATCTGCAATTCCTCCCCGGGTAAGATTATCGTTATTGTACCATGGATTTACGAGCGATGGGAAAGAGTCGTTTTACCCGTTAATCCAGTGGCAGGCATGATAACTTGTGGCAAAATTAGTTATCGAAAAGTAAGACCCAATCCGTTAAAATGAAGATGAGCTTTGGCTAAGGAGGGTCACGGTATGGCAAATTTAAGACGCGCAGATTCAACAGAACTCGAGTTATATTTGAACACGATTTTTACGCAGCAATTCACTGAAAATCACCTGGTCTATGAGGATAAAGTGGGAGAAGTCCTCGCCATTGGTGCCTATGAAGGAGAACATCTAATTGGCGGTATCATGATGCGCCGTCGCTACGACCATCTCGCTATTACCAAGCTCGCCATTGACCGCGCTTATCGGGGCCAGCGTATCGGCACCCAACTGATTCGCGCGGCAGAACGGTTTGCCCGTGACCGCCACATCATCAACATTACCTTGTCGACGCGCAGCTATCAGGCGATGGGATTCTATGAAAAATGTGGTTACCAGATTTACGGGACGTTACCGGACTTACCATTTGCGGGGGTTACGACCACGTATTTCGTTAAACGGCTACTGAACTAAAAAGGCTGTGGCACGGGGCCACAACCTTGAGAACGAGTTAAATTAATCACTGACACCGTCATAGCCGATAAACGTGTAATAGAGGTGACCGCCGATTCGGTAGAGGCTATCAAACGTCCCAGCAGTTCCCGTTTCGGAATCGCCCGCAATGTGCTGGGGCTGATGAAGGTTCTTTAGGGTCAGGCGGTAAAGCGTTTGGCCACGTCGAATGACGCGCTGGGTTTTTACCCCGGTGATGTCATGGCTGAAGTACAGCGTGCGGTTAGGATCTTTGAAATCGGTCTTCACGATTTTGGCCATGCCGATAGGTTTTTGGTAAAAGCCCAAGCCGGCGTTGGCACGGCTATCGTACTTGAGCACTTCCAAGTAGCCATCTGGCGTCACCCGAATACTCTTAGTGTGCGGTTCAACTGGACTCACTGCTGCTTTGGCACCGCCAATGTAGAGGTCGCCGTGGCTGTAACCCGGCATGTAATCGGGAGCGGGAACCCGTTTGAAGGCACTCAGCTTAGTCGTGTCGGTGATGGTCGCTTGCGGATCATACGCACTCGCGCCGGGGTCAATCGTATAGCCCGGCTTAGCGCTATTGGCTAGGGCAGGGTAGCTCAGACGGGCCAAGAACAACTGAAGGCTGGGCACCAAATAGCTGCCGGATTTGGTGGACGTCAGATTTCCCGCCACCGTGATACCGGTGGGTAACGTGAGCTTTTGCCGAATGGCGTGGCCGGATTTATACGTAGGGAAATAAGCGACTTTGACCGTCACGGGGCGGGTCGTTTGGTAATAGGCACTCAAATTCAAAAAGTCCGTGCTGGCCGCATAATTGCCGACCTTCACCAAGGCGCTGGGCTTTTCAGTTTGCGCTTGCGCGGCAAGGTACCCGCCACCGACAACTAAGCCAATTGCCAGGGCACCTAGGCCCCCTTTAATGATGCGCTTAAAGATGGGAACCGACTCCTTTCAGATAGTTTCAATAGGCTTAGTATACCTGAAATCTGGTGCAAATGCATGGCAAATTAGCGTTCGCGGAGACTGGGAAAATATAACCCGGGTTAAGGTGATAGTCAGGTTAACCCGGGTTATAATCTGAGTTAACTGTGGTCAAGTTACAGCCGGTCCAATGCCGACAGCCGTCGTTTCCAAAATCAATCAACCAATCACTAATACTCCAAGGATTCGATTACAAGTCGAATCCTTTTTTAGCTTGAATTATTCCGATAGTCAATAGCGGCAATTTTTAACGGCAGGGGGTATAATCTGAGTAGTGACCAGTCACGGAAGTCGTTAAAAGCTGAATCGAATTTCTTGGAGGAAGCAGGCATGAAAAAGTTGGGACAAGCCATGGTCGTGGCTTTAACGACCATCATGGTGGGCGGTGTCGCCGCAACGACGGCTGACGCAGCTACTTGGCATAACGGGACACCCAAGGCACTGCGCGGTAAGTGGCAACGGAGCTACAAAGATCAGGGCACCAAGATTGTGATGCACTTTCAAGTCACCACTAAGACGATTCACCTGACCCGGAAGAAATCAACGACCAGTACTTGGTCGCAACTGAAATACCAAAAGGTAGGGAAACACACGTATAAACTGAAAGGTGTTTTCAAGAGTCCAGAGCTGACGGATAAAGATGCCCGGCTGCAGATTGTTTTGAAAAATCACAAGCTACAATTTAAAAACGCCTGGTCGAGCAAATACGACTACTTGGGCTGGTACCACAAATAGTTTGGATGATTAACTTTAAGAGCTTGGCCAGAATCTGCCAAGCTCTTTTGCACACCCGGGAGGCTCGCAAAAAAATAACAAACCTGTTGACTTTAAAAGCACAGCCAGTTATGATTGCCTGTGATTTATAAAACAACAATAGATTAGATTCAACCCGCTGTTGTATTCAAAACAACAGATGTTAAAATAAGGAGACGTTAATTATGAAATATGCCATTTCTGCCGCGACTGGTCGCTTTGGTCAGCTCGCCATCTCATATCTACTCAAGGTCGTTGATGCCAATGACATCGTGGCCATCGTCCGCAACGAAGCCAAGGGCCACACCGTTTTGCCTGACGGGATTACCATTCGTCAAGCCGACTACACGGATGAGGCCGCGCTGACCCAGGCCCTCGCGGGGATTGATCGTCTACTCTTCATTTCATCAGTTCCGGGCGGGGAAGTCTCTCGACAGCAGCAACATGCCAACGTGATCAAGGCGGCTCAGACGGCTGGCGTTGATTTCGTTGCGTACACCAGCTTCGCCCACGCCGATACGGCGCACTCTCCGCTATCGGTGGACCACGTGGCGACCGAAAAGGCGCTACGGGCTAGCGGACTGCGGCACAGCTTCCTGCGTAACGCCTGGTATTTGGAAAACGAAACCAGTTATCTACAGGCGGGGGCTAACGGCCAGAACGCCGTCTACGCTGCGGGGCAAGGGCGCATCAGCTTTGCCTTGGAACGGGAATATGCCGAAGCAGCCGCACGGGTCATGACGTTGGTCGACCCCAAGGAAGTCTACGAATTCGGTGGTGAACCCCGGACTTATGCCGATCTAGCCGTGACGCTCAGTGAAGTGACGGGCAAGTCGTTTACCTTTAAGTCCGTCGATGACGCGGCTTACCGGCAAGCCATGGTGGCCGCCGGACTGGATCACGGCCTCGTGGATGTGCTGGCCAGCATGCAAGCCATGATGCGCAGCGGTGAACTGGAAGTTATCAGTACGGACCTGCCTGACGTTTTGGGTCGGCCGCTGGCGACATTCCCCGATGCGATTCACGAGATTCTGCAGCGTTAGGCCGGTGGCGCGGTAGAATGGCCTCAAAATTTTGGAGGAAAACCCATGAAATACTCGTACAAATTAAGTGATGCCGTTCATATTTTGGTCTACATTTACATCGCGCCTAAAGGTTTGTTGGATAGCCAAACGATTGCTACCAGCATTGGCGCCAATCCCAGTGTGGTCCGCCGCTTGATGGCCACGCTAAAGCACACGGGGTTGATCATCAGTCGTGCGGGCGCCGCCGAACCACGGCTGGCACGTGATCCCCACGACATCACGTTGTTGGAAGTTTCGCAAGCGGTGGAACCGGGCCAGATGTTGCTACACGTGGATCCGCGGACCAATGCAGATTGTCCGGTCGGTGCGCACATCCAGCAAACCTTGGACGCTGCGTACAGCCGGATTCAGCGCGCTGCCGAGGCCGAAATGCGGCAGTTGACCGTTGCCGATATGATTCAAGATATTCAAGAACGCAATCAAAAAATTAGCTAACACAAGCAGTCTTGTCCTTGGGGGCGGGGCTGTTTTTAATTTGTCAATATCAGAGTGACAATTCACAACGTCTTGGCTGGCATCTCAGCCATTCTGTTGTATAATAACCAATGTAAGCGTTTTAAAAAGGAGGAAGACTTTTGAAAGCAGAAATTTCATGGCTGGATGACCCCCAGACTTTTCGGGTCAATCAGCTACCCGCACATAGTGATCACCGCGGCTACGCGACGGTTGCGGAAGCTGAAAATCAGCAGAGTAGTCTGGTTCAAAGCCTCGATGGCGCTTGGGAGTTTGCCTTTGCGCAGGACCCACAACACCGGCCAGTCGGCTTTTACCAGCCGGACTTTGACCGCGCCGACTTCGAGCGGTTGACCGTTCCGGGCCACATCGAACTGGCAGGTTACGGCCAGATTCAATACATCAACACGGCTTACCCTTGGGAGGGCAAGCACTATCGTCGGCCCGCCTACAGTATGGGCGCCGATCACCCCGAAAAAGGGATGTTCAGTACCGACCCACAAAACACGGTCGGGGCGTACGTGAAGCATTTTACCCTGAACTCCGAACTGAAAGGGCAACGGGTCAGCGTCGAATTCGATGGTGTCGAACAGGCCATGTATCTGTGGTTGAACGGCCATTTCGTGGGCTATGCCGAAGACAGTTTCAGCCGCTCCGAGTTCGACCTGACGCCGTACCTGCAAGACGGCGACAACCTGTTGGCGGTTGAAGTCTTCAAGCACAGTACTGCGGCCTTTCTCGAAGACCAAGACATGTTCCGCTTCTCCGGTATCTTCCGCAGTGTCCGGCTGGTGGCCAAGCCAGCCCTGCACGTCGAGGACCTGACGATTCGCGCCGGGGTCGACGATGCCTTTAAGACCGGCGATTTGAAAGTTAATTTGAAATTATCCGCTGCCGACCAATTGGCGGGGACCGTGACCGCTAGCCTCTTAACGGCTGACGGCGATTCGGTATGGACCACCACGGCCCCCGTGGCTGACAGCCTGGATCTCAGTACGACCGTCAGCGCCGTTCACCTGTGGAACCACCACGACCCGTATCTGTATCACCTGCAAATCGAATTGCGCGATACCTCGGGGCAATTGGTCGAAGTTGTTCCTTACCAGGTCGGCTTCCGGCGGATTGAAATGAAAAACAAGATCATGCAACTGAACGGTCAACGCCTGATCATCAACGGTGTCAACCGGCACGAATGGGATGCACACCGTGGCCGGGCCGTGACCGCAGCGGACATGACTCATGACATGCAAGTCTTTCACGACAATCACATCAACGCCGTGCGGACCTGTCACTACCCCGACCAAGATGCTTGGTACCACCTGTGCGACCGCAACGGGATTTACATGATGGCCGAAAACAACTTGGAAACGCACGGGACTTGGCAAAAGATGGGGGTCGTCGAACCCTCTTACAACGTACCTGGTAGCCTGCCACAGTGGCAATTGGCCGTCCTTGACCGTGCCAAGAGCAATTACGAAATGTTCAAGAACCACCCGGCCGTTTTATTCTGGTCACTGGGGAACGAATCCTATGCTGGCGACGATATCGCGGCCATGGACAAGTTCTATCATGACGCCGACCCCACGCGGTTGACGCACTACGAGGGTGTTTGCCGCAACCGGGTCTACGCGGACCGCATTTCCGACATGGAAAGTATGATGTATGATCCGCCGCGCGCCATCGAGGAGTACCTGAAAAATGACCCCGACAAGCCGTTTGTCAACTGTGAATACATGCATGACATGGGGAATTCCATTGGTGGCATGAACAGTTACATCGACTTGATCGATAAGTACCCAATGTATCAGGGTGGCTTCATCTGGGATTACATCGACCAGGCACTGTGGACCAAAGATGAAGTGACCGGCCAACCGGTTCTGCGCTACGGTGGGGACTTTGATGACCGGCATTCGGATTATGAATTCTCTGGCGACGGCCTGCTCTTTGCCGACCGGACGCCTAAACCAGCACTACAGGAGGTGGACTACTACTATGGCCAACACGACTAAATTAAACGTGATTTACGGCGACGTGACTCTGGGGCTCAGCGGTCCCGGATTTCACTACATTTTTGCCTATGACCGCGGCGGCTTGGAGTCGCTGGTGCGTTACGGCAAGGAATGGCTGTACCGGACGCCGATGCCAGCCTTCTGGCGTGCGACGACCGACAATGACCGCGGGAACGGTTTTTCCACGAAGTCTGCCGCTTGGTTAGGGGCCGACATGTTTAGCACCTGCACCAGCATTGACGTGGCCGTTGATGGCCAAGCCATTCCGCTGCCAATCGCGCCGGAAAACAACAAGTATTCCGACCATGAAACGGCAGAGATGGTGACGATTAAATTTACCTATACCACGACGACGGTCCCGGCGACCACGGTGACGGTGGCCTACACCGTTGATGGTAGCGGTCAAATGACCGTGAATGCCCATTATAACGGGGCTGCTGGCTTGCCAGAGCTTCCCGTCTTCGGGTTACGGTTCGTGATGCCAACGCAGGCCACGGGCTTTGACTACCAGGGCCTGTCGGGTGAAACGTATCCGGACCGCCAAGCTGGCGGCAAACCGGGGACCTACCACGTCGCTGGCCTCCCCGTGACGCCGTACATGGTACCGCAGGAATGCGGAATGCACATGCAAAATGACTGGGTCAAGGTGACCCGGGCCACGACGCAAAATAACGCCGACCCCGATCACCAACCCTTTAGCTTGACGTTTACGCAGGCCGACCAGCCTTTTGCCTTCAGTTGTCTGCCGTACACGCCAGAAGAACTGGAAAACGCCACTCACATGGAAGAGTTGCCACTTGCTCGCCGGACGGTTCTGACCATTTACGGGGCCACCCGCGGTGTCGGTGGGATCGATAGCTGGGGCGCTGACGTTGAACCACAATATCACGTGGCGGGGGATGCCGACCACGATTTGAGCTTTGTGATTGCGGGCGTTGAATAAAAATTAGTCTAAGAACCGATTGGTGTTGAGCCGGTCGGTCCTTTTTTATTGCAATCAACTACCTAAATGGTGTGATTTAGCTACCAATTAGGTAAGGAGTGAGCCAGGCGACACGGTCGATCAGGTGGCGGCATTGTTGGATACGTAGCTGCAGGAGGGCGCCGATGGCAAGTAACTACCAAGTGACAGCAAGCTGGCAGTTAAAGAAATGATGCAAATTGTCACGTAACGTATATTCGAACGGAACTGGCTAACCCAACCGCCGCCCAAAAGCAACGGGATGGCTTTGTCAGTGCGATGCTCGCCTTGCGGTCAAATGCCCTACAAGGACCAAAATGGTTGGTTTTGAATGATGGCACGATTCTCAGAAAAATTCTCGTGAATCAGTACTTAATGTTGTAGCGTGTTTCTGGAGATGACGTCATCATTGTGCGGGTCTTTCATCGCAGCCAAAATTACGAAAAGCGTCTCAGAAAATGAAGCATCAACGGTAATTAAAAAATCTCGTACAGCTATTCGGCAGTACGGGATTTTTTGATCGACTACAACTGCACAAACGCCGTATGGCCCAAGCCGCCACCGACCTGCATGACGCTGCCGCCATGGCGGAGCTTGCCGAGGTTGACTGGGTGGAAGTTCAGCGGCTTGACCAGTTCGGCGAATTGTTTCTTAGCCGGGCGGTCATCGCCAGCGTAGAACAAGACCCGTTGACCGGGACCGTCGACGCGACCGGTCATCAATTCGTGAGGCAAGGTGTTGAAAGCCTTGATGACGCGCGCGTTGTGGGCGGCTTGGGCAATCACCTCACTACCCGTTAACGGCCGCGTATCGATCTTCTTGAAATCAGCGGTAAACTGATTGGTCACGTCGATCACGATGCGTTGCTGATAGTCGGCGACCTGGCGTAAGACGTCCGGGGCGACGGTGAAGGGGACAGCGATGATGACTAGGGGCTGCTGAAGGGCGACGGCGACCTCGTCAAAGGTCACGTTGGCCGCAAATTCTGCGCGCCGAGCGGCCAAACTGGCGGCCCCACCTTGATGGCTCAGGATAATTGTATTTTCACCACGGCTAAACGTCTGCGTTAAAATGGTTCCGACCGTGCCAGAACCGACGACGCCAATTTTCATAATGATTCATCCTTTCAGTAAAATGACTTAGGTCTAGTCTACGGGAATAAGTGGGGAAAGCGAAATCATTTGTTTGCTCAGACAGTATGAGTAACGTTTTAATTAGACAAGTGAGATTTTAAATGGTCTAAAACGTTAATAAATGCTATGCTGGTTATGTGAGGAGTGAACAGATGTGATCAATCAAAAAGACTTAATGCGCAAGTTAAGCCAAGTCGTCTTAATTGAAGGCTTTCAAAAATCATCAATGAGTAAACTAGCCACTGCAGTCGGCATTAGCCGGGCGAGCCTGTATCTGCATTTTAAAAATAAAGATGAGGTCGTTCAGGCTGTGGTCGAACGCCATTTGGGCTTCATTGCGGAACATCCCGTACCCCAGCAATTTTCACCGGCGACCTTCCTGCCGATTTGGTTGGCCTCGCTCCAATTGATGGGAACGACCACTGAGCAGTTTATGACCGATCTGCGGAGGGCCTACCCGGAACACTTTCAGGCAGTCAGTGAAGCCCAGCAGGATTACTTCGCCCAATTAGAGACTTACATCACTCAGGGCCAGGCGCAAAAAGTACTGATGGACGTCTATCCCGCTGATTTCGTGATTTTCCAAGCCCAAACGCTGATCCAAGGTATCTTGACGCGGGTGCAGCACCGCCAGTTGGCAGTTGATCAGGCGGGACGGTATGTGGAAGCGATTCTGCACCTCCAACTGGTCAGTCTGTTAGCGGCCAACAGCCAGGCGAGGTTGGACGTCAAACAGGTGGCGGGATTGGAAGCGGCAGTTTTGCGGAAGTTTCGGGAAACCTATGCGCTGATTCTGTAGGCAAAAGAGAAATTGGCAAACTTTTCTCTTGCCTTGAAGTACACATCAAGGTCTATCCTAAGGTCATTCAAGTGACATGAAAGGAAATGACACGAATGACAAAACATGTATTGATTCTTGCCGCTAACGGTCAAATTGCGCGACTCGTGGAACACCGGATCCTAACGGAGGCTGCCTTTCAAGACGTCGAGTTAACGCTATTCTTGCGTAATGCCAGTCGATTGAACACCTTGCAGGATGATCCGCGCGTCACGTTGATCGACGGCGACATCACGGACGCCGCCGCAGTTTCAGCAGCGATGGTCGGCCAAGACCTGGTCTTCGTGGCGGTGGTCGACCATGACCAGCAAAACCGGTTGACCAAGAACGTGATTGCTGGCATGCAAGCCAATCACGTTGACCGTGTCTTGTTCACCAACGTTTTGGGCTTGTACGATGAAGTTCCCGGCGAATTTGGTCGTTGGAACCTTGAGATGATTGACGCGGGAATGGCGCCAGCACGACGGTCTGACCAATTATTGGCCGACTCAGGGCTGGACTACACGACGTTGCGGTTGCCATGGTTGAATGACCGCGACATCAATTATACGGTAACGACCAAGGACCAGCCCTACGACGGCGTTTCGGGCTCGCGGGCCAGTGTTGCCGACGTGGTCTTGCAGATCATCGCGGATCCGACCCGCTACAGTCGCGACAGCATTGGCATGGCCGACCCCACTACGGCGGGCAACGACCGGCCAGTTTACTAAAGGAGTGTTGTGAAATGAACATTAAAGAAGCTAGCGAAAAAACGGGGGTCTCCGCCGCGGCCATTCGGTACTATGAAAAAGAATCCTTGATTCCCGCTATCGACCGGACCCCTGTGGGAAACCGCGACATCGACGACCGCATCATTCGGCGGATTCGCTTCGTCACGCAAATGCGCGCGGCGGGGATGAGCATCGAAAATCTGCGACGTTATATTGAATTGTTTGATGCCCAAGAGGACAACACCAAGGAACAAAAGGCGCTCTTGAAAGAGCAGCTGGCCGTCATGGAAGAAAAGCGCGACGACTTGCAGGCGGCCATCGACCACTTGAACTACAAGCTCAACCACTTCTATGACCACATGGAAGCCACAGAAGCCGAACTTCGGCAGTTGGAGAAGCAACACGCCGAAAAGATCGCCAAACAGACTCCTGAAGATGACGATGAATTTTAGATAGTTTAGATGATTAGCCATCTAATTAGCAGTTTAGCGCTTAGCTGGATTGCTTTTTATTTACGAAAAATTTGTCTTCGAGTCGACTCGAAGGGCTAGACTAACACTATCAGAAAAGGAGCGATGACATGAAAGTGTTAATTTTAGGTGCGTACGGTCAGATTGCCCGATTAGTCCGGCAGCGGTTATTGGCGGAAACGGATGCGCAGTTGACCCTCTATTTACGGCGGGCCAACCGGCTACAGGACGTTGATCCCACGCGAGAAATGGTCGTTGAAGGTGACGTGAACGACTACGCCACCCTTGAGACCGCCATGGCCGGCCAAGATTTAGTCTTGGCTGACCTCGGGGGCAAGTTCGAGCCCCTGGCCCAAAACATCGTCCGGGCGATGACGGCGACCGGAGTGGATCGGTTACTCTACATCGCCGGACTGGGATTGTATCACGAATTGCCCACTAAGTTTGACGCCTGGTTGGAACAGTCAATTGGCCACGACGTTATGGAAGATACGCGGCGGGCCGCGCGACTGATTGAGGAGTCCGACCTGAACTACACGCTCATCCGCGCGGGTTATATGACTAACAACGATGAAGTCGATTATGAGCTGACTGAGAAAGGAGAGACCTTCAAAGGGACCACCATCTCACGGGCCAGTATTGCTGATTTACTGGTCAAAATTATCAAAGACCCCACGCTGCACAGCCGCAGTAGCTTGGGCATCGCCAAACCTGGAACGGACGGCGATACGCCGGTTTATCGGTAAGTTACCCATCACGCCCGCTGGGCAACGACAGTCGGGCGTGTTTTTTGCTGCCAGGCTTGCCTTAAAGTTCACTTTAAGGGGTACACTGAATGCATTAGATAAGTTTAAAGGAGATTGATAAGATGGCACCAAAAGTGTTAATCGTCGACTATTCTTGGTCCCAAACAACGGCCCAGCTGGCGACAGTGATTCAGCAGGTGACCGGTGGTGAGCGGCTGAAGCTGACTGTGGCACCAGACACCTTTCCCACGGACATGTACGCCACGTCTGACGTCGCCAAGCAGCAGCTGGCGACCGGCCACTTACCGGCACTCACGGCGACTTTGCCGTCATTGGCCAACGTTGATTTGATTTTAGTCGGTGGTCCCGTTTGGTCGGGACAAGTTGCCACGCCGGTGCGGTCGTTCTTGCAGCAGTTGGTCGATTTCAAAGGTACCGTGGCGCCATTTTACACGGACGCCGGTACGCCGGGAGGTTATGAAGCCGATTTTGCCAGCCTGGTGCCCCAAGCGACCGTTAAACCGGGGCTAGGCCTGACCGCTAGTGAGGTGGCTCACGCAAAATCCGCCGTTACGACCTGGTGGCAAGGCTTAGTTGCCGCGAAATAGGCACAAACTTGGTATAGTTAAGACAAGATGACTTTAGGAGGCCAATTTATGAAAACAGCAGTCTTTGTAGAACCGGGCAAAATTGAAGCCCAAGAACTTCCCCAACCCACGGTCAAGAACCCCACGGATGCGGTGTTAAAAATCGTTCGCGCCTGTGTTTGTGGGTCCGACCTGTGGTGGTATCGCGGCATCAACGACCGGCAAAAGAACACGCCGGTCGGCCATGAAGCCATTGGAATCGTCGAAAGCGTCGGCGCTGCTGTGACCAACGTCAAGCCAGGGGACTTTGTCATTGCGCCGTTCACTCACGGGTGTGGCCACTGTGCGGCGTGCCTAGCCGGTTTTGACGGCGATTGTGTCAATGCCCGGACCGACGATGAAATCGTGGGTTACCAAGGCGAATACTTGCGGTTCAAGAATGCCGACTGGGCCTTGGTCAAGGTGCCTGGTCAACCGAGTGACTACTCCGACGCCCAATTGAACGACCTGTTAACGCTGGCCGATGTGATGGCTACCGGTTATCACGCCGCCGCGACCGCCGAAGTTAAGGATGGCGATACGGTGGTCGTGATGGGTGACGGCGCCGTTGGTCTGTGTGGCGTGATTGCCGCCAAGTTACGTGGGGCCAAACGCATCATTGCCATGAGCCGACACGCCGATCGCCAGGCGTTGGCTAAGGAATTTGGTGCCACGGACATCGTTGCCGAACGGGGCGATGAAGCCGTCCAACGCGTCATGGACCTGACGGCTGGTGCCGGTGCTGACGCGGTCTTGGAGTGTGTGGGGACCGAACAATCCGTGGATACGGCTGTGAAAGTCGGTCGTCCGGGCGCTGTGGTTGGTCGCGTGGGTGTGCCCCAAAAGGCTGAAATGAACACCAACAACCTATTCTGGAAGAACATCGGCTTACGCGGTGGGATTGCTGCGGTCACGACTTACGACCGGGCTATTCTACTGGATGCCGTTTTGAAAGGTGAAATTCACCCGGGCAAGGTCTTCACGCAACGGTTTGACCTGGACCACATCCAGGATGCCTATGAAGCCATGGACAAGCGAAAAGCAATCAAATCATTATTAATTATTAACGACTAATAATTAAACCTAATTATTAATAACAACAAAGGCGTGTAGCAGTGGCTGCAGGCCTTTTTTAATGGGACAAACACCCCCTCTACTCCTACTAACGAAATTGGCGAGGTATTTGTGACCCCTGAGGACGAGGCTTAAGAATTTCTTACAAGTTTGTCCCTAAAGGTTGAAAGCTGAATTAATGTTTTGATTCCCGGAGCGACAGCGCTTTGTCCACCAGAACTAGTGAAACCAGGGCCTGCGTCAGTCAGGGATTCCGCCTGCTATGGGGAACACCTCCAGCCTGAGGAACGGGCTTCCGGTTAGCTTTGAAGCCTTGCCAAAACCGCAAGTCTCCAAAGTCGTCCCACGCTGTAGGCTGAGACAAAACCTCAGCCAACACCGTTGTCACAGCTGGCTCCACCCTGACTGCCTCCGGCGAAGAGTGACGATCATCAGCAATACTGTGTTAGTCAAAGACTAGTTGCCAAAACAGCCGCTACCTGGGGCTAAACTAATTGTCATTAGCACACACGCTCGTAGCCGAGAGTCCGCCAAATATGGGTTCAGCCGTGGGAGTTGCCTTAGCGGCGCGGTTCATGCCGCTTAGACAATTGGCGTCTTTGAGACGTGGGCCATCGGCTCAAAGCGAGGCCGAGACCGTCCCTCAGGCTCGATCCGGTCCGCCCACCGCGTCCCAACCCATAGTTGGTAGGCGGCCAGCTCAAACTACGAAGCTGTAAACGACTATTTTTTACGTCACGAGCCGCGTAGTGACAATATGTCTAGCTGATTTTCATCTTTCAACCTTCAGTTTGTCCCTTTGAAAATGATTGACTGGGGTGAAATACGGGATTTGCCGAAAGTTTTTTATTTTATTTCAAATTTCTCCTTGCCTTGAAGCACGGATGAAGGTCTAAACTCCTAATCATTCACTTAAAGACGAGGAGCAAATACACATGGCAAAGCAAAAACGATTTGACTGGATTTTACTGGTCATCTTAATGAGTTATTTCATGATTCTCTTGGACAATTCAATCATCTTCACGGGGACGGTCAAAATTGCCCAGGACCTACACCTGAATCAGGCGACGCTGTCTTGGGTCAGCAGTGCCTATTCGCTCACGTTCGGCGGCTTTCTCTTGTTAGGAGGCCGCGCTGGTGATTTATTTGGCCGGCGCCGGGTCTTTCAATTGGGCCTGATTATCTTTGGGCTAGGATCACTGATTGTGGGGCTGGCAAGCAATGCGCCAATGATTATCGCGGCCCGGGCCTTTCAGGGCATTGGGTCAGCCATTTTGGCCCCCACGACGCTCGCTATTTTAATGGACACTTACACTGGTGCCGAACGAACTAAGGCGATTGCGTATTACGGTGCCATGGCTGGTATTGGCGCCAGCGTCAGCCTAGTAATTGGCGGGGTCTTCGCCAGCTTATTGACGTGGCGTGTTGGATTTTTCATCAACGTTCCAATCAGCATCTGGATGTTTTACTTGGCCGTTAAACGCCTGCCCAAAGCTAGTGGACAACCGGGAAAATTGGATTGGCTGGGGACTCTCAGTTCCTTGATTGGGATGAGCGCGCTGGTTTACAGCATCGTTGGAGATTGGGCTCAGCTACCGGCTTTGGTCATTGCCGTGCTCTTCTTGGCAGGTTTCATTTTCCAAGAACATCGGACGCACCAACCGATTATGCCACTACGCCTATTTAAGGACCGCGAACGCGTGGGGGCTTACGTGGGCCGCTTCCTATATCTGGGCGCGATGATGGGCTTCTGGTTTATCACGCCACAGCTGATGCAACATCAACTGGGTTTTTCAGCTTTAATGGCTGGGGTGGCCTTCTTTCCATTGACCATCATCAACTTCATCGTCGCCTTACAGGTGGCCCGGTTGACGGCTAAATGGGGTAACGGCGGCTTGCTGGTCGGTGGTATCGCACTGACCGCGGCGGGCATGCTATGGCTGAGCTTCTTTACGCCAGCAATCGGTTACTGGTGGGGCATTGCGGCACCGATGGTCGTGATTGGTTTGGGACAAGGCTTGTCGTTGAGTCCCTTCACGGCGGCCGGGGTCGCCCACACACAGGGCGCTGACGCGGGGGCCGCTTCTGGTGTGGTCAACGTCATGCACCAAATCGGGGGGTCCGTTGGGCTGGCCATCTTGGTAACCGTTCAGGATCTTTTCGGTGGACAAGTTGGCGGGTTCCAACACGCAATCTTAACAGGTGCGATTCTCTTGGCCGTGGCCTTAGTGGCAGCAGTCAGCTTGATTGTTCCGGGAGAACGGCAAAAATAATGTCAAAAAAGGCCTTGCCTTGAAGTAACTGCAAGGGGCTACACTGAATTTATCAATCAATGAATTGGAGGAAATTAATCATGACAAACGTTTTAATTATTGGGGCCACGGGGTCCGTAGGTAGCGTTACTCGCCAGTATTTCTTGGACCACACGGCTGACCAACTGACCTTGATGGCGCGTAACACCCGGCGCTTAGGACAATTGTCCGACCGCGAACGCGCTGTCACTGGTAGCGTCACGGATACGGCAACGTTGAAAGACGCACTCAAAGGCCAGGACGTGGTCTTCGCTTCACTGAGTGGCAACCTCGCTGGGATGGCTAAAAGTCTCGTTGCCGCCATGGATGAGACGGGCGTCAAGCGCCTCTTATTCATCGCCTCAATGGGAATCTACAACGAAATTCCAGCTAGTGTGGGTGCCAGTGGCAATCTGGCCACCAACCCGATGCTCCAAGGGTACCGCAACGCCGCCGACGTGATCGAGGCGTCTGACCTGAACTACACGGTCATTCGGCCCGGTTGGTTTGACAACGGCAACGATACCGACTACCAGGTGACCAAGAAGGGCGAACCCTTTGGCGGCCACGACGTTTCCCGTCAGAGTATTGCCGACCTGGTTATGCGATTGGCGCACGATGAAACGTTGGGGGCGCGCGATAGCTTAGGCATTAACCGGAAGTAATGGCTTCATAACTAAAGGTTGAAAGTAACACTGACGCGGTAGTTCCTGGAACGACAGTGTACTGTCCGCTAAAATTAGTGAGACTAGGAGCTGGCGTCGGCCAGAAATTCCGTCTGCTATGGGGCTGTAAACGAGTAATTTTAACGTGAGAAGTCGCGTGGTGACAATGTTTCTAGCTGATTTTTAACTTTCAACTTTTTGATGCACAGCAAAAAATTCCGCTACTGGTGGGACTTTTTAGTGCCAAGTGGAGAATACGACAGCTTGGGTTCTACGGACAGTGGGGAACTAAGTGTTTTTGTCGTAGTTAGCTATAAGTGGTGGTCACACCAGTAACTCATGTAAAGTGAGTAGCAACTTTGCGCAAGTATTTAGAAAAAAGCCTTGCCTTGAGGTGACTGCAAGGGACTAGAGCAAAGGCATTCGGATTGAGAGGAGTTTTTAAAATGAACGCAGAAATTTTACAGCTTTACCGGGACTACAACACAGCCATGGCCGCCGATGATACGGCGGCTTTGGATCGCTTGTTAGGGCCGGATTTCACACTGACTCACATGACGGGATACGTGCAACCGCGCGCAGAATGGCTAGGCGAGTTGGCACAGGGGACCATGCAGTATTTCTCCTCGGTCGAAGATCACGTGGCGATGCGAGCGACCGCATCAGGTTGGCAGGTGACCGGTCAAAACCGGGTCGTTGCCAGTATTCATGGCAGCGGCCGGCATGAGTGGCCGTTGCATACGGTCCTGACGGTTTCACAGATTGCCGGTCGGTGGCAGATTTTGTCCGCGGTTGTCACGACGTATTAAAGCATAATGTTCCATGTGAAACATACAGAATTTAACGTAAAGAAATAGCGCAAACTCACCGGATATTTTTATCTGATGGGTTTGCGCTAGTTTATTTTAATCGGTTAAATTAGATAAATTGAATCAACGACATCAAGACCGGCACCACCACGATGAACAGTACCGTACTGGTCGTGACCACGTTGGTGGCGTAGGCTACGTCGCCGTGCGCTTCGTTGGCCAAGATAGGCAGGACTGCCAGCATTGGTGTCGCGGATTGCACGATCAACGTTTGCGAAGCCATACTTGGGAAAGTGGCGCCGAAGTGGCCGGCGGCTAGGAGCACCGCTACCATCAAGATAGGGGACAAGACGAACCGCCCCAGCAGCGCCACGATGGTGTCACGGTCAAAATGAATGCTCTTCAAGCCGGCATCGGCCAAGACAATCCCGATGTAGACCAACGACAGTGGCGTAACCAAGTCGCCGACGTAGGTCAACGTGGAATTGATAAAGCTGACCTTGAGCACAGGGATGTTCAGCAGTAAGAAGACCAGCGCCACTAGAAATCCGACTAACGGCATGGGGATGACCTTTTTCCAGTCGATGCGGTTGTGGTGCTTTTCTTTGGGCTTCGTCGGGTCATCGTTGGAAATCAGGAAGACCCCGAACGCCCAAGTCGAGACGGTGTTCACGATGTAGTAGACCAGAAAATAGGTCATGCTCTGATCACCGAACAGCGCGATGTTCAACGGCAACCCGATAAAAATCGTGTTGGCGTTGACGATGGCATTGACGAAGATACCTTTCCGGCCCGGCCGCACGTGCATGATCCGGACTAAGGCGAAGGCAATCAGGTAGCCGATGATGACGGCTAAGAACGCATACCCCAGGTACCCGGAGAAGGAAACCAGTTGCCCCCGGGTCAAACGGCTCAACACCGATACGAAGATGGACGCCGGTAGCGCAATATTTTTGATAAATTTGGAAATCGTCCCACCAAATTTATCATCGAACCAGCCTTGTCGCCGAAGGACAAAGCCCAGAATCATAATCAAAACAACCACGAGAACACTTTGGATGGAGTTCCACAATACAGCCACGAATGAGGCCTTCTTTCTTAAAATTTTGACATGAGAATAATAGCGTGCCAGTAGAAATTGAGATGAGCCAATCTCTACTGGCACGAAAATGAATCTGTTTAATTGTCACATGACCAATGAATCATGATTATTAGTAGGGTCGCGGGCGCATCGTCTAGCGCCGTTAATCCACGCTAGTTAATCAAGTGAACGGTAAGCCGGCGTCCACTTCATGTCAGCGACAGCTTGCTTGGCATCAGCGATGGGTTCCTTGTTCAACCCTTGATCTAAGACGCTTTGGGCCACGATTTCTGCCAGCTTTTCGGAAAAGGACGTCAGTTGGGAAACGGGTGGCAGAACGGCGGCGCCTGGTTGAGTCGGGTCGACCAAACCACCTAAGGCGTGGCAAGCAGCCGAGAGCGTTTCGCCGTTCAAGACCTTTGCAGTAGACGCAATCAGACCGAAGCCTAAGCCGGGGTACATCAAGGCGTTGTTGCCTTGGCCGATATGATAGGTCGTGCCGTTGTAGTCCACGTCGCCAGCGGGAATCCCAGTAGCGATGAGCGCCTTGCCGTCAGTCCATTTGATGAGGTCGGCGGCGGTGGCTTCGGCTAATTTCGTCGGGTTCGACAGCGGGAAGATGATTGGCCGGGGCGTGTGGGACGCCATGTCCTTAACGATGTCTTCGGTAAAGGTACCGGGTTGCGTCGAGGTCCCGATCAGAACAGTCGGGTGAACGGCCTTGACCACGGCGGCCAGGTTCGTCAGCTCGTCGGCGTTGGCAAATTCAGACCGGTCCCGAGTGAATGGCTTCTGTGCAGCGGTCAAATCTGGCGTGTCGTTAAACAGTAAGCCTTGGCGATCGACAGCGTAGAAGTGTTGCCGTGCTTCATCTTCAGAAAGACCGGCGCGTTGGAGTTCGTCTAAAATTTGGTTGGCGATGCCCATCCCAGCGGTCCCGGCACCAAAGGTCACGAACTTTTGGTCCTTGATGTCCTCTTTAGAAATGTTCAGAGCACCCAGGATCCCCGCTAACACAACCATCCCAGTTCCCTGGATATCGTCATTAAAGGTGGTAAATTGGTCCTTGTACTTGTCGAGAATGACCTGAGCGTTGGCCCGACCGAAGTCTTCCCAGTGCAGCAAGGATTCAGGGAACAACTTGCGTTCGGCGGTGACAAATTGATCAATCACGGCCAGGTAGTCATCGCCAGCCAGCCGTTGGTGATGGTTTCCCAGGTACAGCGGGTCATCCAGCAGTTTTTGGTTGTTGGTCCCGGCATCAATGCTGACGGGCAGCACTTGGGCGGGGTCAATGCCGGCGGCGGCCGTGTAGACCATTAACTTACCGACGGCGATGTCGACCCCGTTGACGCCCCAGTCGCCCATGCCCAAGATGCCTTCCGCATCGGTGACGACGACCAGGCGAATGTCCCGGCCGTTAGCGGCGTTTTTCAGGGATGCTTCGATATTGTCGGGGTCATCGACGGAAATGAAAGCCGCGTTTTGGGGGTCAGTGAACAGGTGGCTGTATTCTTCGATTGAATCAGCGACCGTGGGATCGTACACGATGGGCATGAACTCAACCACGTGCTCGTCCATCAGCTTGAAAAACAGCGTCCGGTTCTCGTTGAATAACGTCATCAAGAAAATCCGCTTTTCCAGGTTGCTGGGCTTGCTTTGGTATTGGGCGTAAGCCTGCGTGGCCTGTTCGTTCAGCGTTTGAACGTGGCTAGGTAAGGTGCCGACCAAGCCGAGTGCTTGACGTTCGGCGGTCGTGAAGGCCGTGCCTTTATTTAAGAACGGATTATTTAAAATAGAATCTGCAGTTTTCATCATAAGATTCCTCCAATTTGGTTTGCGTTAACTTTACAAGACACAGTATAAAAGGCTCACAGGCGTATAGTCAACTATGGCAGTTATTATAAAAATAATTTATAATAGTCACATAAATAGCGTAATAAGGGGGATTTTAAATGAACACCAAGGACCTAGCTTATTTCAATCAATTAATTCAGGTCAAAAACTTTTCCAAAGTTGCTCAG
Organism: Levilactobacillus angrenensis; assembly: GCF_003946085.1. Classification (GTDB taxonomy): domain Bacteria; phylum Bacillota; class Bacilli; order Lactobacillales; family Lactobacillaceae; genus Levilactobacillus; species Levilactobacillus angrenensis. The sequence goes on along the minus strand of NZ_RHOB01000001.1, from coordinate 21,603 downwards.
GAATTCGGCGTGACCCAGCCGACCATTACCATGGCCATTAAGCGCCTGGAGGCTGAGTTTCAAACCAAACTGGTTTTACGCGACCGCATCCACAATGAGCTGGTGGTGACCCCCAGCGGTGAGCAGTTGGCGATTCACGCCCAGAACATTTTGCGCGAGTTGGCCCTGACGCAACAAGAGATTACCCACCTCACGCAGGACCGCACCGTGTTGGGCTTGCCGCCAATCATTGAAAATTACTATTTCCCCAGGGTGGCGGCGCATCTGCAGGCCCAAGGCATGTTGGCCAATCTTCAGACGCTGGAGGGCGGATCGGTGTGGCTACGCAATGCGTTGCGGGACGGGCGCGCGGACCTGGCATTGTTGGGGTCGACGGCACCGTTGTCGTACAAGACTTTGGTGGCTGAGGAATTTGACCGGCAACCCTTTAACGTCTTCGTTGCGGCGACCCATCCACTGGCTAAACGTAAACGGATCTACTTTAGTGAATTGAAGGGTGAGAAATTTGTCCTATTTAATAGTAGCTTTGTCCACAATACAGCCTTTAATACGTTGACTCGCCGCAATCATTTCCGGCCGGAGGTAGTCTTTCGGGCCAACGACACCCACGTCATCATGAACCTGGTCGCAGCCAATGTCGGCGTGACCTTTCTCACGGACATCGTCGACCAGCACCGCCAAGACGTGGTGCGCCTGGAGTTGTTGGACGATGAGCAGCCAGAATTTATCTCCAGCATCGTCACCCGGACCTCCCACGTTCTGACGCCCACGCAGAAGCAAGTGCTCGCGGTTTTGCGCGCGACGCTGGGGGATGACTGAAATTTATCCAGTGTACTGGAAGAAATCGAGAAATAGGTGTAGGGTGTGGTGCTGGTGATGTGACCCTGGTGGGGGTAGCGCCCTTGTAAGAGATTGAACAGGGTGGTCTTGCCCCGCCCGTTGCGGCCGACCAAGCCGAGTTTCCAACGGGTATCGAGGTCTAGATCCACGTGATCAAAGAGTAAGTCGGTGTTCGACGCAAAGCCGAAGGTCAATTGGTGTAATGAAATTTTGGGCATATCGTGGGACTTCCCATCTTGGTTGGCTAGGCTTTCGCAGTAATGGGGTGTTCTGGGTGAGGTTCTTCACGTGAATCGCGTTCTTTCGTTTTAGTGTGGGGATGGAAAATCCATCTTAAAGTGAACTTTAGATTAAAACCTGATTAAAAACAACTGTGGTTAGCTAAATCCAAGCGGTTGAGGCGAGACTAGTACCAGAGATTGATCACGAGGTGGCTACGGCGTTGTTGCCCTGAAATGGTGGTGACCAGTCACTATTAGTACGACCGAATAGTTTCCTTTTCGTTTTCCTTTAATTTTCACAGAATATTTGGTATGCTAGTCGGATACTGAAAAAACTCGGGCGGCTATCGGAGTGGGCCTGGAGGGAAAGTGAGTTATCATGTCCGCAATGTACTTGAAGGGCCTGCTACTGAGTCTGGCTCTGGTATCCTCGATTGGGATGCAAAATTTATTTGTCTTCAACAACGCCATTAACCAACCATTGAAGCGGGCCTGGCCCGTCACCATCATGGTGTGGTTCGCCGATACGGCATTGACGTTGGCGGCCTTCTTCGGCATGGGGGCCATCATCAGTTCCCATCAGCTGTTCAAGCTGATCATTATGTTCTTAGGTGGCCTGCTGGTCATCTGGATTGGGTTTGGCATTTTGCGGTCGGCGGCCAGTTTTAAATTGGAAAGTTCCAACACGCCACTGACGATGAAGAAGTCGCTGGTCAACGCCTGGGTCGTGACCTGGGCCAATCCCCAGGCCATCATCGACACCAGTCTAATGTTTGGGGCCTTACGTGGGTCACTGGCGGATAGCGAAGTCACGCCTTTTATCACCGGGGTCGTGACCGCGACGGCCATTTGGTTCTTTGGCATCACGCTGATCTTAGGCCTGCTCAAGGAACGGTTGCCGCAGAAGTTCTTGATGTGGGTCAACATCGTTTCCGGGGGCATCGTCATGGTGTACGGGGCCTACCTGTTGTACCAAGCGGTCATGATGGTGATTTAGACGGATTAAATCACAAAATTTGGAGATGGGGAGCACGTCCACTGAGATGGCCGTGCTCTTTTATTTTGCGGTTCGCCGGATTGTTAACCCCGAGAAAGACTGCTAAGATGATGACAAAGCCTGAAAGGAGTCTTACCCATGAAATCAGCACAAATCTTAAATGTCCTCCGCACCGCTGCCGTGGCGGATGCCTTGGGCGTGCCAGCCGAAATGAAAGCTCGCGGTAGCTACCACCTGACCAAAATGACGGGTTACGGTAGCTGGCCGCAGCCGGCCGGGAGTTGGTCCGACGACACATCCATGACGTTATGTTTACTGCAAAACATTTTGGAAGCAGGATCTGATGATGACCTCATGGATAAATTCGAGCACTACATGATGTTTGGTGACTGGACGCCGCGGGGGATCACCTTTGATGTGGGGCGGACTTGTGCGCACGCGGTCCGGCAACATGCCATCAACCACGTCCCCGCCCAGCAATGCGGGGATGCGGCCGAAAATGCCAACGGCAATGGTGCGCTGATGCGGATCGCCCCGCTGGCCTTCGTGCTAGTGAACCAACCGGTCGCGGAACGCTTTGCGACTGCCAAGGCCTACACGACACTGACGCACGGCCATGCACGGTCAGTCGTGGGGAGCTTTGTTTATCTGGAATTACTGCATGAATTGCTGGCGGGCCATGACCTGGTCGCCGCATTGGCCGCCGTGAAGACGACCTTGACGGGGCTAAATCCGACTTCCGCATACGCAGCGGAAACAGCGGCCTATCAGCGGTTGTTCACGGGAGACTTCCAGAACTGCCAGCTTGATGACATCCGCACCTCACCTTACGTTGTCGATACGTTGGAAGCGGCTGTTTGGGTGACGTTGACCGCGACCGACTTGCGTTCAGGTCTTCTGCAGGCGGTCAATCTCGGCGGTGATGTCGATACGATTGCAACGGTGGCCGCGCCACTGCTGGCGCTGAGCTATCCCGAGCAGACTGTCCCAACAGAGTGGTGGCAAGTCATGTTGAACCAGCCATTGCTGGACCGCGTGATGGTGCCGTTTGCCCAAAAATTTGGAGATTAAAAAAACCGCTACGCCGGGATTGACCTGGTGTAGCGGTTTTGAATAGTTATTTATCTTTCGGCCGAAATGGCAGTACGTTCCCCGGTTCATCGGGAGTATCGCCGCCCATGTCGTCAAACATGGATTGCATGAATTTATCAAATTCTGCTGGCGTATCCGGGACATCCGCCGCCACGGTCTCGTCGGGATGCAGTTCCGTGTAGAGCTGGTGATCACGCGCGTAGGCGAAGATGGTATGCAGGGCCTTGAGGTCGGCCGGGTAGGCGTACAAGGCAAAGTTCAAGTTGGCTTCATCGAGGAAGTATTTAAAATCCCGTTTGCCCATGGCCAATTTGGCCGCTTGGTAAGCGTCATTCATAATGATGCCCAGAATCGTGTCCTTGAAAGTGAGGTAGACCACGTCCTCGTTGGCCGCCACATCGGTGAGGTCGCTCAGCGTGATTTGGTGAATTTCCCGCCGCCCGGACCGGAGATTCTTACCGGATAATTTGACGTGCTGGGCTGTGGTTGGCCGCGGCGCCGTAGCGGTGTTCGTGGTGGCCTGCTGTAGCGCCAGGTGTAAGAAGGCTTGGAACGCTTGCTCGTCTGTCAAATGTAATTTGTCGCGCATCTCGCCAATCAATAGGCCCAGCACCTGACTATATTTGGCGGGGTCCTTCATGACGGTTGCGGCGCTAGTTGATTTGACCCAGGGTTCACCGTCGATACCCACGCCCAGCGTGAAAAGGGGAAACCCATCAAATCCATCATCTGCCATATTTTCCTCCTATGAAAACGCATTTAGTTCCTACATTATACCGTAATTTTTAAGAGCTGAGCGTTTGTGATAAAAATTGTTCCATGTGAAACATCCGGGAATACAGTATCATAGAGATAGATAGGAGTGATCACATGAACCTTGATGAAAAATTTGCCTACATGGCGACGGGAAAACCCTATGACGACAGCGACCCAGTGTTGGTAGCGGCGCGGGATCAGTCCACGACCAAGACCAACGCCCTCAACGCTGCCCCGACCATGGCCGATCGCGGCCGGTTATTTCAGGCATTAGTGGGCAGTGCCGGCAGTCAGCCACAAGTTGAACCCCATTTTCGCTGTGAGTTTGGGCGTAACATTCACGTGGGCGAAAATTTCTATGCCAACTACGATTGCGTGATGTTAGACGGCGCGCGAATCACGATTGGCGACCACGTCTTGCTGGGGCCCAAGGTGGGCCTTTACACCAGCAATCACCTGTTTGACGCGACTGAGCGCCAACTGGGCGGCTGTATCGCCAAGCCGATTACGATTGGCAATCGCTGCTGGCTGGCCGCTAACGTGTCCGTGTGCCCCGGCGTGACGATTGGGGACAACACCATCATTGGTGCCGGTAGCGTGGTGACCCACGATATCCCGGCCAACGTGATTGCGGCTGGGAACCCGTGTCAGGTGTTGCGGCCCATCACGGCGGCGGATAAGACGGGCTTTGTCGGTCACGATTTCACTTAAGTACGATGACTAACCCGATGCCGATAAACAGTAGCGGGGACAACCACGCGCCAAACCGCGCGAAGAAGTGACTGGCTACTGTCGAGCGCGCCCAATGATGACTGAGCACTAGCCACAAACCAATCATCGTGAGAAAGACCACCAGAACGACTGCGAATTCGGGCGTGTCGAGGTGCGTGAAGTAGGGGATGTAAATGCTGAGGTTATCGCCCCCGTTGCCAATTGTGAGTGACCAAACTAGGGGGAGGCTGACCGGATGCGTCAACGTTGGCGGCAGCTGGGCCACGCCGCGATTTCGCCACCAGCGTGTGAGCCCCATGAGGCCTAACGATAGTGGTACCAGCCCCAGCCAGTGGACCAGCCCACCGACGTTGTAGCGTAGAATCCCACGACTGACCAGCCAAGAGACCAGAATCAACGTGGCAATACCTAGGTACTGGCCCACGACGACGTGCCGCCGTTGCAGCGGGGTGGCCGCGGCTAACCAAAGCAAGAGTAAGACGACCAGGTCGTCGGTGTCGGTGACAAAGAAGATACCCACGGCGGTCAAAATAAAGGATAGCGTACGACTCACCTTCCTTGGTGCTGCAAGATTACTTCCATTGTACAAGAAAAATGGCCCCCGGGACCGAATTGTTTGAAAAATAGTTAACAAGCCGGCCGGTTAGTTAGCTGTGCAAATGATAAGCGGCTGAAAAAATAGGGGTGCAAGCATCGTTGGTGGTTGGGTTGTTCAGCACCCCGGAATAACGACAAGACGACAGTCAAAGCAAATTAAAAAATGAGCGCCTAACCGCAACGGGTTAAGCGCTCAAAGTATTTTCCAAACAAATTTAATCAGCGGGAGCCGGTTGGTTCTTGAAGACTAGCTTCTTGGACAAGAAGAAGTTCAAGACCAGCGCGATAGCGTGGCCGATGACCTTGGTCATGGTCCCGTTGGCGTTGAGCCAAGAGATCCCCAAGAACAAGATGACCGTTTCCAACAAGAACGTAGCGACTCGGGTCATGTAGAACGTGCCCATTTCACGCATTGGCTTGTCGGACTTGTGCTTGAACACGAAGGTCCGGTCGAGCCAGAAGGAACATTGCACACTGATGACCCAGTCAATGAAGTTGGCCAGTTGATATTCAATGCCAAAGGTGTGGTAGAACAGGTAGAACAACGTGATATTGATGACCACTGAGATGGCCCCAAACAGTAAGTAACGCGCGGCTTGGCCTTGGACCTTGTCCTCGACTTCCTGTAACTGCGCAGCGTATTCGTTTTCCGTTTCGGTTAACTCCGCTTCGTACTCCTCTTTTGAAGCCGGGTAGTGATCGTGACGTAAGGGTTGACTTTCCATAAAATTCGGAACCTTTCTGTGACGTTTCACTTAGCTGGGTGAAACCGCTGTGAAAGCGCCCCGGGTCCCACCTGAGTTATGAAAACGTGTAATTGTAGTGCTAGCTTAATTATACCGTTTTTGGCCGGCACTGCAACGAGAACACCCTGGGAAATTAAAGTGGTTAACTGAAGGTTGAAAGACGAAAATCAGCTGAAACGATTGTCATCAGGCGAACTGGCCGCCTACCGTTCGCCAAGTATGGGTTGGAACACGGGGGCGGACGGGTCGAGCCAAAGGCCGGTCTCGACACCTCGCTTTTTAATCCGTCACGTAAGCGTGCTGGTAATCCGGACTACCATTGAATTTGTTATAAACAACGCCCTTGACCTGGGGATTGACCAGCGTGTTGGTCCGGGCCTCGTACAGTGGGGTAACGGCTTGGTCGGTCAAGGCCGTTTTGGCTGCCGTCAACAGGTCCTGGTAGCGCGCCGTGGGCTTGAGTGCATCGACACCTTCCGCGCGGGTGATGGCCTGGTCGTAGGTCTTGCTGTCGTAGTGGCCCATGTTCGAGTTGTTGGTCGACGCCAGAATCTGTAGGGATTGGATCGGGTCGGCGTTGTCCATGCTCCAGCCGGTCAGGTTCAACTCGAAGTTCCCCTTGGAAACGTTGCTGAGCATGGCAGGAAATGGCATGGCGGCAACGTGGATCTTGAGGCCTAACTTGCTACCGACCGTGCTCTGAATAAATTCGGCAACGTTCTTGGTGGTGTCGTCATCGCCACAGGTGAGGGTCACGCTAAGCGCGGACTTGCCCAGTTGCTTCAAGGCTTGGCGGTAATAGCGTTTGGCCAGTGTCGGGTTATCATTAGCGGTGTTCTTGACGTAGGCGTCGGTCGTGAAATCCTTGCCGGTCTTGGCATTGGTCATCATGTGGTGAATGGCAAAGGTCTGAGCCGGCCGGGAGCCGTTTTTCAGTACCTTATCGGCTAATTGTTGGCGGTTGATGGCCAGTGAAATGGCGAGTCGTAAGTCCCGGTTGGCAGCCACCTTGTTCTGTTGGTTATACTGGATGAAGCCGATGCGCCCAGCGGCCAACGATTTCAAGTTGGGGTTGTGCTGGTTTTGCGTGGTTTGTTCGCCATCCAGGGTGACAGCATCTAGTCGCTTAGACTGGTACAAGTTGTAGGCTGTCGAGCTGGTCTTGATGACCTGATACTTGATGCTACTGAGCTTGACGGTCTTGGCGGCAACGTAAGTTGGGTTCTTCTTTAACGTCCAGCTATCATTGGTGCCGTTCCAGTTCTTCAGGACGAACGGCCCGTTATAAATGGTCGTGGCCGCCGATGAGCCGTAGCGCTTGCCGTACTTCTCGACGGCACGCTGGTTCAACGGGTAGTAGGTGGTGCTGGCCAGCATTTGCTTGAAGTAAGACGCAGGGCGGCTCAATGTGAGCTGGAGTTGGTATTTGCCCACGGCCTTCACGCCCAGCGTGTCCACGGACTTTTTGCCCGCGGCGATAGCACTGGCGTTTTGGATATTGGCAAATTGGTACGTGAACTCCGATTTAGACTTGGGGTCGAGCGTGCGTTTCCAGGAGTAAACGAAGTCCTGGGCCGTCACGGGTGCGCCGTTACTCCATTTGGCGTCGTGGCGCAGGTCGATGGTGTAGTGATGGCCGTGGTCCGTGACCGTGGTCTTGGTGGCCAGGGCATTTTGCGCCTGACTGTCGGCGTTCAGGCGATACAGGCCTTCACCAACCTGGCTCAACGTGTTGCTGGACACGCTGTCGGTAATCTTGGCGACGTCCAAGCTCGTGATGGGCGCCGTTTCGGCTAGACTCAGGTGCTGGGCCACTGCCTGCTTAGTCGTTTGGGAATGGCCGGTCACGGCGAAGATGCCGCCGATTAGGATAATGCCGCCGCAAAGGGCGAGTGTTTTCTTGTGTTGTAATAAGCTCATACTGATTTCCTCCAGTTAATTGGTCTTGGTTGGCTAGAAATAGATATGAGCGTTGCCATCGAATCATCATCAGTGAGTCCCCCTCGGAAAAAAGTCGACAAAAAACCGCCCTCAACAGCCAATGTGTTAAGGACGGTTTTAACCGCGGTGCCACCTTAATTAGACGGGTCCCCAAAAGAGACCGCGCCCCTCTCCACAGGAAACTAACATTTCCCTGACAACTGACGTATGTCGCACGTCTTCCCGTACTGCAAAAGGTTCGGGGAAGCCCTCGGTGGTCCATTTAACTACCTGCGTTCGGCCGTACTCTCAGCAACGACGGCTCTCTGCACGTGCACGATAATCTTGATCTCCACCTCAATGGTTTGTTTCGGACGATTTATTGAATTGAGGCTAGTGTACCCCCGGAAAGGGTGGGTGTCAACGGTGAATTTGAAATTTAAACTAGATAATACTTTGTTGTCTGTCTGGAAAATTTTGATTAATCCAATCTGTCAAATAGTTGTTTAACGAGTTTGCCCAGTTAACTGCCCCCAGTTGATAACAAGCCCGAATAATTGCGTGAGCAGACTTAAGGTTGATGGAGAGATTTGATTCATCTGTTGTCAGCGGTAGGCTTTTTTGACGTCTGTGAGATTGAGAAGAATAAATTAGTAACTAAATAGTCATTAATAGTTAGTGTTTAATAACAGATTGATAACTACCATCAAGCAGTTGGAACAACGTCTCGCGGTCCGTGTTCTGGTCCAGCACGATTGACAGCCAGTGTTCCTTATTCATGTGGTAGCCGGGCAAATAACCAGGCTTGCTGCGCAGAATACCGCTCAGCTCTGGGTCGACCTTGACGTCTAAGACATCGACTTCTTCTTTACCAGTCAAGCCGAGCTTTTCGCGGGGAACGTTCATGACCAGCCCGAACCATTTGCCTTGCCGGTTCTTGAGGGCGGCGTAGTGGGGGTACTGCTTGAAGGTGTACTCGGGAGTGACGCCGTAATTATCTTCAGTGTAGGTAAAAATATCTTTGCGTGTGACCATGATCAGCATCCTTTCTGAAAACGAGTGAGTACCTTCAGTATACGCGTGACTGTCTAAATAAACAGCGTGCGTCAACAGGCCAAGTGGCTATCCGTTGGCGCACGTTTCGGCTATTTAGCGGTGACGCACAAAGGCCGGGGATGCGTGTCCCCGGCCCTTAAATACAAAGTTAAGTTACTTGCTCGTTGGTGTTTGAGGAGTCGCCGGTGTGGCCAACCCCGTCTTCAAAGCCGCGCCCACCGCGGGAATCTGGCCCAAGTCGGCCACGTGATCGTTAGGCACGACGACCACATTGGCCGGTGATTTGGCCAGGTCACTGAAGGCTGAAATCGATTGGTTCTCGAAGAATTCCTTGGTGGCCGATTCCAGACTGGAATTGACCGTGTCGATCCGATACTTTTCGGCGTCGGCGCGCGTCCGGGTGGCCGTGGCTTCGGCGGTCGCGGTGGCCATCAGCGCATCGTTTTTGGCCTTGGTGGTCAGCTCGATGGACTTGGCTTCCCCTTCAGCCTTGGCGATGGCAGCGATCCGTTCCCGGTCGGCCGTCAACTGCTTGTCCATGGCGGACTGAATGGCCTTAGACGGCGTCAGTTCGTCGATGTTGGTCCGGTCAACGTTGATGCCATAGGTGTCGGTCAAATCGCCAATCGCAGTGGCCAGCTCCAAGTTGATTTTGGCCGTGGACCCCAGCGCTTGGTTCAGGTCCATCCGACCGATGATATCGCGCAAGTGGCCCCGCACCAGTTGCGCCATGGATTCCACGGAGTCCGTGTTCTCGTATTGATATTTCACCGCGTTGGTCACGTGGTAGTTCAGCGTCAGACTCGCTGAGACATCCGCGTTATCCTTGGTGATGACCGAATAGTTCGGCAGGGCCAGTGGCGACATGGCCAGGCTGACGGTCCGAATTTTTTGAATTCCGGGCAGGTAAAAGTGAATCCCGGATGAGACAGAGTGTTTGTATTTTCCCAGTGTTTCTACCAAACCGACGTTATTTTGCCGAACAATTCTAATGCCAAACATACCCATTCCCCCTAGATCTTTTTCAATGTCAAAATGTTCCCATGACTCTCGATGACCGTGTAAGTCGCGGTTGCGTCCGGTTTTTCTGGTGCCTCCAACAGGTAGCGGTAGTAAATGCCAGCAACCAGGACCAGACCGGATTTCACGTCTAGTTCCTTCCCCGAAATGGCGCGGCCAATCAATTGGCGCTGCTCCCAGTTGCCAGCAGGTGCCGCGCGCGAGAGAACCTGAGCAATGTAGGCGTTGATGCTCCGACCATCAGCGTCCGCTGCCGCGGCAATGCGGTCAAATAAACGCTGGTCCAAGCGTAAGAGAAACCGTTTCTGTGGCTCCTTAGCCATACGAACACCCCTTCCTGATGATAGCTTAATGATATCACGATGATATCACTTTCACCAGTCCCCTGAACGATTAATTTGTTGGGAGATTACTTAGTCAAGGTCAGTGGGACGGGTCGTCAGAAAATCTTGCCACAAAAAAAGCACGATACCTCACAGGATACCGTGCTTTTTGGTTACACCCAAATTAAGTTATTTGCCAGGAATGTAGCTGTCATCAATGACCAGAACTGGCTTGATGGTCTTCCCGGAAACGGAGTCGGCGTTAGCTTCATTGATTTGACTGAACTTGTAGAACTTTTCAGTCTTGTCGAAGTCGAACATGCCCAGCTTGTAGAATTCAATCAAGCGAGGGATGTCGATTTGTGGAACGGAGTCGCCCATGTTAACCCCGATGACACTCTTGTCGTTGACACACAGGTCATTCCAAGTGTCGAGGTCAATGTGTTGGTCGGTAACGGCGATGGCTGCGGAGACCCCACCTTGTGCTAAGGCTTGAATGGAGTTGGCAATCACGCTGGAAACACCGGTGGTATCAACCGCGTAGTTGACACCGAAGCCGCCAGTTAAGTCTTGAACGGCCTTGACCACGTCGTCGACCTTCTTACTGTTGATGACGTCGGTGGCGCCGAGTTCCTTGGCTAACGCTAAGCGAGAATCAACGATGTCAATGGCAATGACCTTGGTGCACCCGGAGATCCGGCCGGCCATCATGGCAGCCAACCCAACGGCACCAGTCCCAAAGACGGCGATGGTGTCACCAGGCTTTGGCTTCAAGGTGTTCAAAACGGTCCCAGAACCAGTGACGTAGCCACAGCCCAGTGGTCCGAGCTTCCGTAAGTCTAAGTCCTTGTCGACCTTAACGGCGTTCCGTTCACGAACGACCGTGGTCGTGGTAAATGAACTTTGGTCGAACATGTCGGCAACCTTGTGGCCGTCTTCAGTGAAGTGAGCGGTCCCGTCTGGACGAACGCCAGAGAGGTTGTTAGCCGCGTAGTTTTCACATTGCGTTGGCTTGCCGGCCAGACAGCTCTTGCAGTTCCCACAACCGTAGAAACTCAAGACAACGTGGTCGCCGGGCTTGAACTGGGTAACTTCTGGTCCAACCTTTTCGACGATCCCAGACCCTTCGTGACCTAACACGATAGGGTAATCAATGGTCGCAACCCCGGAACGCAGGGCTTCATCGGAGTGACAGATCCCACTGGCAACCATGTGGACTTGGATATCATCCGCACCCATGTCAGCCAGTTCAACGTCATCACGAATTTCAAAATCAGCATTTTGCTTATCAACAACTGCAGCTTGAATCTTCATAATTGGCACCTCGGTTTAAAAGTTATTTACACTTGATAATTATTACACAACTAGAGAGAAAAGCAAGCGCTTTCATGAAAACAACCTGTTTCGGTCTAGCCTAACAAATCCTTGTCGTTACCGTCCTGACGGTCATTGCCCACCGCTGACCCCAGATTTAAAAATTGGTAACGCTTTATTTCACATACATCGTTTGGTTAACAGAACAAGGGACCGTGACCAGCGCCACTGCCCCTCATTCGTCGCGTTGAAATGACTGACATCGCAGCAGTGTGACTGCTCGCCTTTGCCCAAAATTGCGCTACCAGGGAAGTCTGACTGGAGTCGCGCGTAATTGCTAGGCCCGCAGCCGCAGGCGATGGCGACATCAATTTAAGATTAACCTTGGGTCTTCTCTGGGTGGCCTTGCAAGTAGATGACGTGGGTGTTGAGGAATTCTTCAATCCCGTGCTTCCCATCATCGCCACCGATACCGGATTCCTTCCAGCCGGAGTGAGAACCGTTCATGGCTTCGAAGTTGAAGCGGTTGATGTAAGTTTCGCCGTCTTCAAGTTCGTTGGCAGCCCGCATGGCGTTTTCAATGTTTTCGGTAAAGATAGAAGAGGTCAAGCCGAAGTCACTGTCGTTAGCCATGTCGATGGCATCGTCCAAAGTCTTGAAGGTCAAGACTGGCAGAACGGGGCCAAAGATTTCGTCTTGCACGATTTCAGAATCTTGCTTGACGTTGGTGATAACGGTTGGTTCGTAGTAGAAGCCGTTGGCAATCTTGATGGTGTGCCCACCGGTAGCTAACTTACCGCCAGCCTTGACTGCGCGGTCGACCATGCCAGCAACCTTGTCCAAGGCGCCTTGGTTGATCAGTGGACCCATACCGATGTCTTCGTGCTTCATCGGGTCGCCGACCGTAACGGCAGCCATCTTGTCGGCCAATTTCTTAGTAAATTCGTCGGCGATATCTTCTTGGACGTAGACCCGTTCACAGTTGTTGCAGAGTTGCCCGTTGTTGTCGACCCGCGAATCAATGATGGATTGAACGGCCAAGTCGATGTCGGCATCTTTGCAGACGATGGCCGGGGCCTTCCCACCTAATTCCAAGGAGACCTTGGCCATGTGGGTCGCAGCGGCTTCCATGACCCGCTTCCCGGAGTTGACGGAACCAGTCAAGCTGATAATGCCAATCTTCTTGTTGCGAGATAATTCGTCACCAATGACGGAACCAGGACCGGTGATGATGTTGACGACACCCTTAGGAATCCCAACTTTTTCAACGATCTTTGCAAATTCCAGTCCCAGGTTAGGCGTATCGGTACTTGGTTTCATGACGATGGTGTTCCCGGTAACCAAAGCTGGCCCCATCTTCCGGGCAATCAGGAAGAATGGGAAGTTCCAAGGTAAAATGCCGGCGGCAACGCCGATTGGTTGCTTGGCAATCATGATATTTTCATTTGGATTGTCGGATTGGAGGATTTCGCCTTCGTAGGTCCGAGAAGCGCTGGCCATGTAGTCGAAGTAGTCCGCGGAGAAGAGAATTTCCGTGGTGGCTAAGGACTTGATCTTGCCTTGTTCTTCTTGGAGCATTTCAATTAAGTGCTTAGAATCCTTGCGAATTTCCGTGGCCACGTCGTGTAAATATTGGCCCCGGGTGGCAGCGGGAACCTTCTTCCAGGACTTCTGGGCGGTGTAAGCGGCGTCGATGGCCTCACGAGTTTCTTCTAGCGTAGCGCTAGGTACCGTGGAAATAGGTTCTCCGGTAGCGGGGTTCAAAACGGTAATCAGGTTTCCGGATGATGAATCTCTGAACTCACCATTGATATACATTTGATAGTGCTTTAAAGCAACTGAACTCTTGGACATAACGATAAGACTCCCTTCAACATCAATGAAACAGACTAACTTGATCCGTAGAAATGATGAGGTCACGCGCCCGCATATTTTCTCCCGGCAAAATACTGACACTACCGATTATCTCGTGGGTGATTCCTCAACTCTGTTATACCGCTTTTATTCGTTGTTATGTGAGCATTCTCACAAATAAAATAGTCGTTGACAGAGTGGCGGATTGAAATGGCTTGGGAGCGTAGGCGTCGAGTTTGTAAGGATACCTGACAACGTACTGGTCGGATAAACACCCAATGGCTGAGATTAGTCGTTGGTGTTGGTGGGCGACGAAAGAAAAGAGAGTGGAACCAGTTGCCATTTAGCGCAGGTTTCAGCTATGTAAAGGTGAAGCGAACGCGCCTAGGAGGTTTTGTCCCAGGCGCCTCCAGCCTGAGAAGCGGTCTTCCGGTTTGCCTTGAAGCCTGATAAAACCAGCTGGTCTCTCACTAGGATGCTGACAGTGTTAGTTAACAATATTTTTTACCCGTTGATAATTGAATATCCATTAGATTCTAGAGCGATATTGGTGGATTTTACTATCAAGTTTTTTATATTGGCGGGGACGTTAAATGAAATTCCCTGATTCAATTATCGCAGGACTTAATGTTGAAATGATTAAGTATGATAAAGGGCTGAATATTATTCATTTTCAAAAAAAGCAAAGTAGAACAGTATCGCCAAACCTTCCTTGTCAAATAGGGTGATGTCATGAGGAAAACAGATAATTGGAAATTCATTTTAAAAATATTTTTAAAGAAATTTTCTCGGAGCTTTTATTCGCTATTACTGGTATTGATGGTTACTGACATTTTGTACACAGTTGGAATAACAGTAATACCAGCGTATGCTGCAAAGATTGTTGTTCAACCAGAATCTAGTATAGTAATTGTTTTAACCACAGTAGCGATTTTAAGCTTGCTTATTTATGGGGCTCATATCATAGGAATTTATTTTCAGGGTAAAATTGCCCAACTGACTTTTGACTTTCGATTTGACTACGTTCCCATTTTTTCAAAAATAATTTTTTCTTGGCCCCAGAAGAATATTGATTCTATTGAAGGAAAGATGATAATTGATCAAGCTTACGAGTCTATCTATAACGGTGCAAATGTTGGTATTGGGGCAGTCAAGCTTCACTTTATCATTAAGTTGTAATTGCTAGGATTGGTGCTATCGTGAACGCAATAGCTCTACAAAGAGACCAAGCAACCGTTTTCGACGGGGCTTGGTCTCTTTGACTTGTCATTTACATCGTGCCAGCTAACCATCCTTGTTAGTGATGGCCATTAAATCGTCAGAAATTCGGTACTGAAACGAGTCAATTACCATCGAATAAACTCGGTGGCTAGTCGCTCACGTGTCTGGCGTCCAATGGTTCCTACTCGTCGTGACGGGCGAGCTAAAGAGCGGTCTCGACACCTCGCTTTGAGTTGAGAAACACGTCTCACAGTGGCCTCATGGCTGAAACGTGCGCCAACCGGCAACTGGTTCCGCTTAACAGTTAACCGCTTGTCGTCACACTTTTTCAGTGGCTGGGCCCGTACAAATTTAAAATGACTACGCCCAAGATGACCAGCGCGGTCCCTAGTAAACTGGCAAAGTTCAGCGGCTCGTGCCACAACAGGACGGCCAGCACTGTGGTGACCACGATGCCGATGCCGGCCCAGATGGCGTAGGCCACGTTCAAGTCGATTTGCTTCATGGCTAACGAAAGAAAGAAAAAACACAGCCCGTACGCCAGTAATGCTCCCACCGCGGGCCAAAAACGGGTGAATCCCGCCGCAGCTTTCAAGAGATTGGTGCCGATCAATTCGCCAATAATGGCCGTCCCCAAGTAAACGTATGCCATGAACCACGCCCCCTTGCGTAAAAAAGTCTTGCCTGAAGGATAGTCTAGCAGGCTAGGGCGTCAGCGGCGTTGGCCAGGCATAGGTTGGTAAGGGGGCCAACCCAAAAGCGTGCTAAATGAAAAAAGTCTGAGCACGGGTGGCCCAGACTTCTTGAGATGATTTAAGTAAGTTACTAAAGGTTGAAAGCTGAATTAATGCCTTGACTCCCGGAGCGATAGCGTTTTGTCCACCAGAACTAGTGAAACCGGGCCTGCGTCAGCCAGGGTTCCGCCTGCTCTGGGGAACACCTCCAGCCTGAGGAGCGGGACTTTCGGCTCAAAGCGCGGCCGAGACCGCTTCTCAGGCGCGGTCCGCCCACCGCGCTCCAGTCCCCTTGCCGAACGGTAGGCGGCCAGCGCAACCCCTAGTCGTTAGTAACCACCAGTTTGATGATTACTTGATCTGTTCGTTCGTAATGGCTTCGATGTCAGCCTTGGCAATTTTAGCCATGTGCTTCTTCAGGTGCTTGACGTCAGTCTTGTTGGTGATGAAGCCGGATTCGACTAGGCTGTAGTCGATGCCGCGGCGACGTAACACGTTGCAGTTCCGCAGGTTGGTCCGGAAGCTGTAGCCGTTGTAAGCCCGGTTCAAGCCCACATACTTCTTGATGACCTTGGCCAGGCGCTTGTCGCGAGCCGTTGGGTGCTTCTTATGAATGATGACGTGACCACCGTGACCGGCAGGGGCGTCCAAATGGAACATGATGACCGTGGTCTTCTTGCTCAATTTGTAAGAGCCCTTGTGGTGGTAAAGGGTATCGCTGACCAGGTTACGCTTGGGATTGTAGAAGGTGATCTTGGCGTTGGTAACCTTCTTGGCGTACTTGCGGAGTTGCGGTAACATGTAGTGCCGCAAGAAGTGGGCTTCGGTCGTGCCGTTGCCCCGGGCACCAGGATCGCCGGCACCGTGCCCCATGACGATGAGGTAGTGTTTCTTCGGAGTCATCTTCTTGGCCGCTTTAGTCTGCTTAGCGACTTTAGTCGTTTTGACAGTGGTCGTTTTGGCCGTCGTGGTCTTGGCTGAGGCTGAGACGGTGCCCAACGCTAACGGCAGGCACAGTAGGGCGGCCACTAAACCGATTTTCCATTTACGCATATGTCATTCTCCTTAATTAAATTAATTACCAGTCCAGCTGGTTAACAGAATTAAGTATACGCCAAGTTGCTGATTCTTGGTAGTCTACGTTGTAGGTCCCAGGAAGTCTACTTGACACGGAACCGCGCCAAGAATACCTTATAGGTGTCAGGTCTAACGCAGTTTTGCGGGCCGGACACCTTTATTACGCTATAAAGGCGAAAAACATTTGGTTAGGAGAATGCGACATGGTAATGCGAACGGATTTACTGCAAGAATCATACGCGCAACTTTACGATTTAGTGGGTGAGAAGTTAACTGAGGAAATCTATTAAATGTACCGCGGTCGCCAGATTTCATTTCCCATGCGGCTATACAATCGTGATAAGGTCGCAGCCCAAATCGTCAAGGAATACGACGGCCACAACCTGGCAGAGCTGACGAAAAAGTACGAATACTCTCAGCGTTGGATCCGCCAGATTATTCAGAACCATCGGGAAGCTACGGCGGATAAGCAGTAGCTATACATAGAGCGGGTTGCCGGCAAGGCAGTTGGTCACCCGGTTTTTAAATGGCCGCTGATGACAAGCGACAATCGTTGGTCGAAGAGGCACAGGAAAAAACACCAGTCAGATTTCTAACGGGAAATGTGGCTGGTGTTTTTTAGCATACTTGGGACCAGCACCGACTCGCGCAGGCGTTCAAGCAGGGGGTACTGGCAACGAAACCGGCATTAATAACGCGCCAGCATCCGCTGTAGCTCGGTTCGTAGATGCGTCACGAATTCCGCCGGCGCCAGGACCTGGACCTGTGCACCCTGGCTCAATAGCCACATCTGCGCGCCACGGTCAAAGGCGGTCGCTTCGATCAGGACGGCGCCTTCGTCGGGGTACCGGTCGATGACGGTGGCCGTTGGAAAGCGGTCGAGGGCGGCCTCCACGATGCCCCAGAATTTAAAACGGAGGGTGATCTTCTTGCCCGGCTGCATGTAGTGGACCAGTTGGCGCATCTCACCGTCCTCGAAGCGCTCGGCTCGCGTGCGGGTGATGGGCGCCTGGTTGGTGGTGTGGAGCTGATGAATCCGGTCGACGCGGTAGAAGAGATTGCTGTGGTACTTCGCATTATAGGCGATGACGTAAAAGTAGTATTCGGAAAAGATAATGGCTTCCGGCAAAATCGTCCGCGTCACGATCTCACGGTGTTGCCGCTGATAGGTGATGACGATGGTCTGTTGCTGGCTGATGAAGCGACTGAGCTCCCAGACGGTCTTTAGTAGCGGCTGGCCGTGATGGACTGGCTGATAATAGAAACGCTCATTTTTGATGATGGGCCGAATCTCGGCTTGATCTGCCGGCGAAATCAGCTGGAGGAGACCATCAATCGTCCGTGACATTTCCGCCTTGGTCAGTGAGCGACTGGCGAGAGCAATCTTGATCAGAAGCAGGAGGGCCTGCTTGGAAATGGGCGCCGGGGTCGCCTCTAGCTGATAGCCGCCGGATTGGCGGTGATAATGGAGTTGATAGAAGAGTTGTTGGTCGGCAATGAACTGGCGAATCTGGCTGAGATCACGCTGAATCATGCGGGAACTGACGCCAAATTTTTCAGCCAATTGGGCTTTAGCCACGGTATGACCGGTCAGCAGTAATTGAAAAATCGTGAGTTGGCGGTAAGCGGCGTTCATGGAACCCCTCCTTTGTGAACAATGAAACAGCGTATCATGGTAGAATTCGACGCTTGATGCGTGAAAATAACATTGTCGCTTCTATTCTAGTCGCTAAGCACGACCGTAAGGCGGAACGTAAAGAATACATTCTTGGCAATAGATTACTCACAGCTGATGCGAAACATGACTTTAATCCAGAAGGACCTAATCAAGTTTGGGTGACCGACTGTAGTGAACTTCAATATGGTGTTAAACATGGCGGCAAGATTCGAGTCAGTGCCATTAAGGATCTCTATGACCACAGCGTCATTGCGTGGTCAATTGAGCCAACGGAAACAGCAACTTTAGTGACCGACACCTTCAATAAGGCAATCTTAGCTAATAATGGTGTTAAGCCCAAGATTCTTCATAGTGATCAAGAATCTAGTTATACGTCTGGAAAATATAACACGGTCTTAGCTGGGGCTGGAGTGAGACATAGCATGTCCCGCCCAGGAACACCAGGCGATAATAGTCCGGCGGAAAGTTTGTGGAGCCACATGAAGACCGAATATTTTGACTTTGAAAATCCGTTATCGTTGGAAGAAGTCACAATGATGGTTAGCGATTTCATGGATTGGTATAACCATTCACGTCGTCAGCCAACCTTAAAGGGCATGACTCCGGTCGAATACCGGAATCATGCCCTCAAGAAAATTGCCTAAACAATTTTAATTATTTGATTGTCTACTTGACACGGAGCTGCGCCATCTGCACTACTCTCAGATCTTTTACTTTTCCGTTGGATAAACAACTGGACCGTTAAGAAGACTTGCAGCGAACTAGCAGAAAAGTACGATCGGGGTTTTATTTCAGAGAAAACCTACGCTAATTATCTGAAAAAAGCACTTTGGGAATTCGCTATTATTTGTCCTCGAAACTTGGTGGTACAGAAGTAATCGTCAATGCCTTATTATGGATCTTTATTTTTACATGTTACTCAACAAAGCAGCTACTTGAAGCCCCTCAAGTAGCTGCTTTGTTGTTTCTTCAGTAAGTTTGCTGCTATATTTCAGTGAACCTGCAGTTTGCCTGCAGTTAAACCCTTTGATTCCATCATATTATGGTATTGTACCAAAAAACAAAGGGAGCTACTTATACTTGCTAGCGGTAAATCTGGTCTCTCTAAATTTTAGGTACTAACAATCAGTCGTCTATCTAGACGGCTTTTTTTATACAAAAAATTATGAAGGAAGATTTTATATTATGGCTATTGATGTAAGCAACACCCCAGACATGTACAAGATTACTGCTTCTGGGAGCTTTACTTTTAATACAAACTGCCGTGTTCGTAATACACCCGATATGAGTGATTCTGGTGTCGCTACGTACACCGTAGGGATGTCCGTCAGTTACGATAGTAAGCTCAAAAACGGCAATCACTTATGGTTATCCTATATTGCTGCTAGCGGCACTCGTCGTTACATTCCTTATGCTAATACTGACACCGGCGTATACTTTGGGACTGATTCCAATTCGGTTGATCCCATTAAGGCCGCTACTAGCGGCTCTGGTTCAACTGGTACAGGTTCTACGACTGGGTCTTTAGGCTCCTTGACGGGCCAAGCAGGTGCTAATGTGGCTGCACAAACCCCTGATGGCACCCTTCTTGTTGAGAGTGGCTCATTTACTTTTGATGAGGCAGCTCGTGGCCGGGATACCACGAACATGACGACTGCCAACAAAGTAGACAGCTTCGCTATTGGCGAAACCGTCTACTACAACGGTAAGATCAAGGCTGATGGTCACTACTGGTTCCGTTACATTCACACCAGTGGGGCTACCTACTACGTTCCCTACGCAACGATTGACCCATTCCGCTATTATGGGACTGATTCTAAGCCTGGTGACCCGGTTTACTCGCAAGGCGGTTCAACCGGTGGTACTACAGGCGGTACTACTGGTGGATCTACGGGTGGTTTAACACCCGGCCAGACAGTCATTGATTTCGTTAAGGACTTAGGTGCTATTTCCGGGACATCTGAAGATAATATTGCGGCTAACAATGCTGCATTCCAAAAACTATTTACTTTTGCTCACTCATCCGTTGTAACTGTCAACGTTCCGGCAGGTGTTTACATGGTTAACCGGCCAAACATTACGTCCAATGTATCCTTTGTTGGGGCCAATGGTGCCACCTTTATGGGGACAACATCATCAACTGAAGACACACTAGGCCACTCAGGAGCCGCATTCTTATACACCGATGTCTCTAATGTATCTTGG
Organism: Levilactobacillus angrenensis; assembly: GCF_003946085.1. Classification (GTDB taxonomy): domain Bacteria; phylum Bacillota; class Bacilli; order Lactobacillales; family Lactobacillaceae; genus Levilactobacillus; species Levilactobacillus angrenensis. The sequence goes on along the minus strand of NZ_RHOB01000001.1, from coordinate 1,220 downwards.
ACTAACATCGTTTTTCGCGGCATCAACGACGATCGAGGCAATGTTTACCGGTTAGTTCACAGCATCTTGTCTAGCCATTACGTGAGCTTCACTAAGTGTACATTTGACCAAAACGAAGCGAATGGTGGCCACTCATTAGATCTCGGTGGGTCTGATCATATTTATGTTAAAGATTCCAGTTTCATTGGCGTTGGTGGGAGTACCACTTCTCTGTCAGGTAACAATTTTTACAAAGAAGCCATTCAAACTGATTACGACTATGAAGGTGGTGTGAGTGCCAAGCCGTCCAATGGACACGCATACAGTCATGTAGCAACCCATGATGTATTTATTGATAGTTGTCGGTTTTTACCACTTTATACCAATAGTTCAGCATCTACTTTAGCCAAATATGGTCCTCAACCTGTGGGTACCCACGTGACGGACGTCACAGGTGCGGCTGTATCTCAGGTTCCTAATAATATCAACATGAACAACTGTTTAGTACTCGATCCTAAACCGGCTAATTATGGCGGATATGGTTTTTACGCTCCTATCCATTTCCCATCTGCTGAAAATATTACGATGACTGGTAATCAAATTGAGCGTCGAAAAACGCAAGTTTCACCTAACGTCTTTATGTTCTATAACTATAAGAAAGGTGCTAAGGGCAACAACAGTGGATTCAACATTAGTAACAATTCCATCTTTAATATGAATCCACAATTGGTTCACGTTGACGCTTCGCAAAACTCAAATACTGAAAAAGCATTAGTCTACGCACCTTCTTACGTCCTGTTCCATGTTGCTTCGAACCATACGATGAGCAATATTCACGTTGATTACAATACTATTTACACCTACTCATCAATGCTTACCCCTGCTAACCAAGACGGAAAGACTGTCGCTGAAAAGGCACAGGACATTCACGACAGTTCTAACATGCGGGTTAAAGGTGTTGGTGCTGGCAGCACTTGGACTAATAGTAATAATCAACGCTTTACAATGCCTGACGGTGGTAATGGTAATGAAAGTGCCCATGGTTCTTATTCTCAATCTATCTATGGTGTACAACCAGATGGTCAGACATTCTGGTAGCGTCAAGAATCTTGTGTAAATGAAATGCCTTCGTACATATAATATGTAACTAACTCAAATAAATGATGCTTCCAAGGTGTCCTGGAGTCCTTTAAAGCCTCGGTGGATCCGCTTCAGAGACTTCTCGTTATAAGCATTAAACT